>JAURZE010000022.1:0-300000 GCA_030653545.1 Nitrospira sp. | reverse complement strand
GCTCGCAGCCCTCGAATAATGGCATGGGCTCCCGACCGTGCGACATAGTCGACCAGGAGGCCTTCGAAGACGGTCACATCGACCTGGGTTAGATCCTTCATGACCAGCTTCACCATCTCCAGCCGCTCGGTCAGATTAAAGAGCGGATGTTTGGCTGGATTAGGTGCGACCGCCACGACCACCTTGTCGAAGACGCGAAGGCTGCGTGTAATGATATCGGTATGACCGTGCGTAATCGGGTCAAAGGTGCCGGGGTATATACCGATTTTCATGCTGTGGCCTCTGCGGGAAACGAATAGATCGACAGTGCCGTATCTCCGTATTGATAGTGCTTCCTAAACGTTGCCAAGCCCAGCCGGTCGGGAAGGGTGGATTTCGACGCGTGTTCGACAACCAGCCAGGCATCGGGTGGCGTGAGTGTAGCATGGACGGTTTGGAAGATGTCTTCGAGTTTGTAGGCCAGGTCATAAGGAGGATCGGCAAATACAATATCATAGGGGCCGACCCACAACTCTGGACGCGTTAGAAATTGTTTGACCGTTCTTGCGTGAACCGTGACGAGGGTGTTCATCCCACACTCCGCGACATTGTGCCGCAAGAGTTTCAATGATTCAGCTTGTGACTCAACGGCTGTCACGTGCGCTGCTCCACGGCTGAGTGCCTCAATGCCAATCGCTCCGGTTCCCGCAAAGAGATCCAACACGCGACTATCTGGAAGCCGGTTACCCAGGATAGAAAACAATGCTTCCCTGACTCGGTCAGAGGTAGGACGAAGTGCGGTGCCGTGCGGTCCCTGAAGGCGTCGACCCCGGTGGGATCCAGCTATAACTCGCATGTCAGTAAATACGGGACATCGTTAAGAGAGCAGGACTCTAACACAGCGTTTTTGCAGGGGTCAAGGGACGAAGCGGGGCTGACGTACTGGAGGGAAGTTAGGGGCTGGCGATGATGTGACTTTGGTCTGGAAACAGTCAGGGGGATGGATCATTTTGACCATCCATTAGGAAGCCGCTATACTTTCGCCGCACCCACTCTTGCGTGGATGCGCGAGCTCTCCGATTGAGGGCGACTCGATAACCGGGTCGGATCGGACGACAGCGAATCAATGCTTAATCATTTACTGGCTGATACCGGTTGGGTATCCCGAGCGGCCAGACTCTTTCTTCGATTATTGGAAATCGTGCGATCGATGATCGCGCCGCAGTTGATGCATTTCCAGGCGTAAAAAATGAGGAAGAAGTCTGAGAACCGCTCCAACATCATCAGCCCTTTGCATTTCGGACATTCCATCGAATCCTCCCAGGTGTCTGCATGAACAGCTGTGTGCCGAATTAAGCAAAAGCTGCACCAAATTGTCGTGTGTCAATATTTCAATGGTTTATCGGTTACGTAGTTGTCTCCATGGGGTAAAACCTACCCCAGGGGGTCGTGCAAAAAGGTGCGTGGCGTCAGATTTTTGTTCAGAGAGGGTGAATCATGACGACTGACACTCACAGAGGGATCGGGCACTGGCCTGCGACTGAACGTCCGAGAGAACGTCTTCTGGCCAAAGGGCCTGAGATGCTGTCGGATGCGCAATTGTTGGCGATTTTGTTGAGAACTGGACGTCGAGATTCATCCGCAGTGCAGGTCGCGATGGAGCTGCTGCACCGCGTCGGCGGGCTGGCATCGTTGGCCCGGAGCGGAATTGAAGAACTCTGTACGATTCCAGGAATAGGTCCGGCAAAAGTTGCCCAGCTGAAGGCGGCGCTTGAATTGGGAAAGCGAGCCATGGCGATTCCCCTCTCGACGGGGACAAAAATTTCATCCAGCTCAGATTTGTTTCGGCACTTCCACCCACTGGTACGCGATCTCAAGCACGAAATCTTCAAGGTCATCTTGCTCGATGCGAAGAATACGGTCATGAAAGAGGCCACGGTGTCGGAGGGGAGTCTCACGTTGAGCATCGTCCATCCGCGTGAAGTGTTTGCCCTTGCGGTCCGTGAGTCTGCCGCGGGTGTGATCTTCCTGCATAATCACCCCAGCGGTGATCCGACACCGAGTACCGAAGATCGTCGATTGACGGACCGACTGGTGACGGCCGGCGAAGTGCTGGGGATTCGTGTGTTGGACCATCTGGTCATCGGAGACGGTCGATACGTGAGCTTTGCCGATGAAGGATGGATTAAGGTATAACGAGGTACTCGATCAGTCAGGGCGAGACGACAAACAAGCAGGGACGACAATGAGGAGGCTGATGGTCTAACAATATTTGCGACTAGCTATAAGGAGGGTCTGCCATGGGCGAGATTCGCGTAGAGTCCGTCAGGAATATCGCGTTGGTGTCCAACGTCGGCGCAGGCAAGACATCCCTCACTGAGGCCCTGCTTTACACAAGCGGTGCCATCCCGACTCTCGGCTCCGTACTCCAGGGCACGACCGTTTCCGATTTCGAACCGGAAGAACTCCATCATCACTGTTCCGCCAGCACGAGCCTTCTCCACTTGACCTGGAATCAGACGGCGATCACGCTCGTCGATTCTCCCGGCGCACTGAGCCTATCGGGTGAATCGCTGTCCGCCTTGCGGGCCGTTGATGCCGTCATCATCGTAGTCAATCCCGACGCCGGAGTCCGGACTGAACTGGCCCGCCTTTGGCACAGAGTGAGAGATCTGGACTTGCCGTGTCTCGTGTTCGTGAACGGGTTGGATAGGGAAGGCGCCTCGTTCGACGCTGCCTTGGATCTCTGCCGGACGCAGTTGGAGTGTACGCCGATTCCTATGGTGCTGCCTGCGCACTCCGGTTCCGGTTTCGATTTCGTGATTGATCTGCTGGATGAAACATTGATCCGCTCAGGGTGCTCCTCTCCCAAGATCGAACGAGCCGCAGCTCCTCCCGAGATGGAACAGGCGGTCAAGCATGCGCGGAAACAATTAATCGAAGCGGTCGCTGAGCGTGATGAGGGGCTGCTGAGTCGCTATCTGGAACAAGGCGATTTGAATCGGGATGAATTAGTGGAAGGGCTTCGGAGCGATATCCAGACCAGGCAGTTCCTTCCGGTCTATGCCGGCTCGGCGCTGCGCAATGTCGGCGTATGGTCATTGCTCAATGCTCTTGTCACCCTACTGCCGTCGCCTGCAGAACGGGCTGTCATTCATCCTGCGCTAGGGCGGCACCCAGAAACTGGGCAGCCGTGCGAACGGAAGGGGGGCCTGCAAGAGCCGTTTTCCGGTCTGATCTTCAAGACGATCATCGACCCCTTCGTCGGGAGGCTGTCCTATTGCCGGGTCTTGTCAGGAACGATCCAGGCGGACTCGACGGTCCTCAACGGGACGAGACACGTCCGTGAGAAGCTCGGCCATTTCTATACGCTATTGGGCAAGAAGCATGTGCTCATCAGTGCGGCCAAGTCGGGAGACATTGTAGCGATCGGGAAACTCAAGGATACGCAGACAGGCGACACGCTCTGTCACGAGAGTGCGCCGATCTGTTATCCGTCCTTTGCCTTGCCTCGTCCGGTGTTATCGTTCGCCATTGAGGCCAAGTCCAAGTCGGAAATCGACAAAGTGAGCCTTGGTTTGCATAAGTTGATCGAGGAAGACCCGACGCTGGAATTTGTCCGTAACCCCGAGACCAAGGATATGGTGCTCAGTGGAATGGGGCAACTCCATATCGATCTGGCGCTGGAGAAGCTCCACCGGAAATTCGGAGCGGACGTCACGCTTCACACGCCCAAAGTCCCTTATCGTGAGACGATCAAAGCCGTCTCGCAGGCGCAGGGGAAGTATAAGAAGCAAACGGGTGGCCACGGTCAGTTTGGCGATTGCTGGCTGGAAATCGTCCCTCTGGCGAGGGGAGAAGGATTTGTCTTTGAGAATCGTGTGGTCGGGGGAGCGATCCCGCGCAACTTTATTCCGGCAATTGAGAAAGGCGTGGTGGAAGCCATGCAGGAGGGCGGGCTGAGCGGCTTCCCCGTTGTGGATGTGCGCGTGACGGTCTATGACGGTTCCTTCCACGTCGTCGATTCTTCCGAGATGGCATTCAAGATTGCCGGGTCAATGGCCTTCAAAAAGGCGATGGAAGCGGGACATCCCGTTCTGCTTGAGCCGCTGATGCTGATGGAGATCGAGGCCCCAACGGACACCGTCGGCGCCGTCATGGGGGACATCAATGCGCGCCGGGGACGAATTGTTTCGGTGCAGGCGGATGACCATGCCGAACAGATCAAAGCCCTCGTGCCGTTAGCGGAGTCGCTGAAGTATGCCCCGGCGCTGAACGCAATGACCGGCGGGCGGGGCAGTTACGGGATGGAGTTTGCCCGCTACGAGGAAGTTCCGCGAGAGCTGGCGGGGAAGATCATTGAGGGACACAAGGTTGAACCGCATGCCGTCGCGGCGCACTAAGGCCGCTTAGTCGGTGGATTTGAGGACGACGTAGAACGCGCGATTTTCTCGAAGGACGCGGAGTAGGACCGTGTCGCCGCGCCGGACTTTTGTGATCGCCGACGTGAATTCTCCGACGGTGGCGACGTCGGCGCGGTTGACTTCCTTGATCAGGTCGCCTTCACGAAGCCCTTCTGCGTGAGCCAGGCTGCCTGGATCAACTTTGGTAATCAGCACGCCGCGCGTTTCGCGGAGTTTGAATTTTTCTGCCAGTCCGGCTGAGAGGTCCTGAAGATCGAGCCCCAGTTTCACCTCGGTTCGGGACTGCGGGAGAGAGGCCATGACCGCGGTGTCCCGTCGTTCACTCAAGGGAACGGTGAGGATGTGTCGCGTGAAATCTCTGATGACTTCGATCTTCGGGGCAGCGCCGGGCGGGAGCGCGCCGATCAAGCGGGACAGCTTGTTCGGAGAGTCCACCACGCTGCCGTCGATCGTCAGAATAATGTCGCCGGGCTTGATGCCGGCTTCGGCGGCCGGATCTTTTTCGAAGACCTCATTGACGAGGATCCCTTCGCCTTCAGTCACACCGAACTTTTTCGCCAGCTCCGGCGTGAGCGGCTGGATGCCGACCCCCAGCCATCCGCGCACCACTTTGCCGCGTGCGATCAGTTGCTGAATGACCTGTTTGGTCATATTCGAGGGAATGGCAAATCCGATCCCTTGGGCGAAGTTGATGATGGCGGTATTGATGCCGATGACTTCCCCGCGCAGATTGAAGAGCGGTCCGCCGGAATTGCCGGGGTTAATCGAGGCGTCGGTCTGAATGAAGTTTTCGTAACGGGAGAGATTGACGTTTTCCCGTCCGATTCCGCTCACCACACCCAGCGTGACGGTGCGATCAAGTCCAAACGGGTTCCCCACAGCAAGCACCCACTGACCGACGCGCACCGCGCTGGAATCGCCAAATCGGGCAAAAGGCAACGCGCGATCGACGGTGACTTTTAGGAGTGCCAGATCGGTGTCCGGATCTTTCCCGACGACATGTGCGATCAATTTCGTCTTGTCGAATAAACGGACCTCGACTTCAAGGGCATCGCCGATGACATGGTTGTTCGTGACGATGTGTCCCTCGTTGTCCACAATGAGGCCGGATCCGGACCCCGATGCACCGGGCGTGCGGTCTGCGCCAGACTCACGCGATCTTCCTGCTCCGGGAATTGGAAAGATGTTCACGACGGACGGCTTGGCTTCTTCCGCCAGATCGGTAATGACAGTCTGAATTTCTTCGAGCATCCGTATTCCCGGAGAATCCGTGATCGCTGCCGTCGCGAGAGGATTTGCCCAAGGCAATAGGAGCACTGTGAAGATCAGAGTGGCTCTGAAAGCTCGAGTCCCACGCATCATCATAGATTCATTCTACCGGAAGGCCTAGGCTCCTGCCTATGGGGCTAGGCGGGCTGCGTTGCGGAGGAGGTGGAGTGACGGCGGCGGGTAAACCAGGTGGAGAGATGATCCAGCTCCGTCTGGCCACCCATGAGGACGACAATGTCGCCTGTACGGAAGGTCAGGTCTTCAGCAGGCGCCAAAAGGAATGGTCCGCGCATGACCGTGGCGATGTGAACGGATGATGAACGCGGAACGTCGCCAATGCGTTGTCCGACAGCGGCAGAACTGTGCGGGATCATGACTCGTTCAATGCCGGCCGAACGTTGGCTGAGATCCTGCTGGAGGCGGAGGAGGTCTTCGTGGATGGTTTCCAGCTTCAGCTGCCTGATTTGAACATCGAGTTCAACCAGTGATTGTTTGAGCGTCTGGATGCGTGTGGTGGCACGATGGATGGTGTTGTCGACCTCCGAGAGGTCAGGATCGAGAGGGCGGCGCTCGGAGGGGCGGCGGGAGATCTGGTCAACGATCTGATGTCCAAGATCCTGGCTGATGGCATCGATTCCCTCAAGTACGCTTGATGCCTGCCAATGGAGGCGGAGGATCTGAACCTTGCGATTGACACGCTCTGCAATTGAGACAACCGCTTCGTGGAGAGCGGTGCTCGTAACGGAAAGTTCTTTCTGAAGGCGATTGAGGAAATCTAAGCGCATAAGTCTTCTGAATAGTAGCGTCTGATAAGAGGTATTATGTAAACTACATAGTCGAATGGGATTTACTGCCCATATCTTTACTCTTCTCTTCAGCCGTTGATCAAGAGAGCCTTACCCCATTGGCCATCCGATATTCTCTCACGGATTGACAGTCTCTCGCTCAAAGCGTACATGCAACAGTCTGTAGCAACTCAGCCAATGACTTCGCGCGAGGCTTTCTATGCCGATTCATCCCTTGGCCGGTCAGCCGGCTCCACAGTCCATTCTTGTCGATGTCCATCGGCTGCTCTCTGCCTATATGTCAGATACGCCCGACGTTACGGTTCGTGACCAGCGTGTGACATTTGGGACATCCGGCCACCGTGGGTCATCCCTCAAGCGAAGCTTCAACGAGCAGCATATTCTCGCCGTCACCCAGGCAGTCAGCGAATACCGTGCCGCGCAGCAGACGACCGGACCGCTGTATCTCGGCAAAGATACCCACGCGTTGTCAGAGCCTGCCTTTATCTCGGCGCTTGAAGTGCTTGCGGCCAATGGTGTCACGGTGATGATCGATCAGGATGGCGGCTTTACACCGACCCCGGTCATTTCTCATGCGATCCTGACCTATAACCGCGGCCGCACATCCGGTCTGGCCGACGGCATTGTCATTACCCCTTCGCATAATCCGCCTGAAGATGGTGGTATCAAGTACAATCCGCCGCATGGCGGACCGGCCGATACGCAGGTCACCAAATGGATCGAAGATCGAGCCAATGCCCTTCTTGCAGGCACACTTCAAGGGGTGAAGCGTCTGTCTTATGAACAAGCTCGAAAAGCTCCTACAACTCATCGACATGATTACCTCAACGCCTACGTGAAGGATCTGGATAATGTCATCGACCTAGACGTGATCAAGTCGGCCAAGCTGACACTTGGCATCGATCCGCTGGGCGGCTCCGGTGTGGCCTATTGGCAGCCGATCGCTGAGCGCTACGGATTGGACATTGAAAATGTGAACCCCACCGTCGATCCGACCTTTCGCTTCATGCCTCTGGACTGGGACGGAAAAATCAGGATGGATTGTTCCTCGCCC
Organism: Nitrospira sp.; assembly: GCA_030653545.1. Taxonomy (NCBI): domain Bacteria; kingdom Pseudomonadati; phylum Nitrospirota; class Nitrospiria; order Nitrospirales; family Nitrospiraceae; genus Nitrospira; species Nitrospira sp. The sequence goes on along the minus strand of JAURZE010000022.1, from coordinate 292,468 downwards.
TATGCCATGGCGAATCTGATCGCGCTGAAAGATCGCTTCGACGTGGCGTTCGGCAACGATGCCGATAACGACCGCCATGGGATCGTGACACGCACGGCCGGTTTGATGAATCCGAATCATTACCTCGCCGTATCGATCGCCTACTTGTTTGCCAATCGTCCTGGCTGGAAGTCTGATGCCGGTATCGGCAAGACGTTGGTCAGCAGCAGTCTCATCGATCGAGTCGCCGGCAAGCTCAAGCGGAAACTTGTTGAAGTGCCGGTCGGCTTCAAGTGGTTTGTGAATGGATTGCTGGATGGTTCGCTCGGCTTCGGCGGTGAAGAGAGCGCCGGGGCGTCTTTCTTACGGCGTGATGGAAGCGTCTGGTCCACCGATAAAGACGGCATCATCATGGATTTGCTGGCGGCTGAGATGATGGCCAAGACCGGCAAAGATCCCGCGCAACTCTATCAGGATCTGACTAAGGAGCTGGGCGAACCGGTGTATGAACGAATCGATGCCGCGGCAACGCCCGAACAGAAGGCGATTCTCTCCAAGCTCTCCCCTGCTCAGGTTCAAGCCACTGAACTCGTCGGTGATAAGATCGTCGCCATGATGACAACAGCCCCCGGCAACGGCGCAGCCATCGGCGGATTGAAAGTGGTGACCGAGCAAGGCTGGTTTGCCGCCCGCCCCTCCGGAACGGAAGATGTCTACAAGCTCTATGCGGAGAGCTTTCGAGGTAAGGAACATTTGAAACAGATACAGGGTGCGGCTCAGGAGCTGATCGCCAAGGCTTTCGCTTCAGCCAAGTGAGATCCTGAGCCATGTTTGAACTGGGCAGTACGGCTGCGTTGATGTGGGGGATGCTTTTTGGATCGATCGGTGTCGGCTTTTGTATCTATGGTAGAGAGCAAAAGGCCGTGGTCCCGCTCTGCGTGGGAGTTGCCCTTTGTGTCTTCCCCTACTTCGTCGCGAATGTCTATGCGCTGGTCGTAATCGGGGTGGCGCTCATGGCCATTTCGTATTTCGTGCGGGGGTGAGTATTGCGCGGGCCATTGCCCTCCGTTAGTTTCACGATGATTCCATCGTCTGAACGGTTTGTTGTTCCGCATGATAGGAACTTCTCACCAGCGGTCCTGATTCGATGTGAGTGAAGCCCATGGCAATCCCCTCCTCTTTTAAGAGTGCGAAGTCGGAGGGGTCGTAATAGCGAGCGACCGGCAGATGGTCTCTTGTCGGTTGGAGGTATTGTCCGATCGTCATGATGTCGCAATTGACGGCGCGCAAGTCGCGCATCACGTCGCGGGCTTCGTCGAGCGTCTCTCCCATACCCAGGATCAAGCCGGATTTGGTCGTCATTCCTTGCCGCTTGGCCTGGCCGAGTAATTCAATCGACCGCTGATACTTGCCTTGCGGCCTGAGCGATGGAAAGAGGCGGCGGACGGTCTCGATGTTGTGATTCAGGATCTCCGGTTGTTCTGCGCAGACGGTGGTGAGCGCGGCCTCATTTCCCTCAAAGTCAGGAATCAAGACTTCAATCGTACAGCCTGGGCTGAGGGCCCTCGTCTGGCGGATCGTTTCCGCAAAGATGGTTGCGCCACCGTCAGGCAACTCGTCGCGATTTACCGAGGTGATGACGGCATGGCGGAGGCCGAGCGCCTGAACGGCTTCAGCGACCCGCTGAGGTTCGCCGTGATCGACTGCGAGGGGTCTCCCCGTCTCAACCGAGCAGTAGTGGCAGCGCCTTGTGCAGATGTCACCCAGAATCAGGAAGGTGGCGGTGCGCGCGTTCCAACATTCCCACCGATTGGGGCAGCGGGCTTCTTCGCAGATGGTGTGGAGCTTGAGGCGGTCCATCGTCTGCTTGATGTCGAGATAGTCCGGACCGGTCTGTGCATTGATTTTGAACCAGGCGGGCAAACGTGGACGTTCGGGAGAGCGGAGTGCTTCGATCGAGATGAGGCTCATGAGAGGGTGTTGTCCTGTCTACGCGCTCGAAACAATCCCAGGATCTTGCTCAGCAAGCCTGCCGGCTTTGGAGGCGGCGCGGGGTCCGGATATTCGACCCACAGTTCTTGCGAGCCGAGGTAGATGCCGTTGCGAAAGCTGACCTGGGTTCTGAGTTGCCGATATCCCTGCAGGTGCAGATCCCGAATGAGTGCCATGAGCGCCGCATCTTGCCCTGGGTGAGGATCAGTACTGATGCGAATGGTTTCATATCGCAAGATGGCGCAAAACTGTTCCCCGGCTCGTACGAATTCAACGGGGCGGTTGAATCCCCTCTCCCGATAATCCAGCCCGGCGAGCTGATGTTTATCGAGGCCGCTCTCTCCCATAGCGTGCGGGGCCTTATTCCAACGCGCGAAACACGGCGACGAGGTCGCTCAGCGCGAGGGTTTTGCTCTTGAGGATTGCCCGTTCTGCCTGAATCGATTCACGGGTCTTGGGATCTGCTGCGCCGGAGGTCAAGCACGTCGCGCCCAGAGCCAGAATCCGGTTGCAGTCTTCTTCGAGTTTCTTCTTCACGACGGGATTCACAGAGAGAATCTCCATGAGCTGTGTGCGTGTCTCTGTCAGGTGGGCCTGCAGCTCCGAGTCCGGGTAACTCTTGCGGGCGGCTTCATCGAAGCAGCGATCGAGATATTGGGCGAGGAAGACATAAAGCCGCACCAGGGCCGCGGTGATCTCGGTCTGATCTTTTGTGGTGGTCGCCATCGTGCTCTCTTTCTGTGTAAGCGAATTATGCGAGGACCTTGATGTCGTCGCCCTCGACTTTGACTTGATATACTTCGACTTTGGCCGCAGGGTTCTTGACGCATTCTCCCGTCGTAACATTGAACTGCCAGCCGTGCCAGGGGCAGGTCACGACGCTGCCTTCGACGTCCCCTTCACCCAACGGCCCCCCACGATGCACGCAGGTATTGTCGATCGCGTGAAAGGTGCCATCGACATTGAAGACCGCCAGGGTCTTGCCGTTGACTTCCGCGATGATGGCATGCCCGGGTTTCACATCTGCCCTGCCCGCGACCCGTACGAAATCTCCCATTGCCGTTCCTCCGCTGTGAGACGCCCTGTTAGCTATTGGTAAATGGCTGCTTGATCTTCTTCAGCAGGCTGTCGATCGACGAGCCGCTCTGTTCCGTCGCGCCTAACGCGTGAATGATCTTTTGAGCTATGTCCCGAAAGGCGGCCGCCTGGGGAGAGGCGGGATTGCCTACCACGATCGGATGGCCGGAATCGCCGCCGTCGCGAATCGCCGGATCGATGGGGATGCGCCCGAGGAAGGGAATGCCCAGTTTCTCCGCGGCCCGCTCCCCGCCGCCATGCGAGAAGATGTCGGTGCGTTCGCCGCAATGGCCGCAGACGAACGAGCTCATGTTTTCGACGATGCCGAGCAGCGGGACGTTCACTTTCTGGAACATCGCCATGCCCTTCCGGACATCGTAGAGTGCCACTTCCTGCGGCGTGGTCACGGTAATGGCGCCGGCCAGGGGCACCATTTGCGAGATGGAGAGTTGGACATCTCCGGTGCCGGGAGGCAGGTCGAGCAGGAGGTAGTCCAGGTTGCCCCACAATACGTCGCGGAAAAACGCCTGCAGATATTGATGGACCATCGGGCCTCGCCACACGAGCGGCGCTTCTTCCGGCACCAGGTAGGCCATCGAGATCAGTTTTACCCCGTAGTTTTCCACCGGGACGATCTTGCCGTCTTTTTGCTCTGGGCCTTTTGAGCTGCCCATCATCATGGGAATGTTGGGGCCGTAGAGGTCTGCATCCATGAGACCGACCTTTGCCCCGGTCAGGGCCAGGGCACAGGCCAGGTTTGAGGCGACCGTCGATTTGCCGACGCCGCCTTTGCCGCTGCTGACGGCAATGACATGCTTCACGCCGGGAATAAAATTCTCTTTCGCCGGGGCTTGCTGCGCTTCGTGGGAATGTTCATCTGCCATGGATCGGTCCTCCGCTATATCGATGGTTCGGCTCACAAGGCTACGGTCGTGGCCGAAAGACATGGACGCTCAATACTACGGCCATCATAAGCGATGGGCTGGGGGAAAGGAAATGGGCCAGTCGGACCATAGGCGGCTATGGCCCGACTGGGGAAGCTGAAGACGAGGCTAGAATACCGAGGGATCGAGCCGGCGCAGATTGGTCGCCAATCCGAACAGCGACAATGTGTAGATGATCCACTTCGAGGGGTCAAAGTTATACCACTTGGGTCCGTTGCGGTAGTCGCGCGCATAGGTGTGATGATAGTTGTGATACCCCTCCCCGAAGCTCACGAAGGAGATCAGCCAGCTGTCGCGGCTGCTGTCCTGTGTCCCGTGCGGCTGACTGCCGATCATGTGGCAAAGGGAATTGATCGTGAACGTGGAGTTGAGCACCATGAACATGCGGAAGAGCCCGCCGAGCAGCAGGGCGCTGATGCCGCCCATCCAGCCTTGATGCCACCACACGCCGAGGGCAAAGGGGATGGCCAACCCGGATGCCACGATCACCCAATAGTAGCGGTGTTGCCAGAGGATCACGGGGTCTCGGCGAAGCCGGATTTCGTACTTGTCGGTGCGATGCGGGGTTTCGTAAAAGAGCCAGCCGCAGTGGCTGTGCCAGAAGCCCCTGCTGGCATTGTAGGGGTCTTCGTCTGTATCCGTGCGGGCATGATGGCGAATGTGGTCGGCACACCAGATGAGCGCCGAGTTTTGGAGCGCCCATCCCCCGGCAACCAGTGCGCAACGTTTGACCCAGTCAGGACATTCGAAGCTTTGATGGGAGACAAGGCGATGATACCCGACGGTGATCCCCATGCCGGTCACGACATACATGACAAAGGAAAGGATCCAATCGAAGGTGGTGAATCCGACAAAGTACCCGTACAGCGGAATCCCAATGACGGTGGCGGCGACGACGGCGCAAAACAATAAAAAATTGATATACGAAAAACCAGTGTAATCAGTGGAGACGGCTTGATCGGGTGCAGTCATTCATCCTCCTGAAGCTGGGGATCATACAGTCCACCATCACGACTACGGTGAACATTACTTATTTATTTATGTTAGCCAAATGACGCATGCTTTACAACAGCTTCTTCATTCCGGCCGCGACAGTCTGGGAAGCGGTCATGCATCCCGGAAGGGGCAGCCGGTGAGCGATCGGCGTATACTGATTGAGTCAAGAATGGTCATCGTTCAGGAGGCCGCATGACGTCGAGTACATCGTCACTTGCATCCGCCGTTCTCCGCATCGGAACTCACCTCTCGACATTATCTGCGGGCCGGGCACCGACGATCTTTGAGGGCCGTTGGTGGTCGCAAGGCGTGATCAATCTGGCGATGAAAGATCCGGCTTTCAAGGTGCAGTTATTCCGGTTCATCGATGTGCTCCCCGCGCTCGCCTCTGACCAGGCGGTCGTCACGCTGGCAGAAGAATATTTTGGCGCGAGGCATGGGCCTGTCTTCGGGCTGCAGTGGGGAATGAAGGCCCTCGCTGCGACGACTCTGGGAGCCGCGATCACCGGAAAATCGATCCGCCATCAAGTCGAGCAGATGGCCCGGACGTTTATTGCCGGAGGCTCGGTGACCGAGGCCCTCCCCGTTCTCGCGGGATTGTGGAAGGACGGGCGCGCCTGGTCCGTGGACTTGTTAGGTGAGGCGACGATCAGCAACCTCGAAGCCGATCAGTATCGCGATCGCTGTCTGGCGGCGTTGTCTGAATTGCGCTCGGAGGCGGAGCGCTGGCCCGCTGCTCCGCGTTTGGAGCGGGATCATCTGGGCGCTCTGCCCCGGATCCAGCTCTCGCTCAAGATCTCTGCGCTCACTGCGCGCCTCGATCCCATCGATCCCGACGGAACCTATCGCGCGGTGGCGGCGCGCTTACGGCCGATCGTGGATCTGGCGGCAGCGACATCGTGCGGATTGATCTTCGATATGGAGCAGGCCGACAGCAAAGACCTGCTCTTGGACATCTTTCGACGGCTGTTTACAGAAGAGAACTACCGCTCCTTTCTCCATGCCGGGGTCGCGATGCAGGCCTACCATCGGGAAACCGAACGCGATATCCACGACTTGATCACCTGGACAGCACGGCGTGGCACGCCGATCACCATCCGTTTGGTGAAGGGAGCTTATTGGGATTCTGACACTGTTCGCCATCATCAGGCCGGATGGCCGGTGCCGTTGTTTGAGCAGAAAGCCGAGACGGATGCGAACTACGAAGCGCTGATTCCTCTGATACTCCAGCACCGTGATCTGATTCGTCCGGCCTTCGGTACCCACAATCTTCGGACCTTGGCCGTGATTGAGGCCGTGGCGGAATCGCTGGCTGTTCCGCCTGAGGCATTTGAGTATCAGATGATCTATGGCATGGCCGAACCCTTCCAGCATGCGATGGTAGCCCATGGACGGCGCGTGCGGCTCTACACGCCGGTCGGGCGTCTGCTGCCGGGCATGGCCTATCTCGTCAGGCGTTTGCTGGAGAACACGTCGAACGAATCCTTCCTGCGCAAAGAATATGTCGAGTCGCAATCATTGAACACGCTCTTGGCCCCTCCGGCACTCTCGCCTTCCCCCTTGGCGGCGTCTTCTCCTGGCTCTAAGGATTTTGTGAATGAGCCGCATCGGGATTTTTCGAAGGCCGCCAGTCGGGCGGCAATGCAAGAGGCGATCAAAAAGGTGTGTGCGCGGACGGGAGACAAGTGGGAGCCGCCGCATCGGGAATTGCGATTGACCGGAACGCTGATGGAGTCGCGCAACCCTGCTCATCCGGACGAAGTCGTCGCGCTCGTGCAGAGCGCGGCTCATGCCGACGTGGCAAAGGCGGTCGCGTTGGCTGTGTCTTCTGCGGCGGAATGGCGGCGACGGCCTGCCGCGGAGCGCAGTGCCATCATGCGGCGCGCGGCGGCGCTCATGCGCGAGCGGCGGTCTGAGCTGGCGGCGTGGGAAATTATTGAGGTCGGCAAGCCCTGGCGGGAGGCGGATGCGGATGTGGCAGAGGCTATCGACTTCCTCGAATTCTACGCCGGGCAAATGGACCGGTTGGACTCCCCGCTTCAGTTGGGCCATTCCCCTGGGGAACGGAATCATCGGATCTATGGGCCGCGCGGCGTGGCGGCGGTGATTGCGCCGTGGAATTTTCCCCTCGCGATTCCGGCCGGCATGGTGAGCGCGGCGTTGGTTGCCGGCAACACGGTGTTATTCAAGCCATCCGAACGGTCGCCCCTGCTGGGTCGATTGCTGACCGACATTCTGCGTGAAGCCGGCGTCCCGTCCGGTGCGTTGACCTGCGTGCCCGGGGGGCCGGACATCGGTCAGGCGCTGGCCGCGCATCCGGAGATATCGACCATTGCCTTCACCGGCTCAAAGGACGTCGGTCTGCAGTTGATCGCCGGCGCAGCGGCCATGCAGCCTGGTCAGTCTACGGTGAAGCGTGTGATCGCCGAGATGGGTGGCAAGAACGCGATCATTGTCGATGACACGGCGGATCTCGATGAAGCGATCGCGGGCGTCGTCGCGTCCTTTACAGGATATGCCGGGCAGAAATGTTCGGCGTGTTCGAGAGCGATCGTGCTGGAGAGTGTGTATGACCAATTTCTCTCGCGATTGCATGACGCGGTGATGAGCCTTGCCATCGGTGATCCGCTCGACCCTGGGACGCAAGTGGGGCCGGTGATCGACGCCCGAGCAAAGCGACGAATCGAGGAGTTGATCGCGATGGGTCGGCAAGAAGGCCGCCTGCTCATTCGTCGATCGACCGAAGGGCCAGGGCATTTCGTCGGACCGACCGTGTTTGCCGATGTGGTGTCGCGCCATCGGCTGGCGCAGGAGGAAATATTCGGCCCGGTGCTGGCGGTGATGAAAGCGGCCAGCATGACGGACGCGCTGGAGATGGCCAACTCGACGACGTATGCCCTGACCGGCGGCATCTACTCGCGCAGCCCGGCGAACCTGGCACTGGTTCGCGAGCAATTCGATGTCGGGAACTTGTACGTGAATCGCTCGATCACGGGGGCGCTGGTCGGCCGTCAACCGTTCGGCGGTCACCGGCTCTCCGGCGTCGGGGCAAAGGCCGGAGGCGACGACTATCTGCAGCAGTTTATGACGTCGCGCGTCATCAGCGAAAATACGCTTCGTCGGGGATTTGAGGCGACGGACTGATTCGTGGCAAAGGTTACTGGTCGTCGTCTTTTCTCTTCCTCCCCCTTGTAAGGGGAGGTGAGGAGGGGTAGAGCCTCAGGGCGGCCGTATGACTCACGAATTACCGCACCGGTAATGGCTGCCGGCGAACTCGACCTCCCCTAGCCCCTCCTTACGAAGGAGGGGCAGGCAAGAGAGGCTCGCACTATTCCCACTGGGGCCACGACATTCATTCTCAACAGCCGGCTAGCGGGCCGGCGTAAATTCTTCCAACTCTTCGGTAATCTCGGTCACCATGCCGCGATCTTCCTTCGAAGCGGACAATTCCTGTCGCTCCACATATTTGACCAGCCCGACCCCTTTGGCAAACCAGGCGGTCATGACATCGATGCCACGGGCCGGCTTATCGCCGCCGGAGAGATGGATCTGCATGGTCATGCGGGCTTCCACCTTCACGGCATTCGAATAGGTCCCGGCCGGGACGGTGATCGTTTCGCGGCTCACCACACTGGTGGTGCCGACCATATCGACTTTCTCATTCACGCCGTCTCGATCCATATCGTTGCCGAAATCGAGGCCGCTCCGGTTGAATTGCTGAAACGACGACGGAATGGTGATGGGAAAGCGGACGATTTGATAGGGCACGATTTGTTTTTCCAGCGGCGTGCCGGGATCGGATCCGTAATACACCATGCCGACGCTATCGCGTCGATAGTAACTGTCGGATTCACCGTGGTTGCCGGGGTTCGTATCATGGAACACCGTGACGGTCACGCCGTTGAGCTTTTTGGTTCCGGTGACTGACGACGTGTTGGCGAAAAACTTATTGTCGATCACCTGCACCGGTCCTTCGGAGATCTGGCCACGGTATTGCCAGCGGGTGCCGATCCGGTCGGGAAAGTAGTCTTCGGACTGGGCGATTTGGGAGGGTTCTTCTGCCGCCAGCGGCGTGGTTGCGAATGATCCAACGGTGAGCATCGCTGCGGCCACTGCGAGTGGCGCGAAGACGTGGGACAAGGCTTGGGGACTGTGCGACATCAGGATCCTCCTCTGTTGGAATGACCGTACCATAGGCGTTGCGGAGGCAGCAAGGCATGGGCCGATGCCGGTTCCCCGGGCTTGCGTTGTCGAATGGCTGCCGACATAATCCCTTCGCCATGGCTTCACCAAAACGAACCGGATCAGCGAAGCGGTCAGTGGCGCGCACACCTGGACGGTGCTCAGTCTTGGTGACCGGAGCCTCCGGCGGGATCGGGCGAGCCATCTGCCGTGCCTTTGCGGCAATGGGCTGGTATGTCGGCGTGCACTACCTTCGACGGAAGGCCGAGGCTGCGAAGACTCTGCGCGCGGTCCGCGTGACCGGTGGAACTGGCGGTCTCTATCAGGCCGATGTGCGTGAGGGTGACTCAGTTCGACGAATGATCGATGCGTTTCTCAAGAAGGCACCGAAGCCGACGACATTTATCTGCAATGCCGGAATCGCGGCAAGTAGTCTGGTCCTGCGGCAGCGGGAAGAGGAGTGGATGAGTGTCATTCAAACGAATCTGACCGGCACCTTTCACTGTCTGCAGTCGATGGCTCCTCCCCTGCTGTCTCAGGGCGGCGGCTCGATCGTCGTGGTTGGTTCCCATGCGGGATATCATGGATCGATCGGACAAGTCGCCTACGCTGCGTCGAAAGCCGGCCTGGTTGGACTGGTGAAGACCGCTACGCAGGAATGGGGGCCGCAGAACGTGCGGGTGAATCTGGTGCTACCGGGCTGGCACATGACCGGCCTCTCAGAAGGGGCGATGCCCGAAGGTCATGACTGGGCGGATCATGCGCTCCGTCGTCCACCGGCGATTGAGGAAGTGGCGAGGACGATCGTGCACATGGCGCAGCTCAACGATATGTCGGGCCAGGCCTGGAACTGCGATAGTCGGGACCTCTGAGAAGCGAGCAGCGAGCGTGACACACGGGATATTCATCACGGGGACGGATACCGCTGTCGGTAAGACGCTGGTGACGGCGGCGCTTGCGTGGAGCTTGAAAACACTGAGCCTCGATGTCGGCGTGATGAAGCCGGTCGAAACCGGCGTAGTGAAGGGCCGACCATCCGATGCCGATCGACTCAGGGTTGCAGCGCAGGTGTGTGATTCCCTCGAACTCGTCAGGCCCTATGCCTTTCGACTTCCGATTGCACCGTTAGACGCAGCGAGGGCTGAACGACGATCCATTACGATCCCAATAATCATGCGAGCCTACCGTCAGCTGCAATCTCAGCATGAGGTATTGCTGGTTGAAGGCGCGGGTGGTGTGCATGTACCGATCACTCCAACGATGGATGCGCTGGATCTGATCGAGAAGCTGAAAGCTCCTGTGCTGGTTGTCGGACGAGTTGGGCTCGGCGGAGTGAATCACGCCCTGCTGACGCTCAATGCCCTACGGGCACGAAAGATCCCGGTCATTGCCGTGGTACTGAATCGGACGATGCCAGCAAAGACGGCGGTAACACGACGACAGGAGCGTTCAACAGTGGAACTGCTGCGGGAGTGTTCGAGAGTGCCAGTGATCGGGCCGCTCCCCTACATGGCTGGCGTTGATGCGCGGTTTGAACCGGCCGTAGAAAAACTCGCGGTGCGCAGCGAGATGAAAATCCTTACGAAGCTGGTGCTGGCATCTGCGCGAGGAAGTCGCTGACCGCCTGCTTGATATCCGGTGCTTTCAGAATGGCTGAGATTACCGCAACCCCGTTCGCCCCAGCCTTCATCACTTCACCGACGTTCTCTATAGTAATTCCGCCGATGGCAAAAATCGGCAGAGAGGTCAGCGAGCGGATCGCCCGCAGCCCTTCTATTCCCACCACCGGATCGTGATCTTGTTTTGAACCAGGCTTAAAGATCGGCCCAAAGCCGAGATAGTCCGGCTTACCCGCGCTCGCCGCCAATACTTGATCTGGATTGTGCGTCGAGATGCCAATCAGCTTGTCCGGGCCCATTACTTTCCGTGCGAGCTCCAGCGGGAGATCCCCCTGCCCAAGATGGACTCCGTCCGCATCTACCGCCAGTGCCAGATCGCAGCGGTCATTCACAATGAACAAGACGCCCAACTCCGCCGCAAGCTTTCTCAGCGGCAACGCTTCCGCATAAGCCTCCTTCATCGAGGCAGTCTTGTTGCGGTACTGAACGATCTTTACCCCGGCACAAGCAGATTGAGTCAGAGCTTCACCTAGCGGCCTGTCTGGTGAGACTGATGGATCGAGGAGGAGGTAAATGCCGGCGCAGCCAATATAGCAACGTTGAGCCATGATGGACCGATTGTACTCTGATGGGGTAACTAGTCTCTACCTGGGACTCGCATATGGAATGCGTAGGAAGGTAGAGGGGGATCCGGACAACCGGATCGTGCGCTACGTGGTAGTCTTGCTTCACCGAAGCCACTGGGCGCTGGTGAAACAGGGCACGAGGCGATGAAGAGAGCGAAACGCAATCATGGGGCAGGCTTCAGGGAGCCGGCGCCGTAACCGCGGGCAAAGGCGACGAGGCGCTGGTCGAATTGGCCGAGGAATTGCGCGCCCATCCCACCCAGACCACGAAGGTATTTGGCGGGACCAAACAGACATCGGAGCTTCTGCCATCAGATTGAGTCGCACCGAGCGCTTGACTGTCGTATGCAGAATGGAGTGGTTCTTGACTACCTGCTGACAGGTCGTTCCGCCGCCTAGGCAGAACACCGCGAGGCGCACTTAAAAAAGAACACATGCGGTCCAACCGCCCAAGGCCTCCTCTTAATGTCTGATTCATGGGTAATTCTCAAGCGAATCGTTGACGATTCTCTGTGACACTTTATTCTCATGACCGAGTGAGTTTGGGAGAGCCTTGCCGAATCATTTCGCCTGCATTTCGAATCGTCCGTCGAATTCTTGACTTTTCTTGGTGCCCCGCCGACCTAGCGATAGACTTTACTGGAAGCCTCACCCATTTGCACACAATCCGGCTTAAGAAGCTCACTGCGGAGTAGAAATTCTGACTAGTGCTAGTGAGGGAGAAGTACAGGATGTCTGCACCTTCAATATGGTTCCGACTCTTCTGGTTGGCATTCATATCTACCAGCTGGTTCTTCTTAGTCTGGCTCGGCACCCACCGTTCCGAATCCCCATCGGTGCTGCATCGATATTCCTTGAGCTACTTCGTTCTCTTGACGGTGCTCTTCTGTCTGAATGTCGGCGTATCCATCTTGCTCAAACAGCGTATTTATCAGCATCGGCGGGCAATTCTTCTCCTGGGTGTCTCGGTCTGTGTCGCTTTGATTACGGCGGAAGTGTTTTGTCGCATGGCCGACCCGCTCGGGATTTCCTATTTTGAAGAAACCCGTCGGTACAATCTGGATCGAGTCGCAGACCCGGACCTGGTTGTTCGGCACCGCCGATCCTGGGGGGCAATGTATCAAGGCGTGGACGTCCGCTTCAACGAACTCGGTCTTCGCGATGATCCCATTCGCTCCAAGAAACGATCTGAATATCGAATTCTTATGCTGGGAGATTCCGTAGTATTCGGATGGGGTGTGGTTCAAAATGAAATATTCTCGGTCAAACTTCAGCAACTCCTCACAACTGAAGTGGGACGCCCCATTCGGGTCATCAATGCCGGGGTAGCTGGATATAACACGGTCCAAGAGTACACGTTTCTTCGAAATGACGGACTCGCTCTTGAGCCGGACCTAGTCCTTCTCCTGTACCACCCGAATGACATCGAAGCCACTCCGCCTGCCCCAAGCTCAGCGCAAGGCGTATCCGCCCAGGAGAAGTCTCCGCCCCAAGTTCTGGAACTCCTGCTCGAACAAAGTTGGTTATATCGGTTGGCTGTCTACGCAGGCCGGTACGGCCGGTACGGCATCCGCAGCGCCGCCGACTTGGATACAGATGAATTTAGATTAGAAGACGGCTGGAGAGACTCGATGAGCTCATTGGGCCAAATGGCACGACTGTGCAAGGAACGCCACATTCCACTGGTTGTGTTCTATGTTCGCCTGTTGGCTACTCCGTTCAACGACGCCCTACTGATGGACGTTGCCGAGGCAGTGGCTCCTCTCCCTGTGACTGATATGCTCTCGTGGTTCGCGGAAGAAGACAAGCGAGTGTATATGAATTCAAAGATGGATCCGCATCTCAATCCGAAGGGCCATCAAGTCATTGCTGAACACATGGGTAAGTATTTGACTCGCGAGACCGGTCCTCAACCGACTCTTCAGTTCTTCCCATCTTCAGTTCCGCTCTCTCGCAGAAGGGAATGATGCCCATCGAAATGCCTTTTTTGCATTTCTCAGCCTGAAGTAAAATGGAGTCACTGCCGTTTGCGAAACAGATGAAATAGACGAGGCCATTATTGGCCTTTGTGCCTCTCCAATACATTGCCAATGGGGAGGTAAATCGGTCGAATTGTATTGTTTCAGGGGCGCGCCGATTGTTAGGAATAGCGGTCAGAGAAGTGTGACATGCTGCAAGCCGAGTTCTTGAACCGTGATGACCTCTACGCCGCGCCGGCGCAACCCCTCGGCCACCGCTTTCGGGACATGCTCGTCCAGATAGAACTTGACCTGGTCAGCCACCGATCTTTCCACTCAACTTTGACGTAGTCCGGCTCTGCAACTCGGCGATATAGGTTTCGTCGGCCAGAATCGCTTCGTCTATTTCCTGGCGATGATCGTAGCAATAGGCCAGCGCTGCGTAGAAATCGGCCAAGGAGACTCCATGATTAGTGGCGATCTCATCGGCGGTCAGACGCAAGCGCTCATACCAGAGGACAATGTTCTGTACGGTAATTCGATGTCCGGCTATTCGTGGCTTGCCACCGGCAATGTCAGGAGAGATGTCGATGTGCTGTGTCGTGACAGTGTTTATGGTAGATGCGTCAATGAAGAACAACACACGCCAGGATGGTGTTAGCTGGCGAGGAACCGTTCCAGGAACGTCGTGGAGACGTGGCCTTTTTGGAAGTCGGGGTCGTCGAGGATGCGGCGGTGGAGCGGGATGGTGGTCTTGATGCCTTCAATGACGAATTCGTCGAGGGCGCGGCGCATGCGGGCCATGCACTCCTGCCGGTCGCGGCCGTGGGTAATCAGTTTCGCAATCATCGAGTCGTAGTGCGGTGAGACGACCGCGCCTGATTCCATCACCGAATCGACACGCACGCCGAACCCGCCGGGCGGGCTGTACTTGGTGATGGTGCCGGGCGATGGGGTGAACTTCTCCGGGTCTTCTGCGTTAATGCGGCATTCCATGCTGTGGCCGTTCATGACGACGTCTTGTTGCCGGAGCGTTAACGGAAGCCCGGCGGCCAGGCGGATCTGTTCTTTGATCAAATCGACACCGGTCACCATTTCGGTGATCGGATGTTCGACCTGAATACGGGTGTTCACTTCCATGAAGAAAAAATTTCGGTCTTTGTCGAGGAGGAACTCCACGGTGCCGACATTCCGGTAATGCGCGGCTTTCACGGCTTCGACCGCGACGCGCCCGATTTCTTTTCGCAGTTTGTCATCGATCGCCGGTGACGGAGTTTCTTCCAACAGCTTCTGGTGCCGCCGCTGGATCGAACAATCCCGTTCGCCCAAGTGGATGACGTGGCCACGGTGGTCGGCCATGACCTGCACTTCGATATGGCGCGGTTCGAGGAAGTATCGTTCGAGATAGACGCTTTCGTTGCCGAACGTCGATTTGGCTTCCGCTTGCGCGGCTTGGAACGCGCGGGCCAGGTCTTCGGCTTTGTTCACGACGCGCATGCCACGTCCGCCGCCGCCGGCTGTGGCCTTGATGATGACGGGAAAGCCGATCTTCTGCGCGGCCTGCAGAGCCTCTTCCTCGCTCCGGAGTTCACCGGGGCTGCCGGGCGTGACGGGAAGGCCGCGCTTCATCACAATTTCGCGAGCCTTGGCTTTGTCGCCCAGCATGGCGATGTTCTCGGAGGACGGGCCGATGAATTTGATGCCGATGGATTCGCAGACTTCGGCGAAGTGAGCGTTCTCTGACAGGAAGCCGTAGCCGGGATGAATGGCATCGGCGCCGGAGATTTCCGCCGCGCTCAGGACGTTGGGAATATTGCGATAGCTCAGAGCCGCTTCGGCCGGGCCCACACAGACCTTTTCATCGGCGGCGCGGACGTGCAGGCTGGCGGCGTCGGCCTCCGAATGGATGGCGACGGTCTTGATGCCGAGCTCTTTACAGGCGCGGATGACCCGCAGGGCGATCTCTCCGCGATTGGCGATCAGAACTTTCTTGAACACGCAGTCACTCCGAGGTGTATCGATTGCGGCGGACTATTGCGTCGCTTTGGGGTCGATCAGGAACAGCGCCTGTCCGTATTCGACGGACTTCGTGCTCTCCGCCAGGATCTTCACGATACGCCCGTCGGTTTCGGATTCGATTTCGTTCATGAGCTTCATCGCTTCGACGATGCACAGCACCTGGCCTTTTTTCACATAGTCCCCGTCTTCCACATAGGGATCGGCGTCGGGAGACGGTGAGCGGTAGAAGGTGCCGACGATCGGCGAGGTGATGGTGAACATGCCGGCCGTTTCTTCAGCCGAGGGGCCAGAGGACGGTGCCGGTTGGCTGCCGGACTGTGGCGATGCCGGCGCCGCGTCTTGCACCGACGTGGTGACGGTCTTCATACCGACTTCATGCCGTACGCGAATACGGACGCCCTGCCGTTCGAGTTCCAGTTCGGTCAGGTTATTTCGGCGGAGCAGATCGATCAGGTCCTGGATCTGCTTGGTCTGCGTACCGGTCAAGATAGTGTCGGCCTGCCCCTGCGCTCCCGGAAAGGACTGAGGCAGGACGATCGGGCGGGGTTGTTTGGTCTTCGGACGCGCCGGTTTCCGCTTACTCACCTGACGCGCTCCACGTAGGATCTGGTGCGGGTGTCGATCTTAATCACGGTGCCTACCTCCAGATAGAGGGGAACTTTGATGATCGCGCCGGTTTCGACCGTGGCGGGTTTGGTGCCGCCTGAGGCGGTGTCCCCGCGCACGCCCGGATCGGCGTCCACGACTTTGAGCTCGATGAAATTTGGGAGTTCGACGTCGATCGGTCGATGCTCGTAGACGAGAATCTTCACGATCATGTTTTCCTTGATCAGGTCCGCATTCTCCCCCAACGTCTTCTTGGCAAACGTCAGCTGTTCGTAGCTTTCGTTATCCATGAAGGTGTAGTCGTCGTCGGTGGCGTAGAGAAATTGCATTTCCCGCTCATCGAGTTTCGGCTCTTCAAAACGTTCGCCGGATCGGAATGTGCGGTCGAGTAAGTTGCCGGTGAGATAGCTCTTCAACTTGGTCCTGACGAAGGCGCCGCCTTTGCCTGGTTTCACATGCTGAAACTCGACGATGTAAAAGGGGTCGCCTTCGACCATCAAGCGAACGCCATTGCGAAAATCAACTGTCGAAATCACTGCAGACTCCCTTCATCCTCACACGGTGATTCAATGCGTGGTGCTCATGCTTTTCGTCGGCGGGTTCGGCGGACGGGTTTTGATGCGGCCCCGCCTGTTTTGGTGCCTTGCTCCAGGAGATGTTCAAGGAGCCCTTGGAGGGCGAGGAGATAGCCGGCTGGTCCGAAGCCGGAGAGTTGCGCCATCGCCACTCCTGCGATGTATGAATGATGCCGGAATGCTTCCCGCTGGTAAATATTCGAGAGATGTACTTCCACCGTCGGCAGGGCGACGGCGGCCAGGGCATCCCGAATGGCCACGCTGGTATGGGTGTAGGCTGCCGGATTGATAATGATGCCGTGGTAACCCGTCCGCGCTTCCTGGATCCAGGTGACCAGCTCCCCTTCCATGTTCGATTGCCGGGTATCGACTTCAATGTTCAAGCCCTCGGCTGTTTGGGCAATGGCGGCATCAATTTCGTCGAGCGTGGTCGTGCCGTAAATGGATTGCTCCCGGGTGCCGAGCAGGTTGAGATTGGGCCCATGTAGCACAAGAATCCGAACCATCTCAGGTACGCACTGCCTCCGAAGTCACGAAGAAGATGGAGTACACGACAAGGTGCTTAGCGGCGGCATTCTAGCAGCCCCGTCGGAGAGGGTCAAACCTTTGGTCAGGGTTGAGCTGGCGCAGCAGTCGCTTCGGGAGAGGGCCGATCTCGGCGGCGAGCGTGGATGGACTGCAGCATATGCTCCAGTCGATTGGTGGCGGTCTGGTTTCGTGATGGAGCAGACACGGGAGTCTGTTCGGCGGCGAGTGCAGTCGTCATGGCAGCCTCAACGGGTGCCGGCTCTTGTGCCCGGGGCTGATCCGTTTCTAGGACTGAGGCCATGCTGGCGGTGGCATCAGCTACGAGATCCGGCATGGCGGATTCCACCACTACTGCTACTGCAGCGGTGTCTGTATTTTCGGCTAGGGCTGATAGCTCCGCAGCGGCCGGCAGGTGTGGATCAGGTGCGACAGCAGCCGCTTCGGACGATGCGACGGTTGCTCTTGTCGATGGTGCCTTAGGTGTTTCGGATGTGTCCGGGATGGCGGCGCCGAGGGAAGCGCGCAGCGAGAGCGATTCTTGATCTAACGGATTGAGAGCGAGGATCACGTCGCATGAGCGGAGCGCCTGGGCGGCGGAGCCTTCGGCAGTGTAGATCTTCGCCAAGGTTCGATGTGCCCGGAGGTTTTCCGGACTGATCTTGATGGCTTCTTCCAGAATGGCTTTGGCTTTGGTCGGTTGGCTCAGCTGGTCATAGGCGCGGCCAAGCGCGACCATCGCCGTGATAAATCCGGGGTAGTACTTCAGCCCGTCTTCGAGGACGCCGGCCGCTTCGGACCACATGCCGGCTTTGCCATACTCTTCAGCCAAGGGAATAAAGGCCTTGGAGGCAGGGTCTTTCGCCAGGGTGGTCGCATGACGGTCGATTTCAGCGGCGTTGGCCCGGGATCCTGATGCCATTGAGGCTCCTATCGCACGGAAGCCGGTGTCTGTTTGCGAGGTTCGTTCTGGGCAAATTCTACAATGGTTGAGAGGATATCGTGAGCCAATTGTGATTTTGGACGGAGGTCGAAGGTATGCTGAATTCCGGTGCGGGAGAGGATGATGGCCGCATTGTGTTCGCTGCCGAATCCCCCCCCTGCTTGGGTGACATCGTTGGCGACGATCAGGTCGAGGCCCTTCGCCGTAAGTTTGTCGGTCGCATGTTGGACGAGGTGTTGCGTTTCGGCGGCGAAGCCAACCAGGATTTGGGAGGTGCGTTTGGCCGAGAGCATGGCCAGAATATCGGGAGCCCGTTCCAACTCCAGCGGAGGCACGGCGGCGGTTCCCTTTTTCAGCTTCTGGGCTGCTGGAGTCTTAGGACGAAAGTCCGCCACGGCCGCGGCCATAATGACGATGGAGGACCAGCCGAACTGAGCCGACATGGCTTCCGCCATTTCTTTGGCGGTGGTGATTGGCACGACACGGATGCCGGCCGGGGGTGTGAGGGCGGTGGGGCCGGTGACGAGGATGACCTCGGCACCTCGGTTTCTGGCCGCTTCCGCGATGGCATAGCCCATCTTTCCCGACGAGCGGTTGGAAATGTAGCGAACCGGATCGATGGCTTCCTGGGTGGGGCCGGCTGAGACGAGGATCCTCTGCCCTTTCAAATCGGCGAGCGGGATGAGGACGTGTTCAATGGCTTCGAGGATTCGAGTCTCGGCGGCAAGTCGCCCTTGGGCCACTTGGCCTGAAGCGAGCGGACCTTCTTCGGGGTCCAGGACTGTTGTGCCTCGAGAGCGGAGCGTCTTGACATGGTCTTGGACGGTGGGATGTGTCCACATGTCGCCGTCCATGGCCGGTGCCACAATCAAGGGACAGCGGCTCGTGAGTAGCATGGTCGACAGGACATCATCCGCCAGTCCGACAGCGGCCTTGGCCAGGAAGTTGGCTGTTGCCGGCGCGATCACGATGGCATCGGCCCCTTCCGGGATGGACAGATGCTTCATCTCTTGATGAGCTTCGAAGAGGTCGGTCGTCACGGCCTGGCCGGACAACACTTCAAAGGTCATCGGCGTGACGAACTTCGTCGCGGCCTTGGTCATCACGACGGAGACGCTGGCCCCTTGCCGTGTGAGGGCACGCAAAAGGCTCACGGCCTTATAGGCCGCGATACTTCCTGTGACGCCGAGCGCCACCCGTTTACCGGTCAACGTCCCTGGCGTCGTCTCTGAATCCAACGTTACTCCTCCGCTGGGGCGGGCTTAGCGGCGTCATCGACATAGACGCTGAGTTCTTTCTTAATTTCCTTGGCGTCCTCACCGGTCATCATGGCCAACCGCTCGGTCTCGCCTTCTTTTCCGCGCTTGGCTTCTTTCATGGCATCACGGGCTTCCTCGCCGACGAGATACTTGACCTCTCCGCGCAGCACTTCGTCGAGCGCGCAGGTGGTTTCCTTGGTGAAGCGGACGAGGCCGGAGCGCTTGGCTCCCTGGATCAGGTGCTTGGCTCGTTGAGCCGCGACGATAACGAGCCGATGGCGTGAATCGAATTGGCCGAGTTTGTACTGGGGCAAGAGGTTGAGCATGTCAATCATGGTGCGCGGTACTCCCTTTAGCAATGGAAGATTGGTCACGATCTCCCGGTTTGGATTCTTTCTCGAGAATGAAGTTCTGTTCAAGCCAATGCATATCAAGTCGCTTCGTCTTGAGGCGTTCCGCCAGGAACACGCTCTGGAGTTCTTTAAGAGACTGTTCCAGGTTGTCGTTACGCACGATGTAGTAGTACTCGCGGTAACTCCACACCTCCTCCTTCACCTTCTGTAATCGGCGCTGAATCTCCTCCGGAGTGTCGGAGGCCCGGCTCTGGAGCCTGGTGCGCAGGGTTTCCATCGAGGGTGGCAGAATGAAAATATAGACGGCGTCCTGCACCTTCTTCTTGATCTGCAAGGCGCCCTGAACGTCGATTTCCAGCAGAACGTCGATCCCCTGCTCCATCTTGTCCATCAGGGCCTTGCGCGGAGTGCCGTACCAGTTGCCGTACACATGGGCATATTCCATGAACTCGTTTTTGGCCACCATGTCCTGAAAGATTTTCTCTTCGATGAAGAAGTATTCCCGTCCGTGTTCTTCACCGGGGCGCGGCTGCCTGGTGGTATAGGAGACCGAATGCCAAATTCCCGGTACCGAGGCGGTAATTTGTTTGCAGAGTGTCGTCTTGCCCGTTCCGGACGGCGCCGAAATAATGAACAAAATTCCCCGTCGTTCGGGGACATAGGGACGCGGATCTGATGCGGTTGGCGCAGGACTGGTGCTCATGATGCTGGTCATTCCACGTTCTGAATCTGTTCTCTGATTCGCTCTATCTCTGCCTTCATTTGTACGACCGATGCCGTGATCGTCGCATCGTTGGCCTTGGAGCCGATGGTATTGACCTCTCGCCCCATCTCTTGCAGGAGAAAGTCCAACGTTTTGCCCACGGACTCTGAACTCTGAAGCGTATGGTCGAACTGTATCATATGTGCATCGAGTCTGACCAATTCTTCTGTGATGTCGCTGCGATCCGCAAAGAGGGCCAGCTCTTGATGCAATTTCGGGACATCCTGGATCTCAGACGACAGCAGCTTTTCAAGTCTGATTTTCATGCGGTCAAAAGCCTCTTGGGCCACTGACGGGGCTTTAACCGCCACTTGTGCCTTCAGTCCGCGCAAGGTCTCAAGGCGCGCGCGAATATCCGTCGCGAGGAGGGCCCCCTCCTTCTTTCTCATCTTCACCAGGTCTTGAATCGCCTGGCCTACCAGTTTTTCTATGAGCGCGGCAAGCTTGGGGTCGTCGGACGGCTGGTCGGAAATCGTAATGACATCACGGAATCCTGCGAGGAGCCCGACATCGATCGTTCCTTTGAGCTTGAGCGTTTTCTGGAGATTCCGGAGGGCCTGATGGTACTGCTTCGCCAGATCAGCGTCAAGTTGCAGCGAGCGTGCCCCTCCCCGCCCGCCCTGCACGAGGACCGTGAGATCGACGCGTCCGCGGCGGCAATGTTCCTGAATGGCTTTTTTGATGTGTTCTTCACGCGCGCTCATGGTCTTCGGCAGTCGCAGGCCGGTTTCCAAAAACCGGTGATTGACGGAGCGAATTTCTGCCGTCACCTGTCCGTCCTGCCAGGCCCCTTGTCGTCGTCCGAAACCGGTCATGCTGGTGATCATTGCGGGAGCTTTCCTTTCCAGTGGCACTCTGTATAGAGCGGGCATGCATTGCAGAGGGGTTTGCGCGCCAGGCAGATATAGCGTCCATGCAGGAGCAGGCGCTGGGAAATGGCGGTCCATTGAGCGTTGGGAAATTGTTGCTGCAAATCCTGTTCGATTCGCTCGGGATTGTCCGAGGTGGTCAGGCCTAGTCGATTGGCGACTCGTTTGACATGCGTGTCGACGACGATCGACGGTTGCCCGTAGGCGGTCCCCAGGATCACGTTCGCGGTCTTGCGGCCGACCCCTGGGATGGTCGTCAATTCTTCCATGCGTTGCGGAACGGATCCGCCGAATCGTTCCGTCACGGCTTTGCCGCATCCGATCAAGTGCTTGGCTTTATTTTTGTAGAACCCGGTCGATTTGATCAGGGCCTCAAGTTCGAGCGGAGGGGCCGTGGCGTAGTCTTGCGGTCGACGAAAACGCTTGAACAGCGCCGGGGTGACTTGGTTGACCCGCCGGTCGGTGCACTGGGCGGACAGGATGGTGGCGACGAGCAATTCCCACGGAGACTGGTGGGTCAGCTCCATCTCGGCTTTCGGCTGATGCTTCAACAGCAGGCGCGCAAGCGTAGCTGGCTTGGTTGTCACGGATGAATGGCGGCGCGAATGAGCGTTCATTGAAAGTGACGCAATTCTGCCGCGGTTAATGGTGAGATGCAAGTGCAGGATCCGGGGCCGGCGGCGGAGGAAGGTCCGGTTCCTCGGTGCTGGTCATGGTGTGAACGCGTGTTGCGAGGTGATCAATCAACGGCCGCAATGTCGATGCGTCCAGGGCGCAGATGCCGATGGCGTCATAGCGTCGGCATAAGGCTTCGGCTTGAGCGGCGGGCAGTCGATCGCACTTATTGAAGATCAGGACTTGCGGAATTTTATCGAGCTCCAATTCTTCGAGAATATCCAGGACGGCTTTCATCTGAACGTCGATGTCGGGCGCGCTCGCATCGACGACATGGAGGAGTAAATCGGCTTCGCGCAATTCCTCCAGCGTTGTCCGGAACGCCCCGATCAGTTCTTTGGGGAGATCGCGGATAAATCCGACGGTATCGGTGACGATGACTTCCCGATCCTGCGGGAAGCGCAGGCGGCGGCTGGTGGTGTCCAATGTCTCAAAAAGGCGATTTTCCGCCGAGACATGACTTTCCGTGAGGAGGTTCAGCAAGGTCGACTTGCCGGCGTTGGTGTAGCCGACGAAGGAGAGGACCGGCAGTTGCTGCCGTTCCCGGCGTGCGCGGCGTTGATTCTGGTGTTTGGAGAATTGTTCGATTTCGCGCTCCAAGTGGGTAATCCGGTCGCGAATCTTCCGGCGATCGGTTTCCAATTTCGTTTCTCCCGGGCCTCTGGTTCCGATGCCTCCGCCGAGGCGTGACAGCTGTGTGCCTTGTCCGGAGAGGCGCGGGAGCAGATAGCGTAATTGCGCCAGTTCCACCTGGACCTTGCCTTCACGGCTATGGGCCCGGCGCGCAAAAATATCGAGAATCA
This sequence comes from Nitrospira sp., assembly GCA_030653545.1. NCBI lineage: Bacteria > Pseudomonadati > Nitrospirota > Nitrospiria > Nitrospirales > Nitrospiraceae > Nitrospira > Nitrospira sp. The sequence continues at coordinate 269,705 of JAURZE010000022.1, read as the reverse complement.
ACTGCGTCCGGTCGATGATTTTGATGTCTGTCATCTCGGCAATCGCCCGCGCCTGGGCCGGCGTAAGCGTTTGATCAAAGATGACCATATCCGCGCCCTTATGCAGGGTTTGTATCAGCACTTCTTTCAGTTTTCCGCTTCCCAGCAGGTATCGCTGGTGGCCGTCTCCAATGCGTTGCGCAATCGAATCAAACACGGTGACGCCGACAGAGGCCGCAAGGTCGGCGAGCTCGGCGAGCCGTTCTTCCTGCTCGGCGCGACCATGCGACGATGCGCTGACCAGGATGGCGGACTCGCTCCCGCTGGTCACGGCGTGATGCTTGAGAGCTTCCTGCAGGTCTACTTCGAGGTCTTTGATGAATCGGTCGAAGACGAGGGGGCATTCCTGTAGCGGCGTCGGTTTGAGGACTTCGCAGAGTCGCCCGGTTTCATTCGGCGGCAGGAGATGCGCGAGATAGAGCGTCCCAGGCGTGCCGTTTGGTGATACTGAGAGAATGCCGATCAGGTCGAGGCGCAGGTAGCCGAGGTCGGTCAGATCTTCCTGGCTTAAGGGCCTGTCTTGGAGTTGCGTTCGAATCAGGCGGAGCCCTCGCAGTGAACGGGGGCCTGCGCGAAATTTAGACAGTGTGGTGGGTGACAACACCATGTCGGTTCCCACGATGATTTCCTGCACGACACCGCGTCTGGTGAGAAGCAGCGAGATTGGACGCCGGTACTCAGCCGAGAGCGTCGAGAGCTCTGTCGCCAGCTCAAGGGAGAGGACTTCATCGACCGCATTCCGTCGTCGATAGAGATGCTCGATCGCGGCGAGTTGGCTGGCACGAAGTCCGAGAGTTTTGCCTTGTATCTCAGGAATAGGCGGCCTCTTGGTCAGCGGGCGTGGACGGTTGTACGGCCGGCGTAAGTGCCCGGTCGCAGTGATGGCAGAATCTCGAGGTCAGCGACGGGCCGGTGCCCGCGTAGGAGCAATTGTCTCCCGGCAGATGCAATCATGGCGGCGTTGTCGGTGCAGTAGGCCATCGGCGGCAACGCGAGCCTGACTCCCTCTTCCTGGGCTCTCGCGGTGAGCAGTGTACGAAGCCGTGAGTTGGCGGAAACCCCCCCGACCACGGCCAGCGCATCCACGCCGGACGACCGTACCGCCACAAACGCCCGATCGACAAGGACGCGCACGATCGCCTCTTGGTAGCCCGCTGCCAGATCGGCGGCCTGGGCGGTACGTGCCGCTGCGTCCATTCCTCGAAGCCGATAGAGTAACGATGTCTTCAGCCCGCTGAAGCTGAACTCCAAGCTGCTCTTTTGTAAGCGAGACAAGGGGAAGCGAATGGCTTTGGGGCTTCCTTGGCGCGCCAGGCGATCGATTGCCGGCCCACCAGGATAATCCAGGCCGAGCATCTGCGCGCCCTTATCAAACGCTTCACCGGCGGCATCGTCCCTTGTGCAGCCCAATAGTATGGTTCGACCATCGGCTTCCCTCCTGAATAAATGGGTATGCCCACCGGATACGACAAGGACAATGCAGGGGAACGGGAATGTGGGATCTGCCAACCAGGCGGAGGAGATATGACCTTCAAGATGATTGACGCCGATCAGAGGGAGCGAGAGCCCATAGGCCAGCCCTTTGGCGTAATTGAGTCCAACCAGGAGTGCACCGGCCAGACCGGGTCCTTGTGTGACGGCGATGGCCCCAAGGTCATGCCTGGAAAGACGTGCTTCAACCAGCGCGGACTGGACAACCCGGTCAATGGTACTCAGATGGGCGCGTGCGGCCAGTTCAGGAACCACGCCGCCGAATTGGCGATGAACTGAGTCTTGTGAGGACACGATGTTCGAGAGGACCGTTCCATCGTGATTCAGGATTGCAGCCGATGTTTCATCGCAGGAGGATTCAATCCCCAGTATCGGGCATGGGGTCCAGGAAGTGGCGTGTTCAGTTGCAGCGGATGGACTCGTCGTCATGACTCTGTAGAGTTATCACACTCTGTCGCTGAAAAGCATGCACCCCCTGCGGTCATTGACCGCAGGGGGTGCAGCTGAATGAATCTCACTCTGTCGTACGAGCCTATCCCGCTGGACGGGTTAGACGCTGGCCATCGTCTCCTGCTCGATGAAGGTTGGCGCTCCGTCGCGAAGCACGACCTTGATCTTGCGGCTGTCCTTGAACCGTCCTCTGATGAGGTCATCGGAGAGCGGATCGCCGATGGCGCGTTGAATGGTCCGGCGCATCGGGCGAGCCCCATACAACGGCTCATATCCTTCTTTGATCAGCCATTGTTTGACTTCGTCATCCAGCTCGATTTCGACACCCTTTTCCACAAGCCGTGTGTTCAGCTCACGAACCAGGATATCAAGGATGGTGTAGAGCTGTTCCTTCTCCAGTTGATGGAAGATTACGACTTCGTCGATCCGGTTCAGGAACTCAGGGCTGAAGGAGCGGCGCAATTCGCCCATGACTTCTTCCTTCTTTCTCCTCGCCTGCTCCCCTTCCGTACTCTGGAAGCCGAGCGACACACCTTTCTGGATCATCTTGGTGCCGATATTCGACGTCATGATGATCACGGTGTTCTTGAAATCTATCTTACGACCCAGGCTGTCGGTCAGCACACCGTCGTCTAAGACTTGAAGCAGCACATTGAAGACGTCCGGATGGGCCTTCTCGATTTCATCGAAGAGCACGACAGAATACGGACGGCGACGGACCTTCTCGGTCAGCTGTCCGCCCTCTTCGTAGCCGACATAGCCCGGAGGCGCTCCAAAGAGTCGCGAGCTGGTGAACTTCTCTTGGTATTCGGACATGTCGACGCGAATCAAGGCATCTTCGCTGTTGAATAAGAATTCTGCGACGGTCCTGGCCAACTCGGTTTTGCCGACGCCGGTGGGACCCATGAAAATAAACGAGCCGATCGGCTTCTTCGCATCTTTCAAACCCGCCCGTGAGCGGCGGATGGCGCGCGATACGGCCGAAATCGCTTCGTTCTGGCCGATGACGCGTTTGTGGAGGAAATCCTCCATGTGCAGCAACTTGTTCGACTCTTCTTCTTCCAGTTTAAAGAGCGGGATGCCCGTCATCTTCGAGACGACGTAGGCCACATCTTCTTTTCCGATGGTCGGCTTGTTCTTTTCCTGGCTCTTTTTCCATTCGCGCTTCGATTCATCCAGCAGTTTGCGCAACCGCTCTTCTTCTTCACGGTGGCGCACGGCTTCTTCGAAGTTCTGCATGGAGATCGCGAGTTCTTTATCCCGCGAGACTTTCTTGAGTTCCTGCTCCATCGCCTTCAGCTCAGACGGCAAGGCATAGGTCTGGAGTTTGGCGCGCGAGCCGGTTTCGTCGATCAAATCGATCGCTTTGTCCGGGAGGAATCGATCGGTGATGTACCGGTCGGACAGTTTCACCGCCTCGATGATGGCATCCTCAGAGATCTCGACGCCATGGTGCTCTTCGTATCGGTCTCTGAGACCCTGGATGATCAGCACGGCCTCATCCATGCTCGGGGGCTGCACATGAATCGGCTGGAACCGTCGCTTGAGGGCGCCGTCTTTTTCGATGTGCTTGCGGTATTCGTCCAGCGTGGTGGCGCCGATGCATTGGATCTCGCCACGGGACAGCGCGGGCTTCAGCATGTTAGAGGCATCGATCGATCCCTCGGCCGCTCCGGCTCCGACGAGCGTGTGCAATTCATCGATGAAGATGATGATATTGCCGGCCTGCACAATTTCCTTCATCACGACCTTGAGCCGCTCTTCAAACTGGCCGCGGTATTTTGTTCCGGCAACCAGCGAACCAAGGTCGAGTGCGATGACCCGGCGCGACAAGAGATTATCCGGAACTTCTGACTGTATGATTCGTTGGGCCAAGCCTTCGACGATGGCGGTCTTGCCGACACCCGACTCTCCGATGAGGACCGGATTATTTTTGGTCCGACGGCTGAGAATCTGAAGGACGCGTTCGATTTCATCGGCGCGACCGATGACCGGATCTAACAGACCTTCTTGGGCCATCTGGGTCAGATCCCGTCCGAATTCATCGAGCGCCGGCGTGTTGCTCTTCCGGTCTCGCTCCCGCGGAGCGGACTTTCTCAGGAAGGTGACGGTCAACTGTCTGGCCGTCAGGAGATTGGCTCCGAGGCTACGGAGAATCTTTCCGCCGATCCCTTCTTCCTCCCGCAATAGGCCGAGCAGGAGATGCTCACTGCCGATATGGTTATGGCCCAGCAGTCTGGCCTCTTCCACACCGTATTCAATGACTTTCTTGACGCGCGGGCTAAAGGGAATTTCCCCAAACGTCATCGTGGTCCCACCGCCGGGCAAGTTCCGCTCAATTTCGAGCCGGATCTGTTCGGTCGAGAGGCCCATTTTTTTCAGGATCATCAGGGCGATACCGTCGGATTCACGGAGAATCGCGAGAACCAAGTGCTCCGTCCCGAGATAATCGTTCTGGTGCCGCTCGGCCTCTTCCCGTGCCAGGATGATGATCTTCCGACCCTTGTCCGTGAATCGTTCGAACATCCTGCCTCCTTCTGGTCTGGTATAGACTCGTAGTGGTTCCGGTCGCGCGAACCTATGGAAAATCTTGGCCTAATTCTAACTACCGGCTTTTCGAGTGTCAAGGTTGCACGCAAATCCCACAACGATGAAAGTCAATCATACATAAATGGTTATGTGTCAGGTGCTCGACTCTGGCTCATCATGTGCGTGGCATCGTTTCGTTGACACCCTGAGAACCGTCCCGATACAATCCCGCACCTTTCGCCACTCCACAATTGAAGGCACGTCGGTATCGATATGCAACGTAAGAGCATTGGCATTCTCACGAAGCCGAAATTTCCAGAGGTCAAGGAAACGCTGCAGAGTGTTGTCTCCTGGTTGCGGGCGAAGAACATCGTTGCGCTATTAGATACGACATCTGCTTCATTGCTTGGCGAGACCGGGGGAATTCAGAAAACGCAGCTGGCCAATCAGGCCGATGTGTTGTTGGTATTAGGTGGTGACGGGACGATGTTGAATGCGGCGCGTCTCGCCGGCGAGCGGGGCATTCCCATTCTCGGGGTCAACATGGGCGGGCTGGGGTTTCTTACCGAAGTCCGTCTGGAGCATCTCTATCCTTCGCTTGATCGAGTCTTTGCCAACGACTTTGTGTTGGATGAGCGTCTGATGCTCAAGACCCATGTGCACCGGCATGGGGAAACGGTGACGCAAGGGGCTGTCCTCAATGATGTCGTGATCAGCAAGGGCACCTTGGCGAGAATGATTGAGCTGAAAATCGCCATTCAGGGCGAGTTCGTGACGAATTTGCGCGGCGACGGATTGATCGTCAGCACCCCGACGGGATCGACGGCCTACTCTCTTTCGGCCGGCGGTCCGATCCTGGCTCCGGCAGTGCAGTCGTTGGTGTTGACTCCGATCTGTCCCCACACGCTCACCCATCGTCCGTTGATCGTCCCGGCTGGAGCGGAAATCGAAGTGACGCTGACCAGTAAGGATGACGGAGCGATGGCCACCATGGATGGCCAGGTGGGTGTGGCTATTTCGCAAGGCGATACGATTGAGATCAAAGTCTCGGAACATCGCACGAGGCTGATCCGGTTTCCAGAGACGCGATATTATGAAGTGTTGCGGGAGAAGCTGAAGTGGGGAGACGGCTGAGCCGTCCCCCCTGGTTCGGCTAGCGCGAGTGCCGCTCGATCAAGTTGAGCATTTCTTGGTTGGTGGCGTATTTGAATTCCCCGATACAGTCCGTCGCGCCGCTATGGGTTTTCTCCGCGGCATCGAGCGCTTTGAGTCCGGCAAGGCTCACCGGTCGGCTTTTTCGTTCCTTCAACAAGCCGGTGAGTTTGTCTGTGACGGCTTTGGCTGAGACCGGCTGGCCTGGATTCTTTGTGTCCAGATAGCGAGTCACCACTTCCGCGCACCACTCCCCGTCCCGCTTGGCGACACCAACGAGCCCTTCGCTGGCCTTACGCGCCCATCCTGTGAGGAATACCCCATCCACGGCCTTCCCGGTCGCCTCGTCATAGGCCTGGAAAAGCGCATCGTCTGGATCGTTGTTGGTCTTGTTGGGATTGGTGACAAACAGTCCGTTCTTGTAGGGCAGCCCCACGGTCTCGTCCACCTTGTCGCCGACCGCAAAGACGACGGCGTCGCAGGGGAACTCGTAATACTGCTTGAGTCCGACGGCGGCCGTGTCGGTGCCTTTAGGCTCCAGCTTATTGTCTTCCATCTCCAAGCCGCGCACCCGATTGTTGCCATCGACCAGAATGCGCTTCGGCGATGCCAAGAACTTAAACCCCATTTTCGTGGGGCTGACGGCCGGTTCGCACTTAGTGAATTCGTCCGTCAGACCTTTCAGGACTTCGTCGGCATTCTGGCCGACTGCGGCGAGACGGTCCTTGATGCGCGCCACTTCTGCGGTGATCCCCTCGACATCCATATTCGCGCAGACTGACCGGATTTCTTTCGGGTTGTATTTTCGTTCCAGGGGGCCGCGTCGCACGATGGCCGTGACGCGTTCCACCTTCTTATAGCGAATCAGCCAATGGGCGATATCGACCATGACGTCGCCGGCTCCGATCACAGCCACATGCTTTCCGACTTCAAACGGCCGATCGCCGAATCCCGGCAAGCGGTTGAAGTGGTAGACCACATCCTTGGCATGGAATACCCCCTCTGCCGAATCCCCCTCTACGCCGATGGCCTTGGTGCCTTGTGCGCCGATCGCAAAGACAACTGCGCTGGCGCCGAGAGCGCGAACGTCCTCCACGGTCAGGTCTTTCCCCTTCCCGATGGACACGTTGCCGAAGTAGTGCACGTTCGGCTGCTCCAGCATTTCCCAATATTGCTTTTTCAGGCCGCCGCGCAATTTCAGCTTGGCCGGAAATATTCCGTATTCTGCCAGCCCGCCGAACTTGATGTCGCGGTTCAGTATGATGACGTCATGGCCGGCCTTCGCCAACATATTTGAAGCGGCCATTCCGGCTGGTCCGGCTCCGGCCACAATGATCACATGCTTCCCCTGTGCGCTCATGCGGTATTCCCTAAAGAAGTGAATAGAAAGTGACTAGAACCCCAACAGTTTCGCGGACATTAGCATAGAGACTTTTGGGGTGTCAAAGTTTTGGAGCATTTCATCTTCCGGGCCGTCTCGCGGGATAGCCACTCCAGGAGATATGCGCTATTTGCTCCATCGAATGGCGCGTACGACGTTCGAGAAATCATCGGACCAGAGGCCGACCGATGAGGATTGTTGCAGAGGTGTCCACCGTGGATCCTTGCCCAGGGCGCCGAAGGCTTCTTTCTCTTTTGCCATGACCACGATGTCCGCCGCATATTGCAGGACCGTGTCATCCGACGTGCCGAACTGTTTCAATCCAAATAAATGAAGGACGTGTCCGAGATTCCCCAATACCGGCTCGAGCGCCAGATACCGATTGGAGATGTGAATGACCAATAAACCGTTGGGAGCCAATTTCCGCAGATACATCTCCATCGCTTCGCGGGTGAGGAGATGAACCGGGATCGCATCCGAGGTAAATGCGTCCAGGATGACCATGTCGTAGGCGCCGTCCGGAGCTTCCAGCATTTTCAGCCGGGCGTCACCTACAACGACCCGCAGATCGACCCCGCGGCGGACGGCGTCGTCGTAATACGTAAACAACCTGGGAGTTTGCGCAATCTCTACCACTGCCGGATCGATTTCGTAAAATGTCAGCGATTGCCCCTGCTCGGCATAGTTGGCCAATGCCGCGATGCCGAGGCCCGTGACGGCAATACGCTTCTTGGATTCGGTCCCGCTGAACGCGGCAAACACTTGTCCGTAGGGTCCGGCGGGATGAAAGTAGCTCACCGATTCTCGTCGCATCTCCGGCTGCATCCGCTGCATGCCGTGGTTGATAGTGCCGTGCTTCAGCCGATGCACATCTCCATCCGCTTTGACCGTGAGCACGCCGAAGAATGAGCGTGTCCGGTACAGGACTGGATCGTCGAACGCGTTACTGATGACGTTGGCGGTAACGAGCACCGCGCCGAGCGCCAATCCCAAGTGAAGCGGTTTCCGGATACAGGCATAACACAGCAGCAACGGAATACCGGCGAGGGCGGCGTCCAGGATGAGCGGCGGTTCATCCAACGAATAGCTGAGGGCCGCACAGAGCGCGGTGATCAGTCCCACTCCTGCCATCCACGGCAGATCTCCCGCGTTCCGCACGCGTGCGTCCCACCGGGAAGAGATCCAGTGCGACAGCCACAGCGGATCGGCGCCTTCTAGACGTGGCAGCACACAGGCGGCGAGCACGAGGATGATGTCGTATTCATAAATGTCGCTGAACACAACCGGCGCAATCAGGGCATTGAAGAGGCCTCCGAGCGCCCCGCCAATGGACATGAGTAAATAGAAGATCGTCAGCCGGTCTGTCGCGGGCCTCGTTCTGGCTAGTTCGCCATGACAGACCATCGCCACCAGACCCAACCCCACGAGAGGGAGCAGGAATTGAACGGGATATGGAAGCGATGGGGCAAAGGGGATGGCGTTGAATATCAGGAGCAGCAGTACAACCGGTAAGGTGATGACCATGGCTCGGTGATTGGCCGGAGACCATTTCGCGAACACGAGAATAAAACTCAGCAGATACAGCGCGAGGGGGATGACCCACAGCAATGGAATGGCTGCGACATTGAGCGTGAGGTGGGTCGTGGCCCCCAGCAACAGGCTCGAGGGAATGAAGGCCAGGAGGATCCAGCGTAGGCGAATGAGCATGGGAAGCGGCGAGAGCGGCGCAGTTGTCTGAGCCGTCGACCTGGGGGGCGTTGTCGCCGCTCCGTGCGCGTGTTCGCGCCTGAGGAGCCACGCGCATGTTCCAAGAAGGGCGACAAGGACTCCATACCCGATGCTCCAGAGCATCGTCTGCGACAATCCTTGTGTGCCTCTGAGGGGAACCCAGGGTTCGATCGCGAACGGATAGCCCAGTAATGCCACCATGCTGCCCGCATTACTTGCGGCATACAAGAAATAGGGATCTCGAGCAGACGGATGAGGGGTCCAAGAAAACCACTTCTGTAAGAGCGGGGCCGTCGTGGAGAGCATGAAGAAGGGTAGGCCGATCGACACGGTCAAGAGAAGGAGCACCCAGAGCACAGGGTTGGTCTGGTCGGGAAACGTCCATGAGGCTGGGATGCCGATGGGCAGGAGGAACAGCGGAACAGCCAGCAAGAGCAGATGGACGAATACCTGGCGACGAGGCGCGACCCATGAATTCAGGAGATGGACATACCCGTACCCCGCCAAGAGCGAGGTTTGAAAGAACAACATGCAGGCATTCCAGACCGCCGGGGTCCCCCCCAACATCGGGAGGATCATCTTTGCCATCATGGGCTGGACGAGAAACAGTAAGAAGGCGCTCAGGAAGATCGTCGCCGACCAGACTATGGCCAAGTCATGCTCCGTTGCGTCGTCACAATCGTTCCCCGATTCTCAGCTGGCGATTCTCGCGTGATGCCACAGCACCGACAGGATGGTTGACCGTCCGCCCTTATCCCCCCGCACTCCCTACCGGGCCGCCAGGCATGGTCATGCGCCAGGGATCGAGCAATTCGGTGAGGCGTTTGTCGGAGAGCACTTTCTGCTCCTTCGCGACTTCACGTACGGTCTTGCCGGACTTATAGGCATCTTTGGCCAGCTTGGCGGCCGCCTCGTAACCGATTTCCGGCGCGAGCGCCGTACACATCGCCAGGCTTTCCTCGATCAGACTCTTGCAGCGCTCTTCATTGGCTTTGATGCCGTCGATACATTTAACGGCAAAGTTATTGGAGACGGAGGCGAGCAGCTCGATCGATTGCAGGAGATTGTAGGCCATGACCGGCAGCATGACGATCAATTCGAAGTTGGCCGCCTGTCCGCCGATCGTGACGGTGACATCGTTGCCGATGACCTGGGCGCAGACCATCGTCACGGATTCGGCAATCACGGGATTCACTTTTCCCGGCATAATCGACGAGCCCGGTTGCGTCTCCGGCAGATTGATTTCTCCCAACCCGCAGCGCGGGCCTGAGCCGAGCCAGCGCACATCATTGGCGATCTTCATCAGGCTCACGGCCACTGTCCGCAACTCCCCGCTGGCTTCAACCAACGAATCCTGAGCCGACTGGGCTTCGAAATGATTCTTGGCTTCTGTGAAGGCGCAGCCGGTTTCTTTGGAAATGATGGCCATGACTTTCGAGGAAAATTTCGGATGACAGTTCAGCCCGGTACCCACCGCAGTGCCGCCGAGAGCGACTTCGCTGAGGGCATCTTGTGCGCGCTTTACGCGCTGAATGCCAAGCTCAATCTGGCGCGCATAGCCGCCGAACTCCTGCCCCAGTCGCACCGGTGTGGCATCTTGCAAATGGGTGCGGCCGATCTTGACGATCTTGTCGAACTCTTTGGCTTTCCGGTCGAGGGCTTTCTGCAAACGGGTCAGGGCTGGAATGAGCTGTTGCTGCATCAACTCCCCTGCGGCGATGTGAATCGCCGTGGGAATCACGTCGTTGCTCGATTGCCCCAAATTGACGTGATCGTTCGGGTGGACCAATTTGCTCCCGCGTGCGCCGCCGAGAAGCTCGGTGGCCCGGTTCGAAATCACTTCGTTGGTATTCATGTTGGTGGAGGTGCCGGATCCGGTTTGGAAAATGTCGACCGGAAATTCGGCGTCGAGTTTCCCCTCGACCACTTCGGTGGCCGCCGCCTTGATCGCGTCCGCGGGTTTCTTGTCCAGGAGACCCAGCGATTGATTGACACTGGCAGCGGCGCGCTTGATCAGCCCCATGGCCCGGATCACCGACCGCGGCATGCGGAGGGAGCTGATCGGGAAATTCTCGATGGCGCGCGCGGTTTGCACGCCGTAGTAGGCATCCGAGGGGACGGCCAATTCGCCCATCGTGTCGCGTTCAATGCGGGTGTTTGCGGGCTGTGTTCCTGATGACTTCTTCATGCGCGTATCTCCTCGCTAGGCAATCGTGTGGGTAAGGGAGCGCGCATCTTAAACGGTTGCGGCTAAGAAGCTCAAGAGTATGAGGGAAAGAGAATGATGCCGGCTGGTGGAAAAAGAAAGGCCCGCCTGAGCGGGCCTTTCATCTCGGTACGGATACCAGGAAGGGTTATGCGACTTTCACTTCGATGGCCCGCGGCTTAGCCTTTTCCGATTTCGGGATATGCAGATTCAACACCCCGTCTTTGAATTCGGCTTTCACCCCGCTCTCGTTCACTTGGTCCGGCAGTGAGAAGCTCCGGACGAATGTTCCATAGGACCGTTCGATCCGGTGATACTTCGTGGTCTTCTCATCCTTTTCCTGACGGCGTTGCCCTTGAATAGTCAGGACACCTTCTTCCAGCGTGACTTTCACGTCGTCTTTCTTCACCTCAGGCAACTCTGCCTGGATCACGTATTCCCCGGCAGTTTCGCTGATATCGACGGTCGGCATCCAGTCCGCCACGGTCAACGCTTCCTTTCCGTTGGCTTTGGTTGCAGGACGGGCCACCATCCGATTCAGTCGATCTGACATCTCTTCGAGTTCGCGAAACGGATCCCAACGCATCAGTGCGGTCATGGCATACCTCCATACGGATTATGTGTTGTGTTCGTCGTGCCTGACGCCGGCGCCGCGTCTGTTCTGCTTACAACTACACAGATAATCGCGATGCGCAGGGAGTCAAGGGGGGACGCGCGAAGAGGCTCGATTAGCGTTGGGTCAAGGGGGTATAGGGGCGATTGTGTTCCCCCGAGTAAATCTGGTCCGGGCGGAAGAGCTTGTTCTCCCGCAGCTGTTCCAGCCAGTGGGCCAGCCACCCTGACACGCGGGCCATGGCAAAGAGCGGCGTGAACAGATCCGTGTCGATGCTCATCTGGTCGTAGAGGATGCCGGAATAGAAATCGACATTGGGGTAAATGCCTTTCCCCTGCAGGACCTCTCCCGCCGTTCGTTCGACCTCCTGTGCCACGGCATAGAGGGGCGACGGCCCGCCTTCTCTAAAGAGCCGTTCGCAGAGTCCTTGAAGAATCGTGGCGCGAGGATCTTTTACTTTGTAGACACGATGGCCGAATCCCATGAGCTTTTGCTTGCCGGCCAGCTTCTGCTTCACGTAGACCTGCGCGCCTTCGGGGCTGCCGATCTCGCGGAGCATGTGGATCACTTCTTCGTTCGCTCCGCCATGGAGCGGGCCCTTCAAGGCGCCGATCGAGGAGGCAACGACGGTATAAGGATCGGCGAGCGTCGAAGCCGTGACGAGCCCTGTAAAGGTCGACGCGTTCATCGTATGTTCGGCGTGGAGGATGAGACAGTCATCAAAGATGTCTTTCCAGAGCGGATGCGGCGCGCGGTCCGTCAGCATGTACAGAAAGTTCTCAGAGAACTCGAGTTCGTCTTGTGGGGGGATCGGGTCGTTGCCGTGCCGGAGTCTGGCCCAGGCTGCAACGATCGTCGGAAGTTTGGCGATGAGCCGTACTGCCGACCAATAGTTGTTTTCCGCGTCTTTGACCTGCCGGCCCGGATAGAACATGCCGAGCGCGGCGACCGCGGCTTGCAGCGCATCCATCGGATGTCCGGTTTCAGGCAGGCACTTCAAGAGGTCGTTGATACGAAACTTGATGCGGCGGTGATGGGTGATGTCGCTGGTCCAGCGAGCGAGTTCTGTTTGCGTCGGCAGGCGGCCGAAGAGAAGCAGATACGAAGTTTCGAGGAAAGATGACTGGGAACAGAGTGTTTCGACTCTGATGCCGCGGTATTCGAGTATTCCGCGGTGGCCGTCTACGTCGCTGACGGAAGAGGTCGCAGCCGGTACGCCGTCCAGGCCGGGCATGAAATCGTGCGGCATAGTCGATCTCCCTGTTGAATCCGATCCCTCACCTCAAATTATCGTATCATGACCGGACTATCCGAGGGTGGCCATTCTTGAATTGGGAAATGCCGATTGGCATACTGTCGTTGAGCTGTGTGTTGCGCAGGAGGAATGAGGTGCGTTTGTGTTTCGCGTGATGTTGATTTTAGGTTTGTTGGTCCTGGTGCCTGCGGCGATTGTGTTTTGGCGCATGCGGGATCGTGCGGTTGTGGCTCCCCCATCGCCGTTGGTTCCGCAGAAGGTGATCGGCACCAGTACTCTGAATCATGGCGATCCCCGTCAAGAAAATGAGGTGATCGGCGCCAGCATTCTGCATCCTATCGATCCCCGTCCGGGGAAAGGGGCGGATCTATCGCCCAACCGGTCGGAATAGGAGGCCTTGCATGACACAGACTGTGGTCATCGCGGCGGTGGTGCTCATGGGAGTGATCGTGACGGGCGTCGGGAGCGTGCAGGCTCAGGAGGATCAGCTGGCCTATGCGGTGGTGAGCGAAGCGCCCAGAGACAAGTCGAGAATCTCGGCAAAGATTGCGATCGATGGGACCGTCACCGACACCAAACTGCTGGCCTCAGAAGCCATCGTCGGCAATCTGATTTGGAAGAAGCTTGAAATCTGTCATGCGATGCGACTTGAAGGTCAGCGGTCCGGCGAAGGCTTTCGAGTGACCTCGGTTCGGGTGGTCGACGGGAGTATGTTGCCGATGGTCCTGCAGGGGTTTGCCGGCGACTGTTTGCTCAAAAAGGCGTTAGAGATCGCGCCATTGGTCGATTAGCAGGTTGTTGATAAAGTCCACCAGCGGCGTTCTCGCTTCACTCAAAGGCTCAACGTATACAAGAGTCGACTTGAGGCGAAGGGCCTATCCGCTCGCATGTGATCGAAGCGAGCGGGTCAAGCGAAGCTTGGTATGTACCTCCTCGCCTTATCGCTTGCTGCGGCCTTGCTTGCGGAATAGCGCGTCTTGGCGCGCTGGGGTTGGGTGGGTGAGAAGAGCGGCCTTTCTGAACAGCCTGCGGGGGCAACTGTTAGTCTGGTTTAGGTCCGGCAGCCCAGGCACTCGGTGGGTTCGGTTTCAGCGTCTCGCTCGGTAATCGTCAGCGGAAAGAGAATGCCGCATTGGACACAGGGGCGAATTTCAAAGTAGGCCACACCCTTGTCATCGATTTCCGTCGGCAGGAGAAGTTCCAGCGGATCGTAGCCGATGACGGCGCCATCCGGGAATTTGACCAGAGCGATCCGGTCATTGAAGACCTCGAAGGTGGCTTCCTGGCCTTTTCTGTCCAGCAGGTGGCCTAAGACGAAAACCGGCTGACCCTTGCGCTTGGTGCGGAGCTCACGAAGTGTGTGCACAGTGCTCGCGGTGCAGGAGAATTGACCAGAAGAACTTGTTCCGACGAGTGGCATAGTATGGTGTGGTGCAGTGAACGTGTAACAACTCGGAATGGTCTACCATAGCAGAAAAAATGGCGTCAAGGCAGGTTTCTTCATGAGGAGCGAAAATGGCCGACATCACGATTTATCATAAGCCGACATGTACCACGTGCCGACAAGCAGTCCAGCTGTTGAAGGACAGCGGGACGCCGTTCACGGCGGTGAATTACTATGAGCAGACGTTTACGAAAGCTCAGTTGAAGAAGATTTTGAAACAGGCCGGGCTTTCTCCGAAAGACGTGCTCAGGACGAAAGAGGATATCTACAAGGAACTGGGCCTGGCTAAGAAGCAGTTGTCTGATGACACGTTGCTGGATTTGATGGTCAAGCATCCGGACCTGATCCAGCGTCCTCTTGTGGTCAAAGATGACCGGGCGGTTCTGGCCAGACCGGCGGAGACGGTGAAAACCCTCCTGTGAGGGTCAAGGCTCGAATTCACTATAGGCGACGATGCGGCCGGTCTGGCTTGGAGCGGTGTGAGCCGAAGTCATCTGAATGGTCCCGCGTCTGAGCATGTTGCCCCCCTCCCCTTTCGCCTCGTAGAGCGCGCGATAGGCGGCTTTTGTCACCACGGTGTGTGAGAGGTGCGGGGCTGTCGGTTCTGCGACGCCAATACTGAGCGTGACGGGAAGCTCGATGTCCGCCGATCCGGATCTGGACGAGCGGCTGCCTTCCCAGACGCGCGTCTGTTTGTGAAGCCGCAGCGTCGTCTGTGCAACGGCTTTGCGAATCTGTTCAAGCGCGGCGAGGGTGTCCATCGCCGTCCTGGAATAGAACACCACGGTAAATTCGTCGCCGGTAAGCCGAAAAACTTTTCCACTCCCTGCCGCTGCCATGATCTTCGGGGCCACCAGGCGCAGCACTTGTTCCGAGACGGTTTTCCCGTACTGGTTCCGATACTGTGTGAGTTGATCCACCCCGACGATGGCCACCACGTATTTCCCTCCCAGTCTCGCTGCAGCTTCGTCGTAGGCCAGGCGGCCAAGGGCGCCGGTCAGGTCATCGCGATAGGTCCGTTGGTGGGACGCATGCACGAGGGAGAGGAAGAGCGTCAGGCCGGCGGCAGCGAAGAAATTTGTAGGGTTCCACCCATACTGGATGCCGTGAGCGGCGAGCAATGTCGTCAAGATCGCCCAGCCCGCTCCGCCGTCGAGCGGGTCGTGATAGAGCAGGAACTTGACGGTCAATAACAACAGGGCACTGGCGAATGCCAGCATCGCCGGTTGTGACAGCGGTGTCCATTCGGAGGTCGAGAGAGGTAGGAGCGGAAGTTGGAACGGAGTGGTCAGCAGGCCGGTTAGATTCGTTTCCCCGGACAGACAGAGCCACAAGACAAGCAGGGGCTGACACAAAATGAGGCGCAGGCTCACGAGTCCTCTCCAGCTCGAGACACTGCCTTCTTTAACCAGCGAGAGCGCGAGCAAGTTCACCGGTGTCAGGAATGTGGCGACGGCAAATAGGACCGGGCCCGGCGCTCCGGGGCTCGCATCGGTTGGCGGAAACCAGAAGATTCCACGGTCGAGGCAGACGAGGACCAAGAGGGACAGGATCAGGCGGCTGCTGGAGAGATACCAGCCGAAGACGATGCCGAATCCCAGCACGATGACGGGAAATGCAGAGATCGGTCCCTGGGCCCATGCCGGGAGGCCGTGCGGCCGAAGAAAGCCGATGGCTAAGAGCAGAACGAGTCCTCCGGGAGCGAGCCATTGCCAGGACCGTTTGAACGTTGAGGTGGCCATTCGGGTGTTCTCACAGCATGAACCCGAACAGGAGTGAGCGAGAATCGTACCAGCGGAGGCCGATGTATGGGTGAGGTACCCTGAAAAACGTCCGTACTTCTGAGGTTTTAGGAGTACAAGAATTGGCGGGACGCCGTCATCCTCTTTCTCAGCTGGGGACAGCCATCAGGCTGTTCTGAATTGGACGCCGCGGCAGGTCTGAGGCGTTCAGCCTAAGACCAGGTGAGCCTTCCCGAGGTCGAGTCGATTTTTACGGCGACCTCCCCGTTCAACACTTGGAGCAACAGATTTCCCAGCAGGGTTCTCCGCCAGCCTCGCAACAGAGGAAGATCAGGCGTGGTGCCCTGAGCCCGCGCGTCGACCAGCGTCTGGATATCGGCAGTCGTCGCGAGCAAGGTGGGGGCGATTTCCTGATCGGCGGATTGGGCCTTCATCACGGCTTGAAGTAACTCCACCAATCCGGTCGATTCCGGTTCAGGCTTGCGGTCCTTGGGGACCTCCGGCCAGGCGGAAGCGGGAAGCGCGTTGGCAGCGTGAATCGTTTTCAGGATCGTCTCGCCGTGCCGGTCTGCTTCCGACCCATGGAGCCCGCGTACGGCACGCAATTCATCGACCGATCGTGGCGGATGACGGGCGAGCTGCAGGAGGACTTCGTCTCGCATGACGCGGCCGCGGGGCACATTGCGGCGTTTGGCTTCGCTCTCGCGCCAGGCGGCCAGTTCTCGCAAGACGGCGGCAGACTTCGGTTTCAAGCTATCCCAACCGCGGATACGCTGGTAACGCTCTTGCGGCTCGCGGCGTGTATCGCCGACGACCGTTTCCAGTCTGGAAAATTCTTCGTTCGCCCATTCGCTTCGCCCGAGTTTGTCGAGGCGCGTGCGCAGATGGTCGTGAATGGCCAGCAGGAATTCCACATCCTCCAGGGCATAGGCCAGTTGATCGGGCGACAGCGGCCGCGCACTCCAATTGGTGAAGGTGTGGGCCTTCGCGAGCTTTCTCCCGTGGACGCGCAAGACCAGGTTGGCATAGGCGACTTGCGCGCCGTACCCCACCATGGCGGCGGCGATTTGAGTGTCGAAAAACGGCTTGGGAATCGTGCCTGCGTGGGTGGCAAAGAGATCGAGGTCCTGCCGGCCGGCATGGACGATTTTCTCCACGTCCGGATTGCGAACGATGTCCCAGAACGGTTGAAGTGCCGAAGATTGCTGGATCGCCGGAAAGTCGATGATGGCGGATTGGCTTTCGGTGGCCACCTGAATCAGTTCAAGGCGCGGGACAAAACTTTCCTCTCCCACAAATTCCGTGTCGAGGGCCAGGCGCGAGGCGGTGGCCAGGTGATCGCACAAACGTTCAAGCCCGTCTGCGGTCGTAATATATTGTTGTGAGTCCACGTAGATGTTCTCTCCTACTCGGTCGGACGATAGGGGTGATCGGCTTGGGGCATCGGTTCGACGTTGCTCAAGCTCAGATATTCCTTCAGGAACTGATAGGCCTCCAGCATTCGGCGTAATGCCGGCTCGGAACTTCGATCGCCGTGGTTCGAATCGGGATGGAGCTGCTTCGCTTTCTGTCTGAATGCGGCGGTGACATCCGCGAGGGAACTGCCGAACTCGACGCCCATGATTGCATAGGCGTCCATTGCGTTGTTGACGCCGGTGCCGCCTTGGGAAAGATCCCCGCTCCCGCTGGCCGCTTTCAGCATGTCGGCGAGGCTGACCTTCTTGCGCCGCCGCCGCGGCCGTTCTCGAATCTCACTGTCGAACTCATCCCAGCGGTCTTCGACAAATTCGAGACGAGATTCAAGGCGCATGGCGCCGGAGAGATCGCGGACGACGCCGAGCTCATCGTCGATTTCAATCAACGATCTGATGACTTCTTCCAGCCCTTGTTCGACCCGGAAGAAACTATCGACGCGCGATTCCATCATCGTATCGACGGCGAGTTCGAGGCTGGTTTCGGTCTTGAGACGCAGCGAATCGATCCGCTGGCGCATCCCCTGCTGAAACTTGATGAATTTGCTTTGTGTAAAGGGCATGGTCCGCCGGTCTACCGGCCGCGGCATTGTAGCACAGTGTGATTCCCGGCCAGTAGAGGGTCCTTCCGGTTCGCGACCGTGTCTCTGTGCGCTGAAGAGGAGAAGCGAGAGTACGGCCTATTTGGTGAAGGAGTCAGTCGTTCCCTGGGCTCGTCTGCGCGCCACGCCGCTGTCGCGTGCGGCGGCTGCCACAGCCCGGGCGACCTGGGGGACGACGGTTTTATCGAAGAGGCTGGGAATGATGTAGTCCTCGCTGAGCGCGCTTTTTGGAATCACGTCGGCAATCGCCTTGGCGGCGGCCAGTTTCATGGCCTCATTGATCTGGCTGGCTTGAACGTCGAGTGCCCCGCGGAAGAGGCCGGGGAAGGCCAGCGCGTTATTGATCTGATTGGGGAAATCGGATCGCCCCGTGGCAAAGATCCGGCAATGGGAGGCGGCGAGTTCCGGCGATACTTCCGGATCCGGGTTCGCCATGGCAAAGACGATACGATCAGCAGCCATCAGCTCAAGGTCTTCGGCGGTCAGAATATTGCCGACCGAGAGCCCGATAAAGACGTCGGCGCCTTTCAGCGCATCGCGCAGCGTTCCCGTCGGTGCTTCACGGGTCAGGCAGGTCGCCAGGTCGGTCCGACAGGCACGGAGTTCTTCCGGGTTGCCGGACAGGATAATGCCTTCTTTGTCGCACCCCAGCAGATGCGAGACGCCGGCCGCCAATAACATCCGGCAGCAGGCCGTGCCGGCGGCGCCCAGGCCGTTGACGACGACGCGGATCTCTTCGATCCGTTTTCCTGTGACGAGCAGCGCGTTGGTCAGGGCGGCGAGAATCACGACCGCCGTGCCATGCTGATCGTCGTGCATCACCGGAATATCGAGCGCTGCCTTCAAACGGCGCTCGATGTCAAAGCAGCGGGGCGCACCGATGTCTTCCAGATTGATCGCGCCGAATCCCGGCGCAATGCCTTGGACAATGCGGACGATCTCGTCCGGATCCTGCGTATTCAGGCACAGCGGCCAGGCGTCGATCCCGGCCAGTTCCTTGAACAGCATCACTTTGCCTTCCATCACAGGCAAGGCCGCTTCGGGGCCGAGGTTCCCGAGTCCCAACACGGCAGACCCATCCGTCACGACCGCGACGCTATTACTTTTGCTCGTGAACGCATAGACCTTGGATTTATCCCGTGCAATGGCCTGGGAGACTCGCCCGACCCCCGGGGTGTAGACCATCGAGAGGACGTTTCTGGTGTTGATCGGGATTTTCCCTTCGACGCGAATCTTGCCGCCGAGGTGGAGGAGAAATATCCGGTCGGAGGCCGACAGCACGGTCACATCAGGCAGGGCGCTCAGCCGGGCCAACACCTTTTCGCCATGGGCTTCATTGTGGACATCGAAGGTGACATCTCGGACCATCTGGGTTTTGGTCGCCGAGACGATATCGACGGCGCCGAGATTGGCCCCTTCATCGGCCAGCAAGGCGGCCACGCGGGCGAAAATACCGGGTGTATTGGCCAGTTCCAGTCTGACGGTGAGCCGATAGTTGGAATAGGGGCCGATTTCAGCCATCGAGGCACCTCCGTGAAATCTCATTGGATAGCCTATCATATCTATTGTTGGACCTCGGAGAGCAAGGCTCATTCGGCCGGCAGTGGACCGGGGGTGACGCGCTCATTTTTTGACCGAAGGAGTTGACTTTCTCCATATCTTTGGAATACCGTGCACGAAATTTGCCTGCTCGTGACAGGCATTTATTCCAAACCTACTAACCTTTCAGGGGGTGAACAGTTATGAAGAGCATGTTGATGGCAGTCATGGCAGTCGCAATCGCAGTGACGTTCAGCGCGCCTTCCTTCGCCGGCGAAGAGAAGAAGAAGGAAGAGAAGAAGGGCGGCCACGTCGTCGTGTTCGGCGAAGAGAAGAAGAAAGAAGAGAAGAAGGGCGGCCACGTGGTGTTCGGCGAAGAGAAGAAGAAGGAAGAGAAGAAGGGCGGTCACTGATCGACAGACACCATTGAGGTGTCGTCCATGTGTGCCTCCGACTGAATATGTCAAAAGGCCTACGATCTTCATGGTCGTAGGCCTTTTTTCTTTCCCGCGACGTTGACCCTCCTCAACCGGCGATGCTACGGTGCAATCATGTCATCCACATCTGATCGCCGGCCGAATCGCCTGCATACCGAGACGAGTCCCTATCTTCTGCAGCATGCCTCCAACCCGGTGGATTGGTATCCCTGGGGCCCGGAGGCGCTGACCGCCGCCAAGTCATTGAACAAACCGATCCTCTTGTCGATCGGCTACTCGGCCTGCCACTGGTGCCATGTGATGGAGCGGGAGTCGTTTGAAAACGAGGCGATTGCCGCCGTCATGAATCGCTACTTTATCTGTATCAAAGTGGACCGGGAGGAACGGCCGGATCTCGACGAGATCTACATGGCGGCGACGGTGGCCATGAACAACGGTCAGGGCGGCTGGCCGATGACCGTATTTCTCACGCCGGATCAAGAGCCATTTTTTGCCGGCACCTATTTCCCTCCGGAAGACCGCTGGGGCCGGCCCGGGTTCGGCACGTTGCTGAAGAAGATCGCCGACTACTGGGAGAAGGATGCGGCGGGTGTGAGGACGCAAGCGAAAGACATGACGGAGCGGTTAAAGGGCGAAGGCCGGATCCCCTCCCCGATTTCTGTGAGTGCATCCGTGTTGGATGACGCCGTCACGCAATTCACAGAAGATTTCGATAAGACCTATGGCGGGTTCGGCGGAGCCCCGAAGTTCCCTCCGGCGGCCGGCCTGTCGTTGTTGCTGCGGTGTTATCGGCGAACCGGCGACGCGCATACGTTGGCGATGGTGACGAAGACGCTCGATATGATGGCGGCAGGGGGCATCTATGACCACATCGGCGGCGGATTTGCCCGCTATTCCACCGATGCACGCTGGCTCGTGCCCCATTTTGAAAAGATGCTCTACGACAATGCGCTGTTGGCCCGCGTCTATGTCGAAGCCTACCAGGTCACCAAGAACCCGGACTATCGGCGCGTGGCCTGCGAGGTGTTGGACTATGTGCTGAGAGAAATGACCGGGCCGACCGGCGGGTTCTATTCCGCGACCGATGCGGACTCCGAAGGTGTCGAAGGGAAATTCTTCGTGTGGCAACCGGCTGAGGTGCAAGCCGCAGCGGGGAATCCGGAAGACGCCCGGCGATATTGCGCGCTCTACGACATTACGGAGAAAGGCAATTGGGAGCATGCCAGTATTCCGAATCGCCTGCGGCCTGTGTCCGAGGTCGCGAAGGAACTCAATCTGACCAGCGACGAATTGTCGGAGACCGCTGCCCGGGTAACCCCCCTCCTCTATCGCGCGCGCCTGCAACGCGTGCCTCCCGGCCTCGACGATAAAATTCTGACGGCATGGAACGGCATGATGTTGTCGGCGATGGCGGAAGCGGCCCGGGTGTTCGGCGACACGCGTTATCGCGACGCGGCGATGCAAACGGCTGACTTTCTCCTGAAGACGCATGTGCAATCCGATGGAAGGCTTCTGCGGACGTCGCGCGCAGGCCGGGCTCATCTCGAAGCATATTTGGAAGATTACGCCTATCTGGCCGAAGGACTGATCGATCTCTACGAGGCCGGGGCTTCCGAGAGTTACCTGCGGGCAGCTGCAGGATTGGCTGATCGGCTCCTGTCCGATTTTATCGATGGCGAAAACGGGGGATTGTTCACCACGGCGAAACACCACGAGGCGCTCATTCTTCGCAGCCGTGAAGGTGCCGACGGGGCGACACCCAGCGGGAATGCCGTGGCGGCGTCGGCCTTGGCACGGTTGTCGTGCCATTTCGACCGGCAGGATTGGCGAGATGCGGCGGTCGGCGCGATCCGGGCCTACGGGAGACAGATCACGCGTTATCCCCGCGCCTTTGCGAAAAGTCTGGCGGTGGTCGATTTCCTGACCGAAGGTCCGGTGGAACTAGCCTTCGTCGGCGATAGTCAGCCAGCCGCTGCGCGGGCACTCTATCGAGCGGTGGCGGATGTCTATCTCCCCAATCGGATCATCGCGTGGACCGAGTCGAACGCGGGCTCCGTGCTCCCCTTACTGCGAGGAAAGTCGGTCGTGGCCGGGCAGCCTGCTCTGTATATCTGTCGAAACTTCAGCTGTCAGAGCCCCGTCACTGATCCGCAAGCCGTAGCCGAGGCGCTCCGCGTCCATCGGTCTGGGGCCGGCACAGCCGCCGATCGAACAGAGACGTTGCTGCGCGGCGCGCAGCTCTCCGGTCATGCGACGGTGCAAGGCACGGCGGCCTATGCGGCAAACATGGTAGGGCTGTCCCCGTCCGGTTCTCTCGCCCATGGATACACGGCCGGGGGATCGACCGGGCTCACGGTGTCCCGGCTGGGGTTTGGCACATACCGGGTCGATACCAAAACTCCTGAGCATCGGCAGGCCTTCAAGGAGGCCGTGGCGGCGGGCTGCAATCTCATCGACACGTCGACCAATTATATGGAGGGGGACAGCGAACGTCTCGTGGGTGGGGTGTTGTCCGAGCTCGTGAAAGCGGGGCAACTGGCGCGGGAACAGGTCGTGGTCGTCTCCAAAATCGGCTACGTCCAGAGCCAGAATCTGAAGGTTGCGGAGGCCCGGGAGAAATCCGGCCGCCCCTACCCTGACATGGTCAAGTACGGAGACGGGATTTGGCACTGCCTCCACCCGGAATTCCTGGCCGATCAACTCGCGCTGTCGCTTGATCGATTGGGGCTTACGACGCTCGATGTGTGTTTGCTGCACAATCCGGAATACTTTTTGTCGGAAGCCGCACATCGGAAGGAACGCGATGTGGTGGCCGTGCGCGAGGCCTTCTATGACCGGCTGCAACGCGCGTTCGTGTATTTCGAAACGCAAGTCGCGGCCGGCCGGCTGCAATACTACGGGGTCTCGTCGAATACGGTGACCGCGTCTGCCGATCATCCCGAAGCCACCTCGCTGAGCCGGATGCTCGATGCGGCGAGTGCCGCAGCGCGCGAGGTGAATCAGTCGGCCCATCATTTCCGCTGGTTGCAGTGTCCGATGAATCTTTTCGAGTCCGGTGCGCTGCTGACGGCGAATACCGGAGCCGGCGGCGTCCAGACGGTGCTCGATCTGGCCCGGCAGGAAGGGGTTGCCGTGCTGGTGAATCGTCCGCTCAACGCGATGCCCAGCCAAGGCGGAGGGATCCTTCGTCTTGCCGACTTCCCCCTGGAGGATCACCCGGTGGATTTTGCCCGGCAACGGGAGCGCGTGGCCGCATTGGAGGAGGAGTACCGCCGCACGATCGCGCCGTCGGTTCCGCAGAGCGGCCAGGGCACAGCCCCGGCGGAATTTTTCAACTGGGCGCACGAGTTGGACCGCGTCAGGCCTCAGCTGCAAGGATTGGAACATTGGGAACAGATCGAACACCAGATGATTGCGCCACACGTCAATCAGGTGTTGCAAGCCTTGTCGCGGACGATGTCCGGTACGGCGGCGGAGCAATGGGAGGCCTGGCGTGACCGGTATGTGCCTGAATTGCTGACATTGCTGCGGGGATTGCGGCGCGAAGCCACGGAGCGGAGTCTTCGACGGACCGCGGCGGTGGCGACCGCGCTTGATGCGGCGCTTCCGCAGGGGCGGCGATCCGAATCCCTCTCTCGAAAAGCGCTCTGGGTGTTGACCAGCACGCCAGGCGTCACGAGCGTGCTGAACGGCATGCGGACGCCGGCCTATGTCGAAGACTCAGTAGCGGTACTGCATTGGCCCGCGCTGGAGTCGGTGCGAACGGCCTATGAGATCGCCAAGACTATCGCCTTTCCTAAAGAGTTGGGGTAATCTCCCTACAGGCTGTTGAGAAAGTCCGCCACCGGCGTTCCCTGCCTTTGCCGAAGCGCCTCGTCTCTGCGCTTGCTGCGGCCTTGCCGGACGGGTTTTCTGAACAGCGTGCGGAAGAATACGAATGGAAGGAGGCGATCTTATGTACACGCCATTACATCGACTCATACCGGGCTGCCTTGCACTGTTGCTGACCATCGGCGCATCGGGGTGCGCCACCAAGTCTGTCTACGGGACAGGCGATGAATTGATTGCCAGTGAAGAGCGGATTCCCGAACCGGCCATCCGCGAGCGCACTCCGCGCGAGCCGGGCACTCCGGTCACGCGCACGAGTCCCGGCATGCGCGCCGAGCTGTCCGCCAGAAATGCGACCGGCGCCGAACGAAGTATTCTTTCGGATGTGCTCTTCGATTTCGATCGCGCCACGCTCCGGATCGATGCCTTGCCGATTTTGGATGCCAACGCCAAAAGACTGGCCGACGAGGGGACCAAGCGGGTTCTCCTCGAAGGGCGCGGGGATGAAATGGGGACCTCTGCCTACAACTTGGTCCTGGGTGAGCGTCGGGCGAAGGCGGTGCGTTCCTATCTCAAGCAGTTGGGGCTCGACATCGACTTGCGCACGACCAGTTACGGCAAAGATCGTCCGCTCTGTTTTGAGCATCAGCAGGAATGCTGGCAGAAAAATCGCAGCGTTCACTTCGTGGTGAAAGAGTAGTCTGGCACAGGATCGTGGCTCGGCCATTCCCTCTGTTCCATCCATATCCCCCGACGTTATGTGATGGTGCAGGGAGTCCTGTCGAGTAGTCCGCCGCTGCCGTTCATGTCCCCAGGGGTTCTTTCATGGCCAAACTCGCCGTCATCGACATCGGAACCAACTCCATTCATATGGTGCTGGCTGAAATCCTGCCCGACGCCAGTTACAAGATTCTGGACCGATTCAAAGACATGACCAGGCTCGGCAATGGGGCCTTCGCCGCGAAGCGACTTTCCGACGAAGCCATCGGCCGCGGGGTCGGCGTCTTGAAGACGCTGGTGACCTTGGCGAGGAACAAGGGGTTTGAGCGAATTGCCGCCGTGGCGACCAGCGCCGTGCGTGAGGCGAAAAACGGCGGGGATTTCGTCGATTTAGTCGAAGAGCAGACCGGCATCAAAATCCGCGTGATCAGCGGAATCGAGGAAGCCCGGCTGATCTTTCTCGGCGTCCGTCACAGCATGGCGTTGTCCGACAAGCCGACGCTGGTGGTGGATGTGGGCGGGGGATCGGTCGAGCTCATCGTCGGGACGCGCGATGGGTTGCAGCATGCCAAGAGCCTGAGGCTCGGCGCGATTCGCTTGTCCGATCAATATGTGAGTAAGACCCCGCCCAGCGAGGCCATGGTCGAGCAGTTGAACGAGGCGGTCTCGCTGGCCTTGAAGGCTGCGCTCGATACGTTCAAGGTGAAACAGTTTGAGGCCGTGGTCGCCACGTCCGGCATGGCCGGCAATCTGGCCGAGATTGTTCATCTGAAGCAGACCGGCCGTCCGTTGCCGCAGCTTAACCTGGCGAAGGTGCGGCTGAAAGATGTGCGCCTGGTCGAGGCCGAACTCGGCAAGACATCCGTCAAAGCGCGACTGGGCATTCCCGGGCTCGATCCGAAGCGGGTGGATACGCTGTTTCCCGCGGTGGTGGTGTTGCGTCGTCTGTTGGAATTATCCGGTGCCGACGAGATGACGATCTGCGATAAGGCCATTCGTGAAGGGGTGATCTACGATTTCATCGACCGGTATCGCGACGGGCTGAAGGCGGAGCGCGAGATTCCGGATGTCCGGCGGCGCAATGTGATCGGATTGGCGCGACGTTGCCAAGTCCCCGAGGTGCATTCCCTGCACGTGGCCGGTCTGGCGCTGAAGCTGTTCGATCAAACGAAGCGCTTGCACCAGCTGGGTGACGTGGAGCGCAGTTGGCTGGAGTATGCCGCGGTGCTGCATGATATCGGCTATCTGATCAATCCGAGGCAGCATCATAAACATGCCTACTATCTGATCAAGAACAGCGACATCGGCGGATTGACGGCGGAAGAAATCGAAGTCGTGGCCAACATTGCGCGCTATCACCGCCGGTCCATGCCGGCAGCCAAGCACGAGGGCTATGCCGACTTGTCCGTGAAGCTCAAACGGACGGTCCGGATCCTGTCGGCCCTTCTGCGGGTGGCCGATGCGTTGGATCGGACGCATTTCTCTGCCGTGCAGACGGTGGATGTGAAGATCGGTCAGACCTTGTTGACGATCGTGGCCACGGTCAGCGGTGATGCGGCGATGGAGATCTGGTCGGCCTCGCAGCGGACGGATCTGCTTGAGCGGGTCTTTCGACGGCGCGTGCAGTTTAGCGAAGTGCCGCAGGAAGCCGAGAAATCATGACGGGGTGTGGTTCCTCTCGACCGGGGTGTTCGACAACGCAGCCAGCCTGATCGCGCTGTTCGGATCAATCTTTATCCTTCTCCTTCTTGAAGTGTCCCAGCGCGCGGAGCTGTGTCGGGGTGCACCACCAATGGAGCAGCCCCTCCCCTGCTCGCGCCGGCCCGGGCAGATGAATCAACCCAACCCCGGCCTTCTTCATCGGATAATTCCGTGACGCCTTCCCGCTGAGCAGATAGCCGCCCATTGCGCCCAGCAGCGGTTCGTGTCCGACACAGAGGACGACGGCGCGATCCGGAAGCGTCCGAAGGAAGGTCGCCAGGAATTGAGGCGTGGATCCCGGTTCCAAGGCCTTGCACAAGGATATCGTGAGGGAAGGACAGAGCATGGCATGGACGATCGCGGCGGTTTCCCTGGCCCTGGTGAGGGGGCTGGTGAAGAGGTGCGTGGGCGCGAGTCCCATTGCGGCGAGGCCTGTGGCGACCTGGCGGACTTTCTTCTTGCCTTCATCGGTCAAGGGACGGGTCTCGTCAAGGTCGGACCATTCCGCCGTTTCGACAGCGATGCCATGCCGCATCAACAGACAATCCATGCACGAACCTCCTGGGTGCAGGATGTACGCTAGCATAATTGTGGAGTAGTGTGAACGAATGAGCGCGGGTGGTGTGTGGCCGATCAGGCGCTGAGAGGTAGGGCCTGCGCTTTCCGGAGAAGCCGGTAGCCGGTTTCGGCGACTTTGACAATGAGGGGCGCGCCGCCGTCTCGGGTTGCAAGTTTCTGATTGAGCGAAGCGACGAGTTGATCCAGCTCCCGGTCGTGGGAGAGGGTATCGTTGCCCCACAACAGACTGCGGAGTTCCTCTCGCGGCACCACCTTTCCCGTGGTCTTGGCCAAACGCAGGAGGCTTTGCCATTCCGGCTTGGTCAGGACCAGCTGGCGTCCCCGGAAGGTGGCGACGTATTGGGTGGCGTTCAGCGCGAGATCATCATCGAGATCGTCGAGATTTTCCGGCATGCTGGCGGCGAGGCGCCGCAGCACGGCATGCACCCGAGCAACCAGCTCGCGAGGGCTGTAGGGCTTCGTCAGAATATCATCGGCTCCGCTTTCCAGCCCCGCCACACGCGAGTCTTCCGAGGTCACGGCTGTGACGAGAATGATACCCATCGATTTCGTTTGCGGATCCTCGCGCAGCCGCCGGCACAAGTCTTTGCCGCCGATACCCGGCACCATGAGGTCCAGCACGACTAAGGCGGGCCGGTTCTTCCAGATATCCTGAATCCCGGTCGGTCCGTCAAAGGCAATATTGGTCCGAAACGAGGCCTTGCGGAGAACCTGGTCGACAGCCCGGGCCTGGTCTTGATCGGCTTCGATGATTTGGATGACTTCAAGGCTCATAGATGTGCTCGTGTCCTATGTCTATCGGCAGGAATGGAGAAAGTCTTGAGCGGGAGAGCGTTGTTAGAGGGTGAAAGTTGGAGGTTTGAGGCGAGAAGCGGTTAGGAGGAAGAATCAGCCTGGGGCCGAAATTGATTTAAGACGGAGGAAGATTCTGAAGTTCTATCCGGCCTCGGACCTCACACCTCCAGCCTCCAACCTCCTACGGTCTATGCGTGCCGATCAAGCGATGGAGGCTGTCGAAAGCCTGGCTGACCCAGGAATCGGAGGTGCCGGATCTCGTCCCTCCATTCGTGCGTCCGGCCGTGGAAGCGGCCAACTGTTTGATCCGGCCGGCGACATCGCGATAATCCGGCTGGACGCGCGCGAGTTGGCGATAGACCGTCAGCGCTTCCTTATTCTGGTGGGAGGATTGGAGTGACCGAGCGAGCATGTATTGCACATCGAGGATTTCTTTGGGCGAGGCTGAGGAATCATTCAGGGCGACGCGGAAGGCCTGGATGGCGGCGCGGGTGTTGCCCATGGTCCGGCAGCAGATACCGATTTGAGCGTGCGCTTTCAGCCACAACGCGGGATTCTTGCTCGCCTCTTCGAAGAGGGCCATGGCCTCCTCAAGACGGTTCTCATTTTTCATGCGCAACCCGTCCTGGTACAGGGCCTCGGAATTCTGCTCTTTGGAGGCGGTGCGAGGCAGGTTCGCTGTCTGGGGGGCGGCCTTGGGTTGGGGGATGGCGGCATCGATCTCGGTTGTATCTTCGGGCGCGGCCGCCAGAATAGCCAGCTCCTCACGTCCCGCGAGCGGCAGAATGCCGCCTTTGCTCCGGTCCAGCGCCGCCTGCGCGACCAGCTTGGACGTGATCACTCTCGCCTGTTCGGCAAATCCATAGGTCAGTGCGATCTCGCAGACTTGATTGATGAGGCGAGGATTGCCCTTCGTCAGCCGATGAATGAGCGCGCAGGACTTGTTCGTGAAAAGCGAGGGAGATCCGCCGGCGACCCGCAACCGGTGGCGAATGCAATGCCCCGTTTCCGTTTCGGTGAGCGGTTCCAGATGATAGTCGACGACGATGCGCTGGGCGAACTGCGTCATGTCGATCCGTTGGAGCAGCGCGTGAAGGTCCGGCTGGCCGGACAGAATAATCTGCAGCTTTAGGATTTTGCCGTCGTTGAGATTGGACAGCAGCCGAAGTTCTTCGAGCAGCTCGACGCCGAGACTTTGCGCTTCATCGACAATGAGGATGACCCGGCGGTGTTGTTTCGCCTCCTGAGCCAGGAATTGCGTGAAAACGTGATAGGCCTCGACCGGGTCGAGCTGTTTGGTGCTCAATCCCAGGGACAGCAGAATCCAGGGAAGGAGGTGTTCAATGTCGTAGCGCGCGTTGGTGATGAGCCCGATCGAATGTTTCTGCCCGTGTTCGGCGATAAGTTTTTGCAACAGCGAGGTTTTGCCCATGCCGGGGTCGCCGGTGAGGACCATGAACGGGGCCTGGCTGAGCACGCCGTACTCCAAGAGGCCATAAGCAGCCCGATGCACCGAGCCGGCATAGAGGAAGTCGCTATCCGGAAGGAGCGCGAAGGGTTTGGCGCGAAGATTGTAAAAAGTTTCGTACATAACCCGTTAGTTCCCCAAGAGCTTTCTCATGGTCGCCGGTGTAGCGGCCAGTTGTCCGGCCTTATTGAGGACGGTGCCAAGCACCGGCCGCGAGTCCTTCACCAGTGAGAATGCCCGTTGCACATCCTCCGCGGAGGTCTTTCCTTCTTCCACCACCAGAAGCAGCGCATCGGTATAGGGAGCAAAGGCCAGCACGTCGGCGGTCTGCAACAGCGGGGGCAAGTCGAAGATCACAATCCGCGAGGGATAGCGGTGTTTGAATTCCTCGACCAGCGCCAGCATCTTCGGCGAGGTCAGGATTTCCGTCGAATTCTGGATCGCCCTCCCCCCCGGGAGCAGCACGAACCGGCCGATTCCGGGATGGACCAGTAGATTTTCGACGGGCACGTCATCGAGAAGATAATCGGCCAGACCGGCGCAGTCCTTCAATCCGAAGACGTCATGGATGCTGGGATTGCGCAGGTTGGCATCGACCAGCAAGACGGTCTGCGTGGATTCCATGGCCAGACTGATGGCCAGATTCACCGCTGTGAGCGTCTTGCCTTCGCCGTCGCCGGGACTCGTGATCCCGAGCACATTCCAGCCCTTTTCCCGGAGCCGATGCATCACCTGCGTGCGAAGGATCTTGAAGGCGTCGACGAACGGGCCTTTGTCGTAAGCCGCCATGACGCGCCGCTGGCGGAGGACCGAAAGGGGGACGTCCAGCGATTTGGTTCTGGTATAGACAATCGGGGGCGGCACAGCCTGCGGCCCGCCGGATCGTCCTCCGGGAGTCTGATTGGAAGACCCGCTCTGTTGGTCCTTATAAAGTTGTACCGCAGTGCGAAATCGGTCCATGGGATCTCCTAGAATGCGAGAGGTTGGAGGCTGATGGTTAGAGGGTAGAGGCCACTTCCTCAAACCTTCGACCTCATGCCTAAAGCAACCCTATTCCGGCCTCAAACCTCTAGCCTCATACATCCAACATTATTTCAGATCTACTCTATGCCAAATCGCCTAAGGGCTGCAAACCAGAGCACATCGAGCGGCACGACGAACGCATGCAGCAGCAACAGGATCATCGCCAATGCGCCGACACCGGCTCCCCTGACAAGCCGCCGGCGTTTGACGGCCTTCGAGAGATCCTGCTCGTTGGGCATGAAAGGCACGACGGCCAACGGGAACATGTGAGTCAGCTGCGCGAGCTGTTCCGGTGTGCGGATAGAATGGTCCAGCGATTCCGCCGCAGCGCCCGATCCGAGTCCCCCCCCGACGGCCAGGATGAAGCCGAGCAGCACAATCGCAAGGCGGTTCGGTTTGTCCGGCTTTTCCGGAAGGCTGGGCGGATCGATGAGTGAGAACCGCTCCCCCTTGCGCTGCACTTCCAAGCCCTCCGACACCTTGGCTTCCAAAAGCCTGGACCGGATGTCCTGGTACTTTTGACCTGAGGTATCCCGGTCCCGGATCAAGACGAGATATTCCGGCTCAAGTTCCGGAGTCTTTTCCAAACGCGTCGCATAGGATTGGAGGCGTTGCTTCACATCGGTTTTGGTTTTGCGAAGCGCATCCAGCGAAGACGTGGCGGAGTTCAGTTGTGCCTGGAGGTTGATATAGGCAGGGTTCTCCGGCCGCTGCATCGGGTTCTTGCGAGGCGGTACAGCCCTCAGCTTCCGTACTTCCTGCTCAAGAGCCGCGATACGCCGCCTGGCCTGCACCACGTCCGGATGTTCATTGCCCAGTCTCTCCGAAATAGTTGCGAGCGAGGCCCGGGCATCGACGAGTTGTTTCGAGGCCTCCTCGACCTCGGGAAGGTGGCCGGTCTCTTTCTCTAGAGCCTCAATTTCCTGCTTCATCTTCACAATATCGGGATGATCAGGGGCCAGGTTGCCGGAAGCTCCCGCATATTCCGCACGGAGGGCCCGGAGGCGGTCAGCTGAGTCCAAAATGCGTTCGCCGCTGGCAGAAATCATCGGGCTGTTCGGCTTGATCGTGGCCAGCTCGCCCTCCAGATAATTCTTGCGCTCCTCGAGCGTGCGAATCTGCTGGTCGACATCCATCAATTCCCGGTCGGATTGATTCATGAGTTGTTGATTGAGCTGCATCAGCTCCGGCAGAGCGCCTTGCGCCCGTTGTTTGAAGCCGGCAATCTTGTCGTCAATCTCACCGATATGTTTGGCGAGATTATCTGCTTCCTGTTGGAGAAACGACGTGGCCTCCTGGGCTTGCCGTTCGCGGCTCTTGAGATTCTGTCCAAGGAACAAACTCGTCAGCTCGTTCGCCACCTTTTGCGCAAGGTCTGGAGACTTGCTCTGATAGGCGACGGTGAAGGCAATGGTGGCCTTGGTGGCATGTTGAGTGCGCTTGTCGACTACGTCGGCGCTGATCACTTCCACCTGGATATCCTTGATGAAGCGCTTGACGACTTCTTCGGCCGGGCTGGCCTCGCGCTGTTCCGGATAGAGGTTGAATTGCTCGACGACTTTCCAAAGCGTTGTGCGGCTCATGACCTGCTGCTTGATGGTCTCGATGCGCTGGTCGGCATAACTGGTGATGGTCGATCGAACGAGGTCGGTCGGGATCTCCTGTTCCTCAATGAGAATCGTAGCCATGGACTTGTAGGTCGGCGGCCAGAGGAAGGCGGCTGCGAGGCTGAGGAGTAATAGAATTCCCCCCGTCGTCAGAATGAGCGTCCTGCGCCGGGCAAAGATCGCAACGTAGTCCTGAAGGCTTTGTGTGGAATCAGTCGAGGTCATGTGAGATTGAGGTCCCATAATCAGTTCGCTCAGTTTGAAAGCGCGAGCTTCGGTGGATAATAGGTCAACATCAGCATCGCGGCGTTGGATGTCGCCGGGGTAAGGAAGTTTTCCACATCTCGCCAGCCGTAGGTATAGGAGGCTTCGAGCCTCCACCATTCGAGAAACTTCCAGGCCAGTTTTGGAGATAAAGAAGCATACCGCTGCTCGGGAAACGAGCCTCCCGATAATCTCTGCGTCGCGCCAGTGACAAGATATCCGTTGGCATCCAGCGAGGCCAGGAGGGTCTCAGAAACCTTGTAGGAACCGGAGAGTGTCACCCGGTCGGTTTGGATCAGCAAGCCGAACCCGCTGGGAATGATGTCACGAGCCGCGCTGAGTTGGATAGAGCCGCTCTCGAACTGCTTCGCGAGACTTGCCCCATAGACCCAGACGGTCTCCTGGGCCTTGACGTCGCCACCCGTTGCCTGAGTCGTGGTACTGATGAATCGCGGTCCGCCGAACGCGGTTCCTGTGAGAGACTCCGTGAACGCATGAGTTATAGTCATCATCGCTCCAGGAAATGTCGCGCGGAAGCCAGACGAGGCATTAGTGGTATGAAAGCTCGTGTAAATTCCAGTCAGTTGAATCTGATCTTGTTCGGTCAATTGATACAGTAACCCGCCGGAGCCGCCAAGAAGTTGGTAATTAACAAGTCCGAGACGAAGACCATTCTCGTACGTGGTGTCCGTAAACTGAAAAGAAGATTGGAGCGAAAGCTTTTCCGTTAAGCTGTGGGCCCATGTCGGACTCGCATTCCATTGGTTGCGTTGAGTAAACCGCACGACAACACCGGTAGCCAGAAGTTCG
This sequence comes from Nitrospira sp., assembly GCA_030653545.1. Lineage (NCBI taxonomy): Bacteria > Pseudomonadati > Nitrospirota > Nitrospiria > Nitrospirales > Nitrospiraceae > Nitrospira > Nitrospira sp. The sequence goes on along the minus strand of JAURZE010000022.1, from coordinate 236,830 downwards.
CTCATCAAGGTGTTATCACGGCTAAAGCCGCCGGTAAATCCCAGAAGGTCCTTTTCAGTCTTATAGCGCATCGAGAGAGGCAGGAAAATATTCGTGAAAGTCGTCTCCTCGCCTCCATAATATGTGACGAAATCCGCAGCCACTTTGCCGCTCACTTCCAGCCGCTCCGTCTTGCCGGCAAACTCGGCTGCCGGCGAGGTCCAATAGCCATAGGTCGCATCGTGCGGCAGCGGAGTGAGAAGCAAGTTGTCGTTGTACACGCCTTTGACTCCAAGCGATGGGACAACCGACCACTCGGCTGCCTCACTGTAGGTCACCATGCCAGATCCCATAAGGTAGATCCACAAGAGGCGTAGCCCAAGTACTTTCCATGTGCTGAATCGACCACAGTCTCCAACCTCTAGCCTCCATCGCATTGTCTATGGCACCATCACGGTGTCACCGCGCTGGAGGAGAATATTCTGTTCCAGATCCTGTCCTTTGCGGAGATCGCCGTAGCGCACCGGGAAGACCTGCTGCTGTCCCCTCACCCGCCGGATCACCTTGATGTCGTTTTCCGCGGCGAAAGGAGTCAGCCCTCCCGCCAGACTCAATGCTTGCAGGACATCGGTGTAGTGGCCGATCAGGTATTCTCCCGGCTTGTTGACCCGTCCGACGACATAGATCTTGTAGCTGAGCACCTTCATGACCGCGACGGAGACATTCGGGTTCGGGATGTATTTGACCAGTCGTTTGACGAGATCTGTCCGAATCTCCTCAACGGTCCGGTCCTCGGCCTGGATATCCCCGACTAGAGGAAACGAGAACATACCGTCGGGACGAACCACGACTTCTCGCGTCAGCTGCTCATCCTTCCAGACCGAAATCAGCATGACATCTTCCGCTCCGAGGCGATACCCGGGATCGACTTGAGGCACAACCGGCGGCGCAGCCATGGCACAACCGGGCATCAAGCTAATCACTGCTACTACAAATGCAATCAGCTTGGTGAGTAAGGGGGTAAGTGCAGGCCTCAATCCTCGACCCTCTAACTCCCTTGCCTCAGACCTCAAACCATGAGCCTCTAACATGCTTGCCCGGGCCTCAAACCTCAGACCTCTAACCTCTGGCATCTTTTCCACTGGCTCCTACCCTTTCATCTGCGACAGGGTCTGTTCCGCTTCCTGTCTCCCCTGGAACGATTCAGTGCTCTTCAGTGCTTTGGCCAGGTGGGTACGGGCCTCGGCTGTCTTGCCCGTCTGGAAGTAGGCCATTCCGAGATGATAGTTCAGCGTCGGAACCTCCGGCGCTTTGGCGACGGCATCCTTCATGACCCGTAGTCCCTCGTCCAGCTGCCCCATTTTGAAGCGGACCCAACCCAGCGTATCCAGAAAGAGCGGGTGCGGCGCGTCTTTTTCGAAGTCGCGGCTCAACGCGAAGGCCTTTTGCAAACTTTGAGGGTCCCCCTTGGAATCGACGAGCATCACCGCAAGATTGTTCGCCGCCAGTACGTTGCGAGGATTCAAGCGCAATGCCCCATCGTAGGCCGCGATGGCCGGATCGACCCGACCATTGGCTGTATGGGCCAGGGCCAGCAACATGTACAACTCTTCGCTGTCCTGGTTGGCCGTGAGACCGGCCTGGATGACCTGGACCGCCTGATCCGGCTGCTTCTGGGCGAGCCAGAGGCTTCCCCAATCGAGCCAGGGCGTGATCCACTTGGGGTTGACCCTGGTCGCTTCTTTGAACTGGCTGTCGGCTTCGTTGGGGTGGCCGGTCATGGCGAGGACTTCGCCCAGCAGGCCGTGGCCGAACGGATGATGAGGTTGCGCGGCCACCAGCGTTTCCAGCCTGGTTCTGGTCTTCTCGGTATGGCCTTGGGCGATATCCAGCTTGATGAGTGATAGGAGCGGCTCCGGTTCATTCGGCGCGAGCGCCGTCGCCCGCTCATAGGCCATGCTTGCCTGTCCGAGCTGTCCCTGCGCCTCCCGCAGTCGGCCTTCTGCCATAGCCGCGACGACGCTGTCCTTGGAAACGGACTTGAGCCGTTCGAGCGTGCGTTCTGCTTCCGTCCAATTCTTAGTCACAAGATCCAGGTTCATCAGCATGTCGAGCGCGGCCAGGTCGTCGGGCCGTTGCTTCAACAGATCGTCGAGCCTGGCGCGGGCCTGCTGAGGTCTGCCGCTCTGACTTTCGAGCGCAGCCAGAGAGCGGCGGGCATCCACCTGTCCCGGATAGAGGGCGACAGCCCGCTCGAAACTTTCCTTCGCCAGGTTGATCTCTCCGGTGATCTGATAGGACTGACCGAGCAGAAAATGGACGGTCGCCAATTCAGGCTGGTCGTGCAAGACAGTTCGGAAGGCCTGCACGGCATCTTTGCCGTTGCGTTTTGCCAGGGCCATGCGTCCGGAGAGCACCAACGCCTCGGTCGATCGAGGATTGATCTTTAAGACTTCTTGGATCTGCCGGCTCGCATCGGCCGGTTTTCCCGCATAGAGGTCCAGTTCGGCCAGCTTAACCGTGGCGTCCAAACCGGCCGCCTTGTCCTTATGCTCTTTGATCAGGGCTTGATATTGTTCGCGGGCCTGAGGCTCCTGTCCGTTCTTGAGATAGAACTCCGCCAGGCCGAAGCGAAGTTTAGTCGAATGGGACAAGTGGCTCGCCGCGTCCAGGAGCACCTGCTCCGCAGCGCGAGCGTTCTTCCTGGTCTGGAGAAAATCGGCCAGCAGAAGCCGGCGCTCTTCACTCTGAGGGTCGAGCGCGATCGCCTCGCGCAAGACGGTCTCCGCCTTCTCGGGGGCACCCTGTCCGTCGTAGAGCCGGGCCAGTCTCAATCGGTGATCGAACACCGTCGGTTCTGCATCGATCATGCGGCGGGCCACAGATTCCGCGCCGGCGAGATCCTTGGCCTGGAGCAGAATCGAATTCAAATTATTGAGGAGATCCATATCCTTCGGATGGGCATCCAACGCCAGCCGAAGAACGGCGACGGCATCCGCAGTTCGCCGTTGCTGGCCATAGAGCGTCGCCAGCAGGATCGCGACGTCCGGCTCTGTGGGAAACTCCTTGGCGAGGGCTTCCCCTTTGAGAGTAGCCTCCGGCAGCGATCCCTCCAGCGCCAGGACGGCGATTTTCAGTGCCTGGGCTTGTGGATTCCGAGGATCGTTTGCGAGAACTTTGTCGGCGGTCGCGACCACCTGGTCGCTCAGACGGGCTTCCAGATAATACTTGGCCAGGGTGATCAGCGCGGCGCTGTGGGTGGGAACGAGTTCGATCACTTCCTGATAAAGACCCACGGCGTTGCGCCAGTTTTTTTCCTTTTCCTCGACTTGCGCAAAGAGGAAGTAGGCATCGGCGTCTTTCGGGTCGATCTTCAGCACATTGCGCAAGGCCACCCGCGCCTTCGGATAGTTCCCAGCCGTGAGATAGTCTTGAGCCTTGGCCCGATACTTGGCCTTGCGCTCTTCCGGCCCGCCGCAGGCGACGAGGACGACCGCCATACTCACAATGATGATGTTTCTGTAGTTCATGGTGTTACCTTTGTGTTGCGCGATAAACACGCTTGAGGTCTGAGGTTAGAGGCTCAAGGTTAGAGGTCTGACGCAAGGACCTCTCGCTTAAACTCTCCAAACTTCAAGCTCCCACGCTTTGCTCCTGCCCCTCTCTCTAGGCCTCTACCCTCCAACTATCTACCTCAAGCATTCCTCTGCCTCAAACCTCCAACATTCCCCCGCCCGCTCACAGCCACATTTTGATCCCCAAACCGAACAGCACCCAGAGGGAGACCAGCCCGAGTTGCTTGACTCGATCAGAAAATGCGTGGAGGAGCAACTCAAAGGAAAAAAACAGCACGATCAGTTTACCCGCGAAAAGACCGAGTGACGAGATGTCCGCATGGAGTTCCGGAAGGAACGGGAAAACGACGGCGAGGCAGACCATTAGGTAGTCCAGAGGAGTGGTCTGGAACCGGCTTTGGCTGTCGAAGCGCATGGTCAGCAGGACCATGATCGCCATGGCGCCGAACAGGAGATGATAGGTCGCGGGAATAGGAAACACCGCCTTCAACCAGGAAGCGTCGCTGACATACAGCAGGCAGGTGCTGCCGAGATAGAGCCCTCCGCGCACAAAATAGGGCGCCAGCCGGGGAATAAATGCGAGCCCGAGCAGGACGATGAGAAACAGTCCGGTCGACAGGTAGCCGATATCGTGCGGGACCTCGGCCGGAAGAAACACCGTCGCAATCAGAAACAGAGGGACCACGATGGCCAGGAAGCGAATGGGCAAATCATGGAGCCAGTGACGATTCAGGACTTCTTCGAGCCATTGCTCGGAACGGACCAGCGCCCCCTCCGGAGCCGGTTTGGCAAAGAAGCCCCGGCCTGCGGCGATAAACAGAGCCAGGACGATGCCGGCCAGTCCGAGGTACAGAGGGATGATCAAGATATCCGATTGCCAGCGCAGGAAATAGGCCGAGGCAACCATGAGACCCTGGATCCCATAAATGGCCGTGACGGCTTCGTAGTGGTGCAGGCCCATCGCCATGAGTTTGTGGTGAATGTGGGTACGGTCTCCGACGAACGGCGATCGTCCTTCGGCCAGACGCTGAGCCGACACGCCCAGCGTATCCAGGAACGGCAGGCCCAGCAGAAAGAGCGAAAGCGAAGAACTGAACGGGCCTCTGGCGGAATCGGTCAGGAGAATCGCCAGGACCCCCATCATGAATCCGAGCAGCTGGCTGCCGCCGTCTCCCATGAAAATTCTGGCCGGATAGGTATTGTATCGCAGGAAGCCCAGGAGCCCTCCCATGAAGGGAACGGCCAGCAAGAGCACCAGCGAGTCGTTCGAGAGATGCGCAAGATACGCGATTCCGCAGAGCGTGAGGAAAGACAGTCCCCCGGCCAATCCGTCGAGGCCGTCAGTAAGATTGACTGCGTTCGAGACGGCCACGAGGAACAAGACCGTGACAGGGATGCTCACCCACAGCGGCAGCTCGGCATCGAGGAGGAACGGCATGCTCTCGAAACGGATGCCTCCGATGAGAATGACTGCGAGGGCGGCCAGGAGTTGTCCAAGCAGTTTGGGGCGATAGCCAAGATCCACCCGGTCATCCCAGACGCCGAATCCCAGGATGATCAATCCGCCCAGGAGTACCGACAGCGTGGTGATATCTTTCGGCGCCCACCAGGCGATGCTGACGCAGGCGCCCGCCGCGAAGGCAATGCCTCCCACTCGGGGAACCGGGTGTTGATGCACCTTGCGTTCGCCCGGTTGATCCATAAAATGGAACCGGTCAGCCAGCATCCGCAACGGCGGAATCAACGCCATGCAGATGAGCAGCGAGGTCATGAAGCTGAAAAAAAGTTCGCTAGTCATAGTCTTAATAGCCTGAGGCTAAAGGTGTGAGATTGGAGGCCAGATGGGAATCCGGAGCCTCTAACGTCCAACCTCAAACCTCCAACTTTCAATGCGTTCTCCCCTAACCTCCAACATCTCATCAATCCGGCACATACCGGTTCAACTCGGGTTGCATGGCTGATACGAACTGCCGCATCCGTTGATCGACCATCTCTTCGGTTTCGCCCGGCCCGACAAGAGAGGCGATACGCACCAGCGCTCCGTCGGTTCGCGCGCGCAGGAGGGCATCCCAGAATAAATAGAATTTCACCAGGTACTCGCTGGTGAGAATGCGGTCCCGCTGTTTAAACCAGTACAGGACGATTTGTTTCTGATTGCCCTTCTCGATGACGGCGCGGTTGGCATGGAGCTGCTGCGCCATGCCGGGCACCGGAGCGAACGCCAAGTTTTTGATCGAGGAGATTTCCCATCCGCCGCCGGGGAGGCAGCTCTGCGGAGAATGGGCCGATTGCCCTTTTCGCTGCGATCGGTAGTAGGCCGAGTAGAACGTCACCGGCTGGCTGCCGCCATGGCGATATTCCGCCAACACGTAGTCGTCGAACCGCAGCGCGTCGATGTACTGCTGCTCCAGCGACAAGGATGTGCCGGTCCATTCTTCGATGTGCATAGGGAAATCGACGAACAACGCTCTGTCAGGCGGGACTTCTACTCTCTGGCCGAGGAAGGACGAGGCGAATGCCACGGGAATCAAGAGCGCCACGCTGAAGAGGTAGGCGGGTCCGAGCAAAACAGTGTTGGAGGTAAAAGGCCGAAGGTTAGAGGGGCGGAGAGGGCTTGAGGCTGAAGGTTGGAGGTTAGAGGGAATGGAAGATTGTTGGAGGCTTGAGGTTTGAGGTTGGACGTGAGTGGCCATTGTCTCAGGACTTAAACCGCGGACCTCTGACGTCTTAATGCGCGCCTCAGACCTCATACCTCTAACCTCAACCCTGTCTCCACTCCACGTGAATCGGTCTTGAAGAGATACGGATCGACCATCCGATCCGATCCTGGCCAGGACCCACATTTCCAGAATCAACAGGCCAAGGCTGGCCATGAACAGGACCCAGCCTTCGAAGAGATGGGCGAAGCCTTCGGATGCCTCCTGCCCGTACCATTCGACGAGCACGCCGATCATGCCGATGCGAAACCCGTTCACCAGGATCGAGATCGGGATCGACGAGAGGACAAGTACGATGCGTTTCCACATCCGATCCTTGAACAGATAGGCGCAGAGCAGCGCCAGCGAGGTCAGGGGGAGCAGATAGCGGATTCCGCTGCAGGCCTCCACGACTTGGAGCTGCACCGGGCCCAGATCGATCACGTTCCCTTCACGGAAAGCCGTGACGCCGACGAGTTGCAGACAGCCGACCCCGAGCGCCGATGACCACAACTGCAGTTGGCTCGACAGACCGGCGTATAAGAACGTGGGCAGCGGAATACTGGTCAGCAAATAACCAAGAGGAAAGGCGATCGTACGACTAGCCTGAAGGCCGATCCCGCCGATCACGAGTCCCACGAGCACAATCCAGAGGGAGAAGTGCTGAAGCACATAAAGCGTGGCGAGTTCCCCGACCAGATACAATAAGAGGCCCGCGAGGACAATGGCCATGCCCCACCAGGAACCGGCGATGCCCGCGGCAGCGATGCGGTGCCGCGATTGCCAGATGAGAAAGAGGCTGATGAGAGGGACGAACATGCCGTGGCTATAGTCGTCGCTCCCGATCCAATGGTTGAACAGAAACACCAGGCTCTCAAAGTAGAGGTAGCCCAGTGAAACTGTGGCAAGAACTCCGCTGAAGCCTAGTAAAAGCTTGCTGCTCATAACGATGCGCCCGATGTGATGGATCTACAGCAGAGTGACCGCGTAGAGGATATCTATCTGGATACCAGATTGACTGTTGTAAGGCAACCTTCTTAGTAGAATTTCAGAGGGCATGTACGTAGTTTCCCAACTGTGATCTATTTTGACCATCAATCGGCGCTGAGTATATGCAATCATTTATCGCGGCCGAGCTTGTTGGAGGGCGGCGGTTGGAGGTCTGAGGTTTGAATCACCTGCAGTGGGCCCTCCAACTTTTCTTCACGCCTCCAGCCATCCGCCTCTAACGTTCCTCACGCTTCTAGCCTCAAACCGACTTCGGATAGACAAAGGGCTTGGCGTGTCCCTGTGACGGGGCGCCAAGCCCATGTCTGTGCTCATGGCGATGAGCCTAGGCCTGCTGAGTGCCGCGGAGGTTTCTCAAGCCTCCTGCGCCGAGACCGACCAGCGAGATGAGCCCTGCTCCAAAGAGGAACACGGCGGCCGGCAACGGCACGGCGGTCAGGCTGTTGATCGCACCGCGCACCGTCACGATGTGCCCGTCGGCGTTCTCAAAGATGAGGCGCCATCTGGTGGCCGTGAGGGAGCTCAAGCTCGGCGGATTTTGCAGGGTGGTATTGCCGAACAACCCGCCGCCTTCCCGATCCAGATGGAGATCGAAGCTGAGCGGGGTGTAGCCATTCACCGGCAGGCCCATCGCCGCAGTCACCAGCTTCCAACGGTCTCCGGTGAGTCCGCCGCCCAGATTGCCGTTCTGAGAAATGGTGACAGCATTGGCTCCGGGGGCGAACGACGAGCTATAGCCGCCGATGGCGACAGTCATAGCTTTCACGGCGCCGGGATAATTGCCGCCTACCCCGCCCGTGGCACTGTCGAATTCGAACGACCCCGTCACGGGTGAAGTCAGGTTCATCGTGGGCGAGAGCAGCGCTCCGCTGATGCTGCTGACTCCTCCTGTGAAGGAATAGCTCACCAGCGCTGCTTGGGCCACGTTCCCTGATAGGACCAGGGAACACAGCGCGATCGCCGGCAGGAAAAGCCCTTTGATCGTCGACTGTTTGTTCTTCTGCATAAAGTCAGACTCCTTGTAGAGGTGGTACATGCGCACAGCCAGGGGGTTCAGCAAGAGCCAGGCCATGGCTGGAAGGAGCTAACGTATTGGAAATGCAGAGGGTGAAAATGAGCCGCTTGGAACCGTTGTGTGCAGAAGCCTACGAGGAGGGTTCAATTCTGAATCGGGCAACAACCGGCACAGAATGTACGCAGATCGGTAGTAGATAAGTATAGGTACAGTGTTTTCCTTCGATGTCCCTCAATTCACCGTGACGGGCGAGATGGATGGCTTGCCGGGAATTCTGTGCCCCCGTCTCTTGCCCAATTTCAGATACCATGATGCTACGATATGGGTGTTTCTTCAATTGACACCCATATAGGTGAAGGGTATTGTATGGGCAGTCTTCGCCTGGGAACGGAGGGACGTCGATATGAAGACAACGGTTGAGATTGATCAGAAACTCTTACGTGAAGCACAGAAGATGCTAGGCACAGACACGATCAAAGGCACGGTGGAGGCGAGCCTGCGCACGGTCATTCAGCGCAGCCAGCTGGAGAAGCTAGCCAATGCGCTGGGCACCATTCCACTCGACCTGACGCCCGGCCAACTCCGCTCCCAACGGCATAAACGACCTTCCCATGTATCTCGTTGACAGTTCTATCTGGATCCATGCGCTTCGTCCGGCGGGGAACGCCGAGATCCAGGCCAGACTTAAACCGTTAATCATCGAGGGACAGACGGCCGTCACGGAGTGGATCCTTCTTGAACTGATGACAGGGCTGGTCAAGTCCCAGCAGCCCTCTACTCTCCTCCAATGGTTTGCTCCGGTGCCACGGCTCCCTTTCAACCCGGAGTGGTGGGAGATTGCGTGGGACCTGGCTGGGAGTCTCAGAAGGCACGGCGTGTCTCCTTCAGCAGCAGATTGTCTGATCGCGACGACCGCGATGAAACACGAGGTGACCTTGATTCACTGCGATGCTGACTTCGAGGCGATGAAACCGACTCTCCGGTTGCAGACCCTCGATTGGACCAAGTATCTCCGCACATCCTAAGTCAGAATGATTGAGAAGCGCTCCCAACCTCACTTGCCATTTTCCTGAATGGGAAGGTTGAGATTAAGGCTAAGGTCGGACCGCTTGGGATGGTTGTGCGCAGGAACCTACGAGGAGGGTTCAATCCTGAATCAAGTCACAACCGGCACAGAATGTACGCAGATCGGTAATGGATATGCACATTTGCGGTGAGATGAGGGGGCGCAAAACAGAACAGCCGGCGCTTTCGCGCCGGCTGTTCTATGAAGCCTATTCCGATGTCACTTAGGCGATGAGTCTGGTATTCCGCTGCCGCCAGCTCCCCGCTCCGAGACCGGCCAAGGCGACGAGACCTGCGCCGAACAGAATGACCGCCGCCGGCAACGGCACCGCCGTTAGGGAAGTCAGTGTTCCACGAACCACTTTCCCATCGCCAGGACCAAAGACCAGGCGCCAGCGGTTGAAGTTGGTAAAGGCTGAAATGCTCGGCGCGGTAGTCGGCAAGGCGTCGCCGCTGAATGTGTTGGCCGGTCCACGCAACTGAACGTCGAATAGTCTTGGTGCTAAGAAATTCACAATAGGGCCATTAGGTGCATTGATGGTCCCAGTCACTCTATCAAGACCTGGTGTCCCATCCTTGATCTCGACCAGACCGGATGTTCCCATGGTCGCAGTGTAGCCGCCGATGGTCACGTTGAAATTGGTGACGGTATAGTTGCCCACCTTGGTGTTGAGATTTGTGTCGGCTGTGTTAAGCGTCACAAACCCAGACATCGCTGTTGGACTCGAGCTTGTGCTGAACGATGACGACAATTGAGAGTGGACGTGACCCACATCGCCGGTGAAGTTGTACGTGATGAGCGCTGCCGTGGCCGGGCTGGCGAGCAAGCCGCACAAGATAACTCCCAATCCGATTCGCATACTAATTTGCTTCATAAGACACCTCCATACTTCAGTTGTGGTTCACTGACATAACAATTCTTAGCTGAAACGGCTTCTCCGCAGATGCCGGTTGGGGTATCTGAGGAGAGAGTTCAGCTATGTAGTTTTTTACTGCCGAACGAAGAAGCCGGAAACCCGTGCAGAGGATAAAGCAGCTCACTTCCACGACGTTCTTAAAAACCTTATGACATTAAACCGGTCTATGCAAGAAAAAACTTAGTCTAGCGAAATACGTGTATTGGGGGGAAGTGTGAGGCTAGAGACCGGAGGAAAGGTAAAGAGCACAGACTATAAAATGTGGAACATCAGCCCTCAACGTTCTTCCCAGCTCAATCCTTGCTCACGACTCGTTGCATGACATCGGTCAGCTTCCTCGCCAGGACCTGGCGGTCGAAATGCGCCAGCACAGAGTGCCTGCCGCTTGTGCCGAGTGCGCGACATCGCGCGGGATCTTGAGACAGTTTCAAGACCTGGTCCGCGAGGGCTTTCCCGTTCTCCGGTTCGATACAGACTCCCCCGCCTGATGACATCACGAGTTCGGCGCTCTCCCCTTCAACTCCTAGGATGATGGGTTTCTCCATCGCCATGCTCTCGAAGATCTTAGAGGGAATGACCGTTTTGAAGAGGTCGGATTTCTTGAGAAGGACAAGGCTCACGCTCGACAGAGACCACAAGTCCGGCATGCGCTCTTTCGGCTGCTGATCGAGCATGACCACATTCTGAAGCTTCATCTCATCCCGCATGGCAAGAAGGCGGTTTCGTTCTGCGCCATCTCCGACAAGCAGAAAGACGAGGTCCTTCCATTCGGCTAATATCTGGGCGGCCTCCAAGACCGTTTCCAGATGATGCGCCATGCCATGAGTGCCGACGTATGAGGCGACGAACTTTCCTTCGAGCCTCAATTGCCTGGACAGTTCTGAGGAATCTGCCAACGGCTTTTTGTAGAGGGAAAAGTCCACGCCATTCTTGACTACCGTCACCTTCTGCTCCGGGATTCCTCTGGTCAGCATGTGGGTCTTAAAGGCGTCGGTGACGACGACCAGGTGATCCGCTTTGCGATAAGCAAAGAGTTCAAGGCCCTCAAGGAAGCGGATGATCGGGCGATTGGTGATGGCGCCTACGGCGACGATCGATTCCGGCCACAGGTCGCGAATCTCCAGAATCCAGGGGGCTCGCTTCATGCGGCTGACGAGATAGCCTGCCAGTCCGTTAAAAAACTGGGGGGATGTGGAGAGCACGACGTCACACTGTGAGAGAAACGGTGCCACGAATATCGCGGCTGCCATATACGAAAGATAATTCAGCGTCCGCTTCAGAAATCCTTCATTGGGAGTGACATAGGTCCAAACCCGCACGACCTGAATGCCGTCACGGTTTTCCCGCTGGAAGAATTTGTTACGATAGCCTTCATAGACCGTCCCGCGCGGATGGTTCGGCGCGCAGGTCACGACCGTGACCTCGTGCCCGTCTTTGACCCACTGTTTGCAGTGTTCGTAGGTGCGGGAGGCCGGCGCGTTCACTTCAGGAGGAAAGTAATGTGAAAGAAACAGAATTCGCATAGGGGATCGTTGTCCTATTGATTGAGGGCCGTTTTCTTGGCGATACGGTAGCTGAGACGGAGAGGAGCGACTCCTGCACAGCAGAAAACCATCACATCGTTTTCATATTTCCGACCGAATTCCGGGAAATATGATCCCCTTTCGATCTTCACCGGGTTAGCTTCCGCAGGCTCTATCATCGCAATAGTCTTCCCGTTTGCTTCAGTGATGTGAAAGGAGGCCCCATTCTTCTCAACATGATAGTCCGGGTGGATATGCAAGTAGCTTTCCATCCGGTGAGCTCCGCTTCCTTCAAGCCGGTCTTCAATAATCCAGGTTTCTTTCCCATCATATGCGATGCTTCGCGTGTGGATCGGCCTTCCCTTAAGCCTCGTGTACCCATCGTGAGCGCCGGTGAACCAAACTGATCCATCAGGCCGCCGCTCGATCCGGGCGTCAAGCGGCCTGGCCCTCCGTGCCACGCGAAAGACTCCCCAGATTTCCGATTGTTCCCCCCCGTCGACCACGACCGTATTGTGGGCTTTGGTGCTCCGGGCATAGGCGCGTTCCCGGCTTGGTTCGTAGTCGTGGACACCGCTATCGACGATGACTCGCCGCCCCTCGATAGCCAATTCAAAACTGAGGGTATCGCAGTGCGCGTGTCCCGGTTGATAGTCAGGGCCAATGGATCCGCCGTCGATGATGATCGCGTCCTGATCGTTGTGGCAGACAAAGTAGCCGCTCGCTGCGTGGCTATGAATAGTCAGGCCTGAATGTCTCACGGGCGGCTCATACCCGATCACCTTCTTGGCATAGTCGAAGATGTGTTTGGGAGTTGGGGCGATTCCGAAAGCGGAATCGTTGAAAAGAGCAATCTCCTTGTCGGGTAAACACATGTCGCTTAGAAAATCGAGGCTGCTTGTCATTCTCTCTGCGAATCTGGCCTGATCCTCCGGGGATAGCACTCCCTGTGAGTTGCGGGCGAGATTCAACACGTCGAGATAATCCGTCACGCATATCGAATGGTACATCGGGCTTCGCTCGAAGTGCCCGCCGTCTGCAAGGAACTGTTCGTCCAATTCCTCGCGCAGGATCTGCACCCCTTTCTTGAGCCACCTGTCAGCATCCACTCCCTGGAAATAGGCCCCGGCAAAGAACAGCGCCACGCTATTCTTGAGATAGTGATTGGCCAGGATGTGATATTCGATGTTCTGCTCAAGCCACAGCGCTTGCTGGTAAAGACTTCTGAGCCATTCGGGGTTCAGCCCTGCAGGAAACTCCCCTTTTGTGCCTCCCTCCTCTAAATGATTCCGGTCAAGAGAAGTCGTAGACAGTGACAGAAAGAATTTGACCCAGTTCACGATTCTCAGTGAGGCTGTGTAGGGCTCCCAGGCGTCTACCGTTCCTTGCGGATTGTGCGCGATCCAATCAGAGATCAGGTGAGACTTATTTGCGATTGAACGCTGAGGGTGCTGGAGATAGTCGAAATAGTGCAGGTTGTATCGCCAAAGCTTCGGCATGTCCTTGCCGGCCCACCCGAGTTTCCCAGACTCAAACTGTTGTGAACGCCCGAGGAAGCTAAAATGTGAATCAGATTGCATGGGGGCATCGGGATGGATAGCTGTCGCCATATGGATGCCTGGACGAAGTCGAAGGTCTGAGGCTGTGCGGAGTGATGCGTGAGAGGGAAGCAGTCGTCGCCGGACGAAATACAGCATCTGTGAGGAGCGAAGATGCTTTACCGTCCTCGCGTATAGGAGTAGCCGATTCATGGGCTGTGTGGAGCTTATGCCAGAGAGTCCATGATATCGAAGGTGGCGCGCGACACCTCCACGAGTTCATGGAATGGAATCGGCGAGGGAGTTCCCTCCCGAATCGCTTGAATGAAAGCGGCGGCACAGGCCGCATTCCCCTTATCCTGTTGCCAGAGGTTCATCTTTTTGAAGCCGGGCCATCCGTAGCCCTGAAGCTTACGGAAGTTATCCAGTTGGAGTATCCGGCCACCGCAGAAGACTTCGAGACGTTCCTTTGGAAACGACTTATGCCCGTTCGCGAGATAATGGACGGTTCCGAATGACCCGTCTGCGAATTCAATCGTGAACGTTGCCTTATCGTCCCGACTCGTTCCTCTAGCAGCAGCTCCCATCATCATGGCCTGAACGGAAACAATCGGAGATCCTGCCAGGAAACGAAGCAGATCCACGAAGTGGCAACCTTCGCCGATGATTCGCCCTCCGCCAATCATCCGGTCCTGGGTCCAGTGTTCGGTGGGAATATTGCCTGCATTGACCGTCATGACAAATGTTTTTGGGTCGCTGACTCCATTGAGCAGGCGTTTCACTTTCTGGATCTGGGGAGCAAAGCGGCGGTTGAATCCGACCATTAAGAGAGGAGGTGTTCCTTCCTTCTTCAGGCATGCCGCCTCATAGGTTTGTATGATTGTTTCCAATTCTTCGCGCGTAATGGCCAGAGGTTTCTCGACAAAGACATGTTTGCCGGCTTTCAGCGCCGCGCAGGCAAGCTTCGCATGGCTGTCATGTCTGGTCGCGATCACAATTGTCGTGATATCAGGGCTCTCGATCACACTCTTGCTGTCGCTTGAAACCTCCGCAAATCCGAATTTGCGCCCGGCGTGAGCGGCGCTGACTCCGGTACTGCTCACGACCGATTTCAGAATGGCCCCGGTGCTTGTGAAGGCCGGTAGCAGGACTTGTGTCGCATAATTGCCTGCTCCGATACAGCCCACGACCGGTGCGCCGGGATGGCGGCCAGATGGTGTCGTCTCCGAAAGCTGGATGGTACGGGCCAATAGTCGAGGCTGGGAAGCCTTGTCGGATTCGGGATATTGCAGGATGATTCCAAGCGAGGGGGCTCGGCTTGAAATAAGGTCATAAGCAGTGACGGCCTGATCGAACGGAATGCGATGGGAGATGAGCGGTTCGGTCTCCAGGCGGTCATCTGCCAGCATGTCGAGAACTGCCTCGAAGTTTCGTTGCTCTGTCCAGCGAACGAGGCCGAAGGGATAATCCTGGCCCTCGTCCTCGTAGCGGGTATCGTATCGCCCCGGCCCGTATGAGCAGGACACCTGGAAGCTGAGTTCTTTTTCGTAGAAGTCGGCGCGCGAGAGCTCTAGGCCTGTGACTCCAATGAGCACGATCCGTCCCCGCTTGCGACACATCAGCGCCGCCTGATGGACCGGCTCATTGCTCTTCGTGGAGGCCGTGATGATCACCGCATCCACACCACGGCCGCGAGAGAAGGCCATCGCGGCCATGACGGGATCGGCATTCTGGTTGAGGTCTACTGTTTCTGCTCCGAGTTTCCTTGCCAGGTCGAGTTTGCTGGTATCGTAGTCTAACCCGAGCACCCGGCAGCCATGCGCCCGGAGAAGCTGCACCGTCATCAATCCGATTAATCCGAGGCCGGTCACCACGACTGTTTCGCCCAGTGTGGGTTGAACCAGGCGAATCCCCTGCAATCCGATCGCTCCGATCACGGTAAACGCGGCGGCTTCATCGCTCACGGCGTCCGGGATTTTGGCGCAAAGATTCTTGGGGATGCAGACAACTTCCGCGTGTTTGCCGTTGGATGCCACCCGGTCGCCCATGGAGAATCCCGTGACCCCGGCTCCCACCTCGAGCACCGTGCCAACATTGCAGTAGCCCATAGGCAGTGGTTGATCAAGTTTGTTCCGGACCGCTTCCAGCGTGGGCATGATCCCGTCAGTTTTCACCTTGTCCAGCACCATTCGAACTTTCTCAGGTTGCTGACGAGCTTTCTCGATGAAGTTGGCCTTGCCAAAATCCACCAGCATGCGCTCGGTACCTGCTGACACCAGTGATCGTGAGGTTTGGATCAGAAGGTGACCCTCCCTGACCTTAGGGCTAGGAATGTCAGCGAGGTTGGTTTCGCCGGATGCAAGATTTTGTAAAATCTGTTTCATTGATATTCTCGCTCCCAGATGTAACCCACGTGGGTTAAGGATAATCCCAGGATATCTTAAAATGTCGACATCGTATGCGCTATTTCGATACGGGTTTGTGATTCTTGAATTAATGGATGGCATCTATGGGTCGGCAGCAACCGTTTCTTGTGCTTATGTAGGCCAAGGCTACCTCGCTTTTCGATGGGGCTATAGAGGCCAAGAAATAGTAGGCAATATCCTAAGAGGCTGCCTATGGCTTCGAGTGGCATACTGTTTGGTAGATATCCATCAATTCTTTAGCGTTGTCATGTTGCGGCTGCACCTTCTGGCCTAGTGAGTCGTTTGCCACCCGCAGCTGTTCTGATAGGCTTTCCACGGATTTACAGCGAAAGAGGGCTGTGCCACTTGGTCTTGCAACACAATCCGAACAAATAACTTTTAATCCATGCTGTAGAGCTTCCCTTACTGCGACGGAATCCCCATCCATAGTTGTTGCCCGAATGTACGTGTCGCATTGCCCTAGCATGTAGTTAAATTCGTCGGGGTGGGTATCTTGCAGGACGACATACTCTAAGTGCTCCATTGTTGCCGCAAGATCGTTCAGTTCATTGAGATATTGGCTGTCAAATGAGTTGTATAGCGCCAGAATCAGAGCAATTTTCTTGTCTTGGTATGTTCGTGCCAAGGCTTGAATGATTTCATGGTAACCGTAATGCGGAAGGCCGAACCCAGAGGAAATCAAAACGACTTCGTTTCCTGATCGGATTTCCGCGAGTTTCTCGGCGAGGCTTCGCGATGCCCCTCCCTCTACCCTAATGTATGCGGGAATAACTGCAATCTTGCTCGACGGGATGCGAAGCCCTTCAATAGCTTTTTGTTGTTCTGGATTAACTAAGATTATTCGGTCGAAGAAATGCAGCGTCCAACGCAGCAAAGTTCTGGAGAGTGGGCTTTTCTCAGATAGTCTGGCAGTGAAGCTTCCCCCGTGTATTGTGAGCAGCAGTTTCTTTGAAATCTTTGTTGCTACGAAGGGCAGTATGCGAAGCACGTTGCTTCCGGATGAGACATGTAAATGTACAATTCCATATCCGAAAAACAGTTTACGAAGGACACGGATCATGGCGCGTAGTGAAGAACTCTTAAATCGATATAATTCTATGGCGTGTTGGGGTGTCTCAGTGGCGCTGGATTTACCATAGAAGTCAACTACCGTCACCTTATAGTGCCGATTCAAGATATTCGCTAGGCGCTGGATATGAACTGTAATGCCTCCGAAAGGAGGTGGATAGCCACCTGCGATTATAACTTTGTGTTTTGGCATTATTGGTTCACTATTTTGTTCTTAGTAAGTAGTGCTTCGTGATTGCGAATGGTGGCCTCATCCCACCTTTTTCTTAAAACTTTCGCAGGCACACCAATTGCGATGCAATAAGGATCAATATCTCGTGTAACCACGGCTCCAGCCCCAACCACTGCTCCTCGACCGATGGTTACACCTTTAAGGATGATCGCGCCTGCTCCAATCCAGACATCGTCCTTAATCTCAATAGGTAGATCGTCTTTCGGTCCTTTGTTTGAGACATCGCACATATATTGCCCAACGACCTCGATGTTATGGTCTCCGCCGATTATCATCACTCCGGGCCCGATCATTACTTTACTCCCTAAGGTGATCCCACGGGCGGAGGTAAGAACTGCTCCCTTTCCGATGAATACATCATGACCAACAGTGATAGTTGCGTATGAATAAGACCCAGAGGGATCGAAGCGAAAATTCCTTCCGTGTCTGCAAAACAATGGCCGCAATAGTGCCATATGAATGCGCCTATACAGCTTGCTGTAGAAGACTAATACCTTTGCAGGTAATGCCAAAAGGTATAGGACCATGCTCAGTAAAGGCCTTTTACTGGCGAATTAAATGTTCGAGTTCTTGTAGTTGCGGTCTTGTCGGAAAGTCGGCTTGTTACAATTTTACAGTAGGAGCTTCCAAAGATGTTGGGCACGATTCCTGGCATGGTTGCAGCCATGACTTTGTCTAAATACCATAGGGCAATGTCCTGCTGAGGTACAATTACTGAGCCTGTGGCGTGGAGCAACTCTTGTGTCGCGCTCTCTTGGTTGATAATCCCGAGTTGCTTCGCAAATTCCAACAAGCTTCTCTTCTTCTTGATATGTTTCTGCATGGTTATTATCAAGCTCTGCCCCTCTATCTATGAAGGGCGGGGTTACCTGGCTGCCAAATCAACGTCTATCTTTCGCAAATGTTGCAACCCGACAATCTATTGGATCCCAAAGGACATGTGTTATCTGGAGGCTATGTCGAGCATCCAGCGCCTTGCTGATAGCAGTTTCTGGTAATTAGTTGGTTGTTCAACAACTTCGTCAAGCTTACGCCAAAATTCGGTCTGCTCCAAATTGTTATTTAGCTTTTGTTTCGCCTGCACGAGGAGCTCGTAATCCTCAACGCCTTCGCGCCATGCCTCCCAACGCTTACTAGTAATGATGGTGTTTTCTCCCTCATAAATTACAGAGTAGTCAGGCCGCGTTCCGTCAATGTCATTCCAGGCAGTGCCAATCGGCCCAGTATCAGCATAGGCCCAAAAACCGATCCCTGTAGCGCCTACTTGGAATGCCCTCCATGCCTGGCTGCGATAGAACCCTAATGGGTCTCCATCCTTGCCGCCACCGCCAGCGCTGTATGACCACAGCTCCCGCTTAGATGATTTGACAGCTTTAGCAAAGGGGCCAGATAGCTGGTTCACGAGAACTTGAAAAATATCTATTACGGGTACAAGTCGGCTAATGTTGGCTGTCGGTGCACCAGTGTGTGTAGTGTATGTTTGCAGATTAGGGTTTACACCTTTGATTAATCTCGCCGTCTCATACAGGACACCTTCTTGTTCTGCACTATTTGGCTCGTCAACCGGATAAAAGAAAAAGCTTTCATAGCCAATTCCCCTGCTCAATAGGTGTTTGCTCCAGTCCGCTATCCATCTGGTAAATAGCATCTCCCATTCTTGGGTGTTGAATGGTGCTGCGCCCTTTAAGGTTCGGAGCCGTGTATCATTGAAGCCCAAGAAGAATAGAAAACGGTCTGTCTTCTGATAACGATCAATTACTTTGTCGAATTCTGTGTAATCAATGCTCCAGCGGTCCTTGGAAATTCTTGGCCAGGGAAGATGTGCAGGGTGAAGAGCGAAAAGGTTAGTGTGGTGACTTACAAGGTCTTGGACGGCTTTATCTTGTTTGTTCTCAATGGGCCGCCAATTTAAGTATGCCCAATTTGTCACCATAACATTTTGGCGTAGAGGCATTTCTGCTGACCAGACTCGAATGTGGAAAGGCACTGTCGCGGTCCAAGAAGTGCCAGTGTGAGCGTCAAAGGTGATTACTCCTGGAAATGTGTTGGGTCCTGCATCTTGCGCAGAAATAGATAGCCAGATTTGCTTCGACTCACCTGGGTTAAGAGCGAGTTCTCCAGAGTGTAGAGGAACGAGAGGGTCCGCACGAACTTGACCCCCCGCTGTGTAAATGGGGCGTGCTTCTAGCAGCGTGACACTTGGGGCGGTGTGCCCAGCCGAATCGACTTGTGCCGCAACGTGTATTGTCTGTGGAGTCGCTGACGCGTTCGTGAGGTTTATGGTTTCAGAGTACGTACCTCGCTTCAGAAGATCGAGCGTCCACCATCCCAAATTTGTTTGCTGTATGGTGGGGGTGTCTAAAGCTGTAAAGCCTACCCACGGATGATCGCGCCAAATCACAATAGGTTCTTTATACTTTTCTCTAAGAGCAGCCGTGTGAGACAAGCGTATGTCTTTTTCAAGTGATTGTATTTCCGCTTCATCAGCAAAAGAGTCGTTGTCAAGGCGTGAGACGAGTGCGCGAATGTGGTTGATCGAGGCGGTAGGAGGGACTCCTCTTGTTGTCCACTTTTCTAAGGTCGCCAAGAGACGATGAGATGCAAAGGATAAGCTGCTTGCTGAAGTTCCGATCTGGGAAAGTTGTTTGTCAGTTTCTGGAACGTTCTCTCGTTGCAAAGCATAGTCGGTTCTAGCGCTTGAACGTCCGTCCGCCCCGAATATCCTAATCTCGTCAACGAATGTAAATGGACCTCTAGGATGGATGAATATCCACACGTGCCGAGCGTCGATCGAAACTACTTTTGAGCAAAACGTTTTTACTGAATAATCACCGTCTCCATGATCTTGTCCCCGCATCAAGTTTCCCGCATATGCATAGCTAGCATGGTCTAGCGATAAAAACATTTCTACGCGTTCCGGAAACGAGACAGCGGCATGAATCCCACGGGCAGTATTAATGCAAATTTTACTTACAGTAGAGGGCTTGGTCAGGTCGATTTCAATCTTAATAGGACCGGTCTCCTGCCACCCTACGGTAGTTTTCGATGTCCAGAACCGCCCGATCGTATATTCTCCATCGGTAAGTTGTTTCGAATCTTGTTCGTCCCGTGTGAGGGCATAGTTGGGTATAGGGTCAAAAGTGTAGGATTTGCCAATAGCAAGATCCTTGGCGAAGGCCGGGTCAGATAAAGCCGCGATCCAGCAGAATGTAGTTAATGTAGTAAAGGTGTGGGAAGGTATTCTGCTCAGAGAGTTGTTGCCAAAGGCGAATCTCTGCTGTATCGCGAGCAGCCATGGAATAGCTGAAGAAATGTTCATTGACGTATCCTTACTGGCCTAAGGCTTCCCGATACACTGCAAGAGTCTTCTGTGCGATCACGTTTGCGTGAAATCGCTCGTAGGCGACCTCCCGGGCAGCCTCACCCATTTGAGCTGATAACACAGGGTTTGAGAGCAACTTCAAGAGCCGATCGACTATTTCCGCTTCATTGCTGGGATCAACCAGATAGCCAGTTCTCCCATCGTCAATCATGTAAGGAAGGCCGCAGATATTGGATGCGACTACTGGCACACCAGCAGCCATGGCCTCCATCACTATCATTGGTGCGGTCTCCTGCTTGGAGATAAGGATCAAGCAGCTTGCGCGAGATAATTGCTCAAGAAGTGTTGGTCTATCCACATTCCCAAGAAACTGAACATTCTCTTCCATTCCAAGCTTTCTCACGCATTCCATGCAGCGAATTCTGTAGCCTGGTTCTTCTGCGTCTCCTGCAAGGAGCAGGTGAGCTGATGGTTGAATCCTCAGCAGTTGAGAAAAGCTCCGGAGCAATCCGATCACGTTCTTACGCTCACTAATTCTTCCTACATAAAGAATGCGCGGTCCCGTGCGCGCTCTTTGGACCTTGAAGAAATCATCTGTGACTGGGTTGTCGATGTTCCACTGTTTCCCACCAATCTGACTGCCAAGCTCCTTTGAGACATAAGGGCTAATTAAAATAGTATGGGGCGACCGCTTCCGCCCCTGTCGTTCGATAAGCGCAATGGTGTTCTTCCTAATCGATAGCATGGGCCCGCCCTGAAAAAGAATGTCTCGTTCTGCAATGCCGTGTATGGTGAATACGTATGGGGCATTGTATCCCAGCGTCCATCCGCCGCTGCCTTGGAAGTGTGTAATGTCTGGCTTGATTTCATTCAGGCAACGATGAATCGCTTTGCGGAATGAAGTCCAGTAACTGATAAAGCCTGGAAGCTTATCCGCCTGCAACCAGTGTAAAGTCATTCCATCACGCTGCTCGATTCCTGGTTTGTGTTTTGAGCAAGGTGCAATGATGTGTATTTCGAATTCATTGAGGGATCGTAAGCCTTCAGTTAAACAGTACGCTACGCTTTCGACGCCTCCGCGAACGATACTCGGAGCCTCCGGAAATGTTGATACCATGGCTAGCCTAATTGTCATGGTATATCACCATTCATTATCAGTATCCCCTAGATTGAATGAAGGGTTGGACCACTTACTAGACTCACTACCTATGCCTAGGACTATCTAAGCCGTCGCAGTTAGAACTTAAGGAACATATATATAACCGCTAGCACGCATAGTATTAATGAAACCAATAAATTGATTGACATTACTCGCCCCGTCAAGCGCATAGATGCCTCGGCCACATGCACAAGTGCCAGTCCCTGAAACAGGGTTTTGTGTCGCGCACTCGCAGCTATGGTTGCAATCGCCACGAAAAGGACAAGTGTAACGAGTACAGGCAGTATCGATTGCCTGCTCCGTAGGCCGTAGTACATACCAAGTGCCCAGAAAGGAATGCAGAAGTACCACACAATAGCTCCAAGTCCCTCAATAACGTGAGGAAGATAAGTGCTCTTGATCGGAGGGACCGGGGCAAATGCTGTATAGACTGCGTTAAGAGGTAGGAATAGATATGCGGGCGCCTTATATATGTAGCGTATAGCCAAAGACTCTTTAGATGCGCTTGTCACTACCATTTCAGTGTAGTGGTCAGGCTGCCCCAGCAAGCTCTCAGGTGGGGGCGCACCAAGTTCTTTTCCATAAAGAAATCCGACCGCTAACAATATTAGTGAAGTGCCAACGAGAAGCGCTTTTGAAAGGAGGCTCTTAGCGAATACGCCAAAGTAGACAGTCACGGCTGCAACTAGAGCAAAGAATGTTGAGCTCCTAAGGAGGAATACTCCTAAGAGTGCGAAAGCAAATGCTGCAAATAAAGTTAGTCGTGAAACTCCAGTTGTAGCGCGCTGCAATTTTAGGACAAGTATTGTCGACACTGTGACAAGAAGTGCAATTATGATGTCGCGTAACGTGTTCCCAGAGTAGAGCCAGAAAGTAGGGAAGAAGATCGCCAAAATTGCAGCCCTGATAGCAACGGTGGAGTTATATGATAAGTTCGCTAGACTAAACACTGCCGCACTCAGGAGACCGCCGCACATCGCATTCACGATACGTGGAGCAATTGGACTCATATCGCCGAACAGATTGGCGAAATAATAGATTCCTCCCAGGAGTAAAGGGTAACCTTTATACGTATAGCCTTTAAGTGGTATCTGGCTTCTCGACGTACCATCAATCCAGTCCCTCGCAATTGTGGTTCCGATGTGATGAAAGTGTGCATCATCATGTGGATTCAATTCTGTCGCCAAAAATGTGGTGCCATGATCAGCTAGATAGTAATAGTAGAGCGCGAAAACGACTAGCACGTTTAGAGAATAACTTAGAAGGAATATACGTGAAGCAAGTGTGCTGCTAGCGGAAGAAGCGTTTTCTAACAGTTTTGCCAAGAAGAATCCAAGTCCGCCGCAAAGGACGAGCAGGATAGGCACCGAGAATTCATCGGTCGAAAGTAAATGGGCTATCGAAGCGATGGCTGAAAGGCAAGCCAACGGCAAAGCTAGCTGGAAGCTGCGGGGCATATAATTCTGATTGTTTTCTAACATAGGGGCGGTTTTAGAGCTTGTCATCTAGACCCAAACCAGGATTTAGACTTTGCTGGCATTTGTGATGCGTCAGAGCGCTCGTGTGAGTCTGCTTATAAGTAGAGACTTTACAAGTTCTCCTGTGGCTATGGAAAATGCATACCAACCGAGCAACCCTAATAACCCTATTTTGATCATCAACTCGCTTCCAATTGAAACTACCATTGCCAATGTGAAGAGATTTACATAGAAAGAGATCTGTGGCCTATTAATAGAATGCATTAAGATTGAAAAGAAGCCAAATGCGATAGTGGTTGCGGTTCCAAGACTAGTAACCCAGAAAAGTGGAATGGAGTCCCCGTATTGAGGTCCGAGGGTGAACGACATCACGACTGATAGAGAGGCGATCACCAGTATAGAGAACAAGAAGAACCAGGGAAGTATTTGAAACACTCTTGCTCTATATGATGCGATTGTGTCTTTCGTTAAACCGGCGATTTTTGGAAAGGCTACTTGTTGCCACGAGTCATTAAGCAAAGAAAATACGGAGGTAAATAGTAATGCCGCATTCAGGAGTGCAACTTGTTTCAGATCGCCAAGGGTGGCGGTCATGAAGATAGTACTTTGTTGAATCAAGACAAATGAGATCCCAGAGGCAGCTACCCATTTCGAGTAACTGAGGCTTTCCTGAAGTGCGCTAAAAAGCTCTCTTGCCTTAAGCGCGGTGATGTTAATCGCTCGACCAATAATGGAGTACCCATAAATAAGTACAACCAGCAATGGTCCCAAGTAGACGATGCCAAAAAGAAGTTCAGGGGAAAGGGTAGCTGGAAGAGAGAGGATTCCGCCGATCATCAGTAGTCTAAGAAGTGCATATCCTATCGTCAGAGTGGCGATCTGCTGGAACTGTTCATGGATCTGAAAGAACCCCTTTGCGTAACTCCAGAAACCGAGGATCCCACCAGTCGTGAGTGCTATTCCCAGCATTAGGCTGTGATCAGCCGTCTTTGCAAAGAGCTGTGAGAGGCTGTGGCCGAAAACCAAAGACACACCAATCAAGAGTCCAACTACAACTATCTTGAAGTAAAGATTGCAGGCGAGGATTGCCGCTGCTTTCTCTTTTTCTTCTATATGAAGCTTATAGAGCCGAACCATTGTGAGGTTCATGCCGAACTCTGAGATGCTGAAGGTGGTGAGGGCGATCGTGGCAGCTATCGAAAATAACCCGAATTCTTCATGGCTATAGTTTCGAGCTACGGCGACGTTAGCTATGAACATTGCAAGATTGTTAAGGGTATTAGAGAAGAAAAGAAGGGCAACATTCCGTGAGAACGCATTCGAAATACGAAAATAATCAAGCAGCTTGAGGTAACTGGATTGGACGAAGTGCATTAAGTCATGCCGATCAAGGGCGGCCCAGAAATGATGGCGGGTGGGTTCTCTCCGAAATTCTCTTTAGGGAAACATCGCACGATCCCTTTACACTACCCGCTCTAGCTCATTCACAATTCGCTCCGCCGCCTTTCCATCCCACTTCGGAGGGATCGCGCCTTTCTTCCACTGCCCTGTCATCAATCGCGCTAAGGCCGGAGGCAGCTTGCTCGGGTCGGTGCCGATGAGTTCATTAGTGCCGATGGTGATGGTCTCCGGACGTTCGGTGTTGTCACGCAGGGTGAGGCACGGAATGCCGAGGACCGTGGTCTCTTCGGTGATGCCGCCCGAATCAGTAATTACACCTTTCGCATGCTTCACCAGGTAGTTAAATTCAAGATAGCCTAACGGATCAACGTAGTTGAGTTGTGGAGTCTTGCTATCGAGGTCGCGCAGGTTCTTTGCCGTCCTGGGATGCACCGGAAACACCACCGGTAAACCACGGGTGCCTTCGGCGATGGCATGGAGGAGTTGCAGTAACTGTTGCTCTCCATCCACGTTCGCCGGGCGATGCAAAGTAATGACAAAATACTTTCCCGGCTCCAGCTTGAGCGAGTCCCAACAGGCCGGCGGCCGTAACCGTGGCATCTGTTTCAAGAGGGTATCAATCATGGTATTGCCGACGAAGAAGATGCGATCGTCGGTGATTCCTGCGCGGCGGAGATTCTCGTTGGCCGTCTCGCTGGTGGTAAAGAACCAGTTGGTGATGGAGTCGGTGACGACGCGGTTGATTTCTTCCGGCATGGTCCAATCGCCGGAGCGGATGCCGCCTTCGACGTGGGCGACCGGCACGCCGAGTTTGCGGGCTGCGATGGAGCAGGCCATGGTCGAGGTGACGTCGCCGACTACCAGGCAGAGATCGCTCTTGTCCTTCAGTAAGACCTTTTCATAGGCGACCATGATTCCGGCGGTTTGCTCTGCTTGTGTGCCGGATCCGACTTCTAGATTGATATCGGGATCGGGAATGCCGAGTTCTTCAAAGAAGCTCCCGGACATGGCCCGGTCGTAATGCTGCCCCGTATGAATCAAGCGATAGCGCAGCGGCCCTCCCCGCTTCTCCGCTGCCTTCAGCGCGTCGATGATCGGGGCGATCTTCATGAAGTTGGGCCTGGCTCCGGCGATGAGATCAATGCGTTTTATCATGTTGTTCGGCTTCTTCGGGTTTCGGTCAGGTGGTCGTTACTTCGGCTATTCTTACTCGCGCTTGTCCCGGCTCGCGTGGCTGAATGTTTACGCCACCGAGGAACTACTTAGCTGATTTGGTCTTAATGGGCAACAAGGAAGTGATCTGTTGCCAGTCCTTCGTGTTCCGCAGAAGGCCGGGTTTGGCATCGTAGAATGCTGGAAAGGCCCGCGAGATTTCTGAGGGTCAAGGTGAAGGTTGAGGTCGGCATGAAACTGATTCGTGTTTTCGCGCAACTGCAACCTCAATTGTAAGCGTGTACGGAGGTCTCTCCCCCGGGCTCTTTCCGGCAATCCCGGTTGGTGGAGCAAGACTCAGACCAAGTGGCTCTGTCCTGAGCCTCTGCATAGTCAATGAGTTAGAACTACCAGACTGATGAGGATCTGTATGGATGCCGGTTAGGCTGTACAAAACGGAATAAAGGGGAAGGTTGTAGGGGGGAATTGTTGGAGGTTTGAGGCTAGAGGTTGGAGGTAGGGAGCCAGAGGAAGGAGCGGGGCGGCCTCCAGGGAGAAGGATCACTTACTCCTCCGGCAAGCGGTCTACGATTCGATCCCATTCTTTGATGGCAGGCTTTACGTGGTGATCCAAGTGTGTAAGAGCGGCATGCAGACGCTCGACGATTGCTCGATCGACGCCTTCATCGGCGACGAGTCTCATGCAGCCTGATCGGGAGTCGGGTAAATGACGTCCGCTCGCAGCGCCTTTGCCGCAAAGTCCAAGGCTGCCGAAACGGCTTCCCGGGTCAAACGCGAGTGCGCGGCGATAATCTGTTCCGGAGACTCACCGGCAGCGAGCTTTTCAAGTATCAGTTCAACCGTGATGCGTGTTCCGGCAATAACCGGTTTGCCCATCATGATCGACGGGTTCGATTCGACAAGCTGCGTTTGCATCATGCCCTCCTTCACACCAGCATCCACAGGACTAAAAAAGAAGATACATGGTCGAGAGTCTTTTTTCCGGCCCGCTCCAGCAGACCGACTCCGCTCAGTCATGCTCACCGCTCACTTCAGACGCTCAACATGGCGCACGCCCCACGCATCGTTCGCGATTTTCCTCCGTCATCATTCCGAAATCTACCCCCGGGCCCTGCACAGGGCTTCGAGTTGTTCGCGATTCTTGTCGACGAGTCGGTCAAGACGCTCCAGCCCCATCAGAAGCTGTCGCAGCGCCATTTATTCCTTCCGGGGAGAGTTGATCCAAGCATCGAAGAATCTGTTCATCGTTTATCTCGATGGCCGGCATGGATGACCTCCTTCACTCGCGTCTGCACCTCCGTCCGCGAGTCATTCTACGCACTGCCTTTCCACATGTCGAGATCTTGTTGAAGGGAAGTACGGCCAGCAAGCGGAGAGGGAAAAGGGGGCGGGATATCCGAGTCGAGATGCGCTGTGATGGTCACCTGCTTCTTATGTGAAAGCGCAGCGTGGGCCTTCTTCGTGGCGGCCCGGTCAATTCTCAGGTGACTGAGACTCGGTTGTTTCTTGGTAGTATCTCCGAACCCTTCTCTATTCTATGGAGCCAATGATGCGGGTCTTGTCGCCGCGTTTCGTAAGCTGTGTCGTGAGGACGCGGCCCGTGCAAATGCGGGATGCCAAAAGGGGGCGGGAGTCTATTCTCTGTGCCTCTCCATGAGGCCGACGTCGCTGCGTCATTCCAGCCGCACTCTCCAGATGCTCCACGATCCGCTCCGCCCCCTTGCCGTCCCATGTCGTCAGCTCCACCGAAGGGGGACGGGCACCGCCGCAGACGGCGGAGCCAGTCCCCTGCTGCCATTGCCCTGCCATTACAGGCGCTCGTGTCGGAGGCAGCGTCCTTGGTTGGGTGCCGATGAGTTCATTTGTTCCGATTGTAATTATCTCCGGGCGTCCGGTGTTGTCGCGCAGGGTATTCGTTACACCTCTTTGCTTTGAGGGGTATTCTGCCCCGAGGACTCGATCATTTTCGGTAGACTTTTCGGCGGTGACCGATAGTCACGATGGTCACCAGATGCCGTGCATCATTCACCTCGTACACGATCCGAAAGGTCCCTACCCGTATACGGTATAACGGCACGCCACCGAGTTTCTTTGCGCCATGTGGCCGTGGGTTATCGGCTAACTTTAGGATTGCCTCATCAGCCCGACGAAGCAACTGATCCTCCAGCCGCTCAAGCTCCCGGCTTGCCGAAGGCTTGATGACAAGCCGATACTGTCACAGACAGCCGGCCTTCTTGAGTCGTTGGCGAACACGTTGGTACGGAATAGCCCGCTCTGCGCGCCGGTCATACCATTTTGCCACGTCGATCAGATCTTCCTTCAATGCCGGGTTGGCGAAGAGTCGCTGCATGATCGCTTCACGCTCGGACTTCGGTAAGGACTCAAATGCCGTCATGAACACTTCCGCTGTGGCATCGGCTATTTTCATAATGGCGCCCTCCTTTTGATCGAATTCTCTTTAGGTTTCTTCGAAGGAAAAGAAAAGACAAGGGGTCGGGAGTCTTTTCTCTGTGCTTTCTGATACATCCGGAAGGCCATCCACGCTGACTGCGTATCTTCAATCTTGAGTTGGCTGGTCCTCAGAATCTTGTCTAGTACGACTACTATGGTGTCTTTTGACTAGCCAGAGGCGCTTTCCAGTACCCAGACCAGTTCACACAGCACGATGCGATTAATAAACCCTGGTTCGTCACGCGTACATCGCTCTGTGATTACTTGGGATGCCGCGCGTGATTGTGCGGGATCGTCTTGCACCAAATGTCTGACCAGGACATTCGTGTCGATTCCAATCATCGACGTCCCCCGCGCTTGCGAATGGCTTGATTCATCTCGGCTACGCTGACCGGCTTGGTGGGCGGTTTGAGTATTCCCGTTAATTCCGATGCATCTACGCTTGCCGGGAGCACAACCACTCGGCCGTCCTTTTCGATAATAAAGTCCAGGCGGTCCCCCGGATGCAGATTCAGTCGTTTGCGCATGTCTTTCGGGATCGTTGTTTGGCCTTTGCTCGTCATTGTCGATGTGGACATTTGTATAGCCTTAGAGTTTTGAGCAGTCTTTACTCTATAGGTAAGCCGTTGGCCAAGGCAAGATTGTGGAGAGATTGGGGATGTGGAGGTCTGAGGCAGGGAAAATAATTGCTGGAGGTTGGAGGCCCAGGGTTAGAGGGGAAGGCTTGAAGATGGAGATGCTACGCAGTTGTCATAAGCCTCGAACCTCCGGCCTCTAACCTCAAGCGCTTCTTTCTCAGCCTCAATCCTCCAACCTCAAGCGCATTTTCCCATCAGAACTGCACTTCCCGGAGCTTGTTGCGGTTGTCGTGGAACCACTGGACGGTCTTCTTGAGTCCTTCTCGCAAGCGATGGCGTGCCTGGAATCCGAAAAGTTCTTTGGCACGGGTGACGTCGAGACAGCGGCGGGGCTGGCCATTCGGCTTGGTGGTGTCCCACTTGATGGGACCGGCGAAGCCGACTTCTTTGGCAATGAGTTCGGCCAGATCGCGAATGGCGACTTCCTCCCCGGTTCCCAGGTTGACGGGCTGGCTGTCGTTGTACTGTTCGGCGGCAAGGAGAATGCCTTCTGCCGCGTCTTCGACGTAGAGGAATTCCCGGCTCGGCGAGCCATCACCCCATAGTTCGACGTGGTCTTTCTTGAGATCCTTGGCTTCGCCGAATTTCCGGATGAGCGCCGGGATCACGTGCGAGGTCTTGAGGTCGAAATTGTCGCGCGGTCCATAGAGGTTGACCGGAAACAATACGATGGAATTGAAGCCGTACTGTTGGCGATAGGCCTGCGACTGCGCAAGCATCATCTTTTTCGCAAGGCCGTAGGGGGCATTCGTTTCTTCCGGATAGCCGTTCCAGATGTCGTCTTCTTTGAACGGAATGGGCGCGAACTTGGGATAGGCGCAGATGGTGCCGAGCGCCACGAATTTCTTGAGGCCTATCTGGCGTCCGACTTCGATGAGCTGCGTGCCCATCATCAAGTTGTCGTAAAAGAACCGGCCGGGGTTGGCCTGGTTGGCTCCGATGCCGCCGACCCGCGCCGCCAGATGGATGACGAGATCCGGTTTCGCATCGCTGTAGAGTTGCTTAACGGCGTCCATCTGGACCAGGTCGTACTCTGTGCTCCGCGGGATGACGATGTTCTTGCACCCCTTGGCGCGCAGTTGCTCGACGACGAATGAGCCCAAAAATCCTGCTCCACCGGTGACGACGACGCGTTTTTCTGCCCAGAATGACATGATAGCCTTAGGTTAGAGGTTTGAGGTTCGAGGCCTGAGGCAAAGCACAAGAGGTTTGAGGCCCGACGTTCGAGGCTTGAGGCAATTGCCTCGCATCTCCATCTTCAAGTCCCCCTCCTCCAACCATTAGCCTTCAACCTCGAGCACTCTTCGCATTTCCAGTATCAACCTTCTCGTCGATTCTTTCCCCTCACTGAGTTCATGAGACCATTTAGTTTTCGATCAATTAGCTCAGCCCTTCTGCGGATATCAAGCGCCTCTTCATCGGAGAATATCTTTCGAATGCGGAATACTTCGTTCAGCGTGACGGTTTCGTACAGGGAGCCTTGGGCGATACTTAAATACTGCAAAAACTCTTTTCGATGCTGCCGCCCTTTTCCTTCGGCGATATTTTGCGAAACTGAAACTGCTGCCCCTTCCATTTGGGAGACCAACCGAAGATATCTGCCCTGAGGCACACGATCGAGCAGCCCCAATATGAGGTCAGCAAGCGCGACAGAATCATTCCATACTTCCAGTTTCTCAAACGGAAAGAGGTATCCAGGAGCTGATGCCTCGCTTCTCCCCTCCAATCTCGGCCCTCCTACCTCTAACCTCCAACCTTCAGCCTCACCCCTCGGCCTCAGTCTCAACCTTTCTTTCTTGTCCCATCGAGACGTTCGCGTTCCGCTGCGAGATCCGCGTCGACCATCATGTTGACGAGTTCGTGGAAGCCGACCTTGGGTTTCCAGCCAAGCTCTCTTGCGGCCTTTGCAGGATCGCCGATGAGGAGGTCGACTTCGGTTGGACGATAGTACTTGGCATCGATCTTCACATGCTGCTTCCAGTCCAGCTTGAGCCGGTCGAAGGTCAGTTCCAGGAACTCCTTGACGGTGTGCGTCTCCCCTGTCGCCACGACATAGTCGTCCGGCTTGTCGGCCTGCAGCATCAGCCACATGGCTTCGATATAGTCGCCGGCAAACCCCCAGTCGCGCTTGGCGTCGAGATTACCCAGAAATAAATCCTTCTGAATGCCCAGCTTGATGCGGGCGGCGGCTTTGGTGATCTTGCGGGTCACGAAAGTTTCGCCTCGTCGCGGCGATTCGTGATTGAAGAGGATGCCGTTGCAGGCGAACAGGTTGTAGGCTTCCCGGTAGTTTACCGTGATCCAGTAGGCATAGACCTTGGCTGCGCCGTAGGGGCTGCGCGGATAAAAGGGGGTGCTTTCCCGTTGCGGCACTTCCAACACCTTGCCGTACATTTCGCTCGATGACGCCTGATAGAACTTCGGCGTCAGCCCCGACTCACGAATGGCCTCCAAAAGCCGAATGGCGCCCAGGCCGGTGACATCCGCCGTGTATTCCGGAATGTCGAAACTCACACGCACGTGGCTCTGCGCCCCGAGGTTGTAGATCTCATCGGGTTGGATGGTGCGGATGATGTGATTGAGCGAACTCGCATCGTTCAAATCCCCGTAGACCAGTTTGAGTCGGGCATTGGGGACGTGCGGGTCTTCGTAGATGGGGTCGATCCGTCCGGTGTTGAACGAGCTGGATCGGCGAATGATGCCGTAGACTTCGTATCCCTTGGCCAGGAGAAACTCCGCGAGATAGGATCCATCTTGCCCGGTAATACCGGTGATCAGCGCTTTTTTCACGATCAGATCTCCCTATGAGTGTGACTTACCTAACGTCGTATCGGTCTTCGTATCGGTCTTCGGGTTGCCGGCCGCTCAGCGTGCGGCCCTACAGTCGGGCAGCTCCGCCCCTGCCACGGACGCATATACCAACGGTTTGTATATGGTATGTGGACGATATGTCTTTGATTGCATGATGCTTGAGGAAAATACTTATCTCATTCCCGGCGATTGGGCAACAAGGAACGCATTACTTCACGTTCCGCAGGAGGTTCTGCCAGGCGTGGAGTTGCTGGCTGGTTCCCGCTTTCGGGTTGTTTTGTGCGGATCGCTGCTCGGCCTGGCTCCGTCCCGTGCTCAGCGCATCGATACGCTCTCCGACGTCCCGATACAGGCTGTCTTCCCGCCGGAGCCAGCGATAGGCTTCGAGGGCTTCGGCGATCCGGCCGAGCGATTCGAGGGTGCGGCCGAGCACGTAGAGGATTTGCACGATGTCTTTTTTCGATGCGCCGGGTGACTTGAGGGCGTTGCGAAACGCCGCGACCGCGTCTTCGTATCGATCGCAGGACTTTTGCGAAAGTCCCATTTGGGCATAGGCTTTCAGGGCGAGTGCGGGGTCGCTCGCGGCCTTTTCAAATTGCTCGATCGCTTGCTTGAAGAGGCCAGCTTTCCGCAACGCAAGGCCCCGTTCGTATGCCTCGGCTGCGAGGTCGTTGAGATTTGTTTCCGGAAGATCTGAGTCAGACATGCAGGCACAACTCCTTTACCAACTCCTCATGAACTAGGCTGGAATCAGCAAGACCCAGACCATAATGGCTGTTTGAGCAAATCTAAATGTATCAATAGATTAGGAATTGGCAAATTCAGGGCGGGTGCCCTAATGGCGTTCAATGTACACATGACTGCCGCGAAATCGCTGTCCATAAGTCGGCTGCGCTGGACGACCTCCTGAGCAACTCGATAAAAGTATTGCCTGTCGATCGCCCGATGCGTAGTGTAGTATGGACCGACACGCTCTTTTTGGATGATACAGACCGGCATGGATATTCTCGGCGATCAACCCGGACGGCGCCTCACTATCGCCGCCTATCTTGCTGTGGGCGCATTGCTCATTGCGCACGGCGTCAATGCGTTTGTCGCCGCGGCCTTAGCCCTCCCGCCCACGAAGGGCGCGGCTCCTCAATCTGCTCAAACGGCTGTTCCGGTGACGTTTGTGCCGCAGCAATGGGTGGATCAAATTCAGTCGAGCGGCCTGTTCCTGCTGCCCGCTGCCCCGCTTGGAATGACCGGTGTGCCGGGGACTGCTTCGCAAGCACCCGTACGGGCGGCCTTGGGCGTGGCGAACAAGCTGCGGCTCTTAGGCGTCGTGTTAGGAAGCGAACGCGGGGTGTTCGCGATTGTCGAGGAACTGGCCACGAAGCGGCAGGTGCTCTACCGGCTGCACGATCAGATCCCGGATTTGGGAGAGGTCAGCGCCATTCGCCGGGACGGCCTGGTGATTCGGAGCGGCGACCAGGAAGAGCTGCTGGAACTTTCCACGACCGACAAGCCGGCGGCTCCGGTGGTGACCGCCGGCGCTCCGGTTGCCTCAGCGCCCGGAGTTCCCATTAAGAAAGTGATCGATCGGCGAGAGGTCGAAGCGGCAATGGCCGACCTGCCGAAGCTGCTGACGCAGGCCCGTGCCGTGCCGTTCATGGTCAATGGCACCCCCAACGGATATCGCATGGACTACATCGCCCCTGCCAGTTTCTATGAAAAGATCGGTATCCAATACGGCGATGTGTTGCAGCGGGTCAACGGTGTAGATGTCCGTGATCCCTCCACGATGCTCAGTTTGTTCCAGCAATTGAAAAATGAACGAACGGTGAAAGTCGATATGGTTCGCAACAACCAGAAGACCACCATGACCTTTGAGCTCCGATAGGTTTCGTCCTCACTCCTCGTGGCATATTGCGGGCTGGTCTGGTCTCTCCACACATACCGTTCTGTCTGTTGCGAATTGACGCGTGCGCCCTCGGGGTTGATCCTGAGCCTCACTGGCAATTGGGCTTCCGGGTCTTTCCGTGCCACCGGTAAGCCGGCTCTCGATCGATTCCGGAGATGCCTTTGTTTTACTTGTGGTTAGACGAAGAAACTTGGAATTGATCTTCAAGCCGGTTAGTCTAAGGACGTGGTCTCCCTATAATGGTGAATGGTGAGATGGGGTACGGAGTACTGTGAGCGAGTCCGAACAGCAAGTTACCTTCGGCAGGCCGCTTCTCGGGCGGATTCTCGGGGAGAAATTCAATCTCCTGGATTCCAAGCTCGACGAGGCGTTGGCCTATCAGCGTGAGAAAGGCGGCCGCCTCGGCGAAGCCCTCCTCCATTTGCGTGTGCTTCGCGAAGAGGAACTGTTGGAAGCCCTGGCCCAGCAATTTGAGCTGGCGTGGTTGCCGCATCTGGAAGTCTCCCATATCGATCATGAACTGATTAAGCGGGTGCCCATCGCCTTTGCGCGGCGCTACCGGATTCTCCCCTTGCGCCATGAGGACGGTGCCGTCGTGGTTGCGACGACCGACCCGCTTGAGACGGTGGCGTTGGATGATTTGCGCCTCTTGTTGGGGAAACCGATCCGGCCGGTGCTGACCACAGGGCTTGCCCTTTTGGCCTGCTTGAACCGCGTCTATGACGAGGCGGCCAGCCCCGCCGGGGCTGAACAGGTCATGGAAGACATCGCGGCGGCGGAAAATCTGGACCAGCTGGCCCATGAGCTGGATGAACCGCAGGATCTGCTCGACGCGACCGACGAGGCCCCGATCATTCGCCTGGTGAACTCGGTCTTGTTCCAGGCCGTACGGCAGCGGGCCAGCGACATCCACTTCGAATCCTTCGAGCGCGGCCTCGTGGTCCGGTACCGGATCGACGGCGTGCTCTATCCCG
The DNA here is from genome assembly GCA_030653545.1 of Nitrospira sp. Lineage (NCBI taxonomy): Bacteria > Pseudomonadati > Nitrospirota > Nitrospiria > Nitrospirales > Nitrospiraceae > Nitrospira > Nitrospira sp. The sequence goes on along the minus strand of JAURZE010000022.1, from coordinate 202,478 downwards.
TGCTGACCCCGCCGAAGCGCTTGCAGTCCAGCATCATCGCCCGCCTGAAGATCATGGCGGGGTTGAACATCGCGGAAAAGCGCTTGCCGCAAGACGGCCGCTTTGCCATCCGGACGGCGGGGAAAGACGTCGACTTGCGTGTGTCGGTGCTCCCCACCTCGCACGGCGAACGGGTGGTCCTTCGTCTGCTCGAAAAAGAGAATCGCCTTCTGAATCTGACGGAGATGGGATTTTCAACCGACCGGCTCTCGTCCATCCAGCAGCTTATTCAGCTGGCTCACGGCATTATCCTCGTGACGGGTCCGACAGGCAGCGGCAAAACGACCACGCTCTATGCGGCCCTGAGCCAGATCAATGCGCCGGATAAGAACATCATCACGGTCGAGGACCCGGTCGAATATCAACTGCTCGGGATCGGGCAGATGCAGGTTAACCCCAAGATCAATCTCACGTTCGCGGCCGGCCTGCGTTCGATCCTGCGCCAGGACCCCGACGTCATCATGATCGGAGAAATCCGCGATCGCGAGACGGCGGAAATTGCGATTCACGCGTCGCTCACAGGGCATCTGGTCTTCTCCACGCTGCATACCAACGACGCGGCCAGCGCTGCGACGCGGTTGATCGATATGGGGATCGAGCCGTTTCTCGTGGCTTCCTCGGTCATGGCGGTCCTCGCACAACGTTTGCTGCGGCAAATCTGTCCCGATTGCAAGAAGCCCTATAGGCCCACGGTCGATGAGCTTGGCCGTCTTGGCCTGGATGGCAAGGGGCCCTTTACGTTTTACCGCGGCGCCGGTTGTCCGAACTGTTCGCAGACCGGGTATCGCGGCCGGACGGGCATCTATGAATTGCTCGTGCTGGATGACGAAGTGCGGCGGCTCATCGGGGCGAAAGCCGACTCATCGGTGATCAAGCAGGCGGCCATCGCCAAGGGCATGATCACGTTGAAGCAGGAAGGCGCGATGAAGGTGGCTCAGGGCGTGACGACGACGGAAGAAGTGATGCGGATTACGCAGCAGGAGATTGAGATCTAGCAAGATGCTGGAGGCGTGAGGGTGAAGGCTGGGGTCGAGCAGAAGATGTGTGAGGCTTATAGTTTGAGGTCTGAGGCCGGAACAGAACCGAATCTTCTCGCGTTCTACCTCAAACCTCAAACCTCAAACACTCTGCGCCGCGGCGCTCTTGGGTATCCCGTGCGCCAGTCTTTCAGGAGTTGATCCGCCATGCCGGTCTATCAATACCGCGGATATAAGAGCGACGGCGGATCCGCTGCGGGGATTGTCGATGCCGAAAGCGTAAAGGTTGCCCGTCTGAAGCTGCGCAAAGACGGAGTGTTCCCGACCGACGTGGTTGAGCAAGGGCAAGGCCCCGGTCGCGGATTGGCGCAGGACCGTGTCGCCATATCCGCTCCGCTCGGTAGATCTCAGGTGTTGTCGGCACCCGAACTGGCGATGTTGACCCGTCAGTTTGCGACTTTGTTGGTCGCCGGGCTTCCCCTGGTCGAAGCGTTGGGGGTTTTGATCGACCAGTCTGAAAAGAAGCCGGCGAAGGCGTTGCTCGCCGATGTGCGCGAGCAAGTGCGTGCAGGAAAAGCGCTCAGCAGCGTGCTGGAATCCTACGGGAAAGACTTCTCCCAGATCTACGTGCATATGGTGCGGGCGGGTGAATCGAGCGGCGCGCTGGACCAGATCCTCTTCCGCCTGGCCGAGTTTCTTGAAAAACAGCAGGCCCTCCGGAACAAAGTCACGAACGCCATTCTCTACCCCGCCTTGATGCTGATCGTCGGCGTCGGCGTGCTGTTTTTCCTGATGACCTTTGTGGTTCCGAAGATTACGGCGGTCTTCACCAGCATGAAAGCGGCGCTCCCCTTCCCGACCGTGGTGCTGATGACGATCAGCCGCTTCTGTTCCACCTATTGGCCGCTCATGCTGCTGGCTGTAGTCGGCGGCGGGTGGCTCATTCGCCGCTTCATTCAGACCGAATCGGGACGCACCGTTGCCGATCGATTGATCCTCCGCATTCCCTTGATCGGCGACGTGGCGCGCATGGTGTCCATCTCGCGGTTGACCGGCACCCTGGCGACGATGTTGTCGAGCGGCGTGCAGTTGCTGGATGCGTTGGATGTCTCGAAACGCGTGATGAACAATCGGATCCTGGAAGAAGCGGTCGAGGGCGCCAGACAGAATATTCGAGAAGGGGAAACGATCGCAGATCCGCTCAAGCGCAGCGGCCAATTTCCGTCCCTCGTGACCCATATGATCGCCGTCGGCGAACGCAGCGGCGAGATGGAAGAAATGCTGCGGCGCATCGGCCAGATTTACGACGGCGAAGTGGAGCGGGTCATCACCCGGTTTACATCGCTCCTGGAACCGATCATGATCTTGGTCATGGGCGTCATCGTCTTCTTTATCGTGGTAGCCATCTTGCTGCCGATCTTTGAAATGGGTCAAATGGTGCGGTGAAAACCGCGGCCCGTCACGCGTGACGGGTGATGAGTTCAACGGGAGGTATGTTGATGATGGGTAAGGAACGGTTTGAGTCTATGCGGATGATAAGGAGTACATGGCGCCGAGTCCGATGTTCCCTTGTGTCATCAGTCACGCGTCACCAGTCACCCGATGTTCTCCGCAACGCACGCGGCTTTACCTTCATCGAAATCATGGTGGTGGTGGCGATCCTCGCCATCCTGGCGGCGCTGGTCGTCCCGCGGATCATGGGACGGACCGACGATGCCAAACGGACCGCCGCAAAAGTGCAGATCCGCAATATCGAAGGGGCGCTCCAACTGTATAAGCTCGACAACGGTGTCTATCCTTCAAGCGAACAGGGGCTCAAAGCGCTGGTCGAGAAGCCGTCGGTGGGTGTGATTCCTAAAAAGTGGAAAATCGGCGGATACATCGACAAGCTTCCTGAAGATCCCTGGGGAAACCAGTACAAGTATCAAAGCCCGGCACCGATCCAGCAGGGACAATACGGGCAGATCAAAGCCGATTATGAAATCATGTCCCTCGGTACCGACGGCGAGGTCGGCGGAGAAGGCGTGAATGCGGATATTGCGAACTGGAACCTGGAAAAGGATTAGCACGTTGTTGAAAACGTCCGCCAGCGGCGCGGGTGGCTTTACCTTGCTGGAGATGATCATCGTCATGTTTCTGTTGGTGGCGATGCTGGGGATCGTGATCCCGCGGGTGAATCTGGGCGACGATCTGGCGTCGACCGGTCGGAAGTTGATCGGAGGGCTGCGGACCCTCCAGGGAATCGCCATGAGCACGCAGAAACCGGTGAAACTGTATCTGGATCTGGATCAAAACCAATACTGGGCGATGGCCATCGAAGGGAAAGAGGAGAAGCCCTTGCCGGATGCCGCCTGGGCGACGCCGCGCGTGCTTCCCGACACCATCCGCCTGGCCGATGCGTCTTCCGGATCAATCAAGCGGACTTCCGGTCGTCTCGACCTGATGCTCTATCCCAACGGCCGGATCGATGAAGCCGTGCTGCATCTGACCGATAGCGGTAACAATGTGCTGGCCATCGTCGTCGAATCCGCGACCGGCGCGATCCGCACCAGCGATGAGCGTATTGAACCCCAGCGGCTGGCGTCCATTCCTGACCGGGTCAAGCCCCTGTTGATTCCGACGGCGACGGTCGCTGCCGGGACTCAGGCCGGCCTGGCGAAGCCCTAACGCAATCACGCCACATGCGGCCCTACCAACCACAAGACGAACGAGGATTTACTCTGCTGGAGGTGCTGCTGGCGGTCGCGATTCTTGCGATCGCGCTCCCCGTGCTCTTGGGCCTGAGGAATTTCGATTTGGAGCTGCAATCCCGCTCGATGGAGCTGACGACGGCCACACTGTTGGCCCAGGAAAAACTCTTGGAAACGGAACTGTCTGGCTCCTTCCCCATTGGTGAATCGACGGGAGAGTTTCAAACGCCGGCGCCCGGCGTCCTCTCGTCGATCACGGAGACCAATCGTGCGCCCGGTTATCGCTGGAAGCGCAGTATCATGCCGACGCCGCTGGAGCTCATTCGCGAAGTCAAGATCCAGATCTCCTGGCCGCGCGGCCAGCAGGATGAAACGTTGGAAGTGAGTACCTATGTCTTTGCCGGCCTCGCTTTCTAAGGGGCGTCAAACAATCGAGTGGGTCAGGTCTGCCGTGCGCCGGAGTATTGAGGTCTCGCTTCTCTCTGTTCCTCCCCTTTGTAAGGGGAGGCAAGGAGGGGTTGAGACTCCTGGGCTGCGGTGTAGTTCACGAGTACCAGCGCCACTAAAGGCTGCCGGAAGACTCGACCTCCCCTCGCCCCTCCTTACGAAGGAGGGGAAACCGCGAGAAGCCGGTATCGATTCGATGATGCCAACTCGTTCATCGACCCACGCAGAAACCGGAAGGGCTCATTTTAAGCACGAAGGCGGATTCACGCTGGTCGAAGCGTTGCTGGCGATTGCGCTGCTGGCGACGTTGGGCGCGATTGTCTTCGGATCCTTGCTGACGACGACGCAGGTCGTGGATGCCGGTCGAGCGGCGGCCTCTCGGGAGCAGACCATCCGGCGCGTGTTGCGGCTGATGGCCGAGGAACTCGCGATCGGCGTCAAGGAAACGACGTTCCCCTGGGTCGGTTTGAACGGGACGCAAGACGGCCAGCCGGCCGATACGCTGGCCTTTGTTACCAGGGGGGATGGATTGGGCGTGCAAGCCGCGCGCGAGAGCGAGATCTTGCGCGTAATTTACACGCGCGAAGGCGATCGTTTGATCCGATTCGTCCGGCGCAATCTCTATGGGCTCACCGATGAATCGGTCGATCAGGTCAACCTGGCGACGCAGGTGAAGGGGTTCAACGTGCGCTACTACAGCCGGCAAGGCCAGGTGTGGCTGGACGAATGGAGCTCGACCGGACCGTTGCCGACTGCCCTGCTCCTGGAAATCACCTTTCAAGAGCCCGATGCCGAACCCTATACCATTCGTGAATGGGTCACGGTGGGAGTCTCCTGATGGTGTGGCCATGGAAGGATCTCTCGGCTTGGAAGGCTCCGCTGCTGTGGATTGCCTTTGGATCTGGACTGCTCTTCCTCTCGATCGCCCTCACCTTTCCCTATGGAGCTTTGCAGACGAGAGTCATCGGGGAACTGCAGCGAGCTACCGGGATGGACGTGCGCGCAGCAGACTGGTCGATCGGCTTTCCGGCGGCGATTGAATGGCGGCAGATGACGTTGACCAAAACCGACTGGTCTCCCCTGCAGCTGGGTCTGGTGCGGGCTCAAGTAGGGCTCTGGCGGTTGCTGACCGGCGGGGTGGCTCTGGATCTGGCCGCCCAAATCGACGACGCCACTGCGGCACAGGGCACGGTGAAATTGACGGTGACGGCGTCCTCCTGGTCTATGACCGGCCCTGTAGCCATGATGGGCAGGATTCAGAAGCTCGATCTTTCCAAGGTGATTCGCCCCTATGTGACGCGTGGCAGCCTGACGGGGGAGTTCTCGCATCGTCTCGATCGCCCCGCAACCGGCGGACCCGCTGCATTCGGCGAGGGCACGTGGAAAGCGGAGGCCAAGGACCTGTCCCTGGATCACATTCCGGTGGGGAACGGCCGGATCCTCGCGCTGGCGTTCAGCACCCTCTCGATCAGCCTGGCGTGCCGGGAGCAGATCTGCGATGTGACCGAATTGAAGGGCGACGGGATCGACGGGTCGTTTTCCGGGCAGGGAACGGTTACAATGCAGCAACCCTTACAACAGAGCCAGTTGGCGTTGTCTTTGACCGTGATTCCCGGTGTGGGATTTGCGGCCAAGGCTCCCGGGTTGGGTATTCCGCCGTTGCCGCCCGGAACGCCGTTTACGTTTAAAGTGATGGGAACATTGGCACAGGCCAGGGTGGCGTTGTAGAGTAGCACGTGACTTTGAGAGGAATTCAGACCGCATGAGTATTGCCACCGAATGCGTGGGCTTGGATATCGGCCAGACCGGCTTGAAGGCCGTGCGGTTTCGCCGCCGGCTGAGCGGTCGCGAAACGATCGAGTATTTCCATCAGCCCCTGCCGTTTGCGCACCCGGAAGATGTGGAGCCGGCCAGGCGCGTCCAATCACTGCGAGGTTTTCTCTGGCACAACGGCCTCTATGCCACGGATCGGCTGGTGACGGCGATCCCCTGCCAGGATCTGTTCGTGCGCACCCTCTCCTTCCCGTTCAAAGATGCGGAGAAGCTGTCCCAAGTCGTTCCGTTTGAAGTGGAAAATCTGATCCCCATGCCGGTGGATGAACTGGCGATCGGCAGCGTCGTGCTCCCACCGGGGCTCACCGCCGAAGGGATGTCGCGGATTACCAAAGGGTCGGACGTGCTGGTCACGGCGGCCCCGCGGGACAAAGTGGCCGAACACCTGCGCTTCCTCGCCCAGGCCGATATCGAGCCGGCTGCGATCAATGTCGATGCCATGGCCCTCTACTCCGTCACGCAATTCCTTCAACAGGAAGGCGGCCACGTTCCGCACGATCTGGCCATCATCGATGTGGGCGCGTCCAAGACGACTATCTGCCTGGTGCACGAAGGCCGACCGGTGGTCTTGCGAACTATTTTATGGGGCGGCAATCACCTGACTCATGCGTTGGCCGTGCGGCATGCCTGTAGTTTTGCCGATGCCGAACGGCGTAAACGCAGCTTGAATGTCCAACAGGTCGATGCCTGGCTGGAGCCGCTGCTCAAAGAACTGCGCGTCACCATCCAAGGCTACGAAGGGACCGAGCGCGGGCATTTCACCCACTGTTGGGTCTCCGGCGGAGGGGCGAAACTCAGAGAGATCGGAGGATACCTCGCACACCAACTGGGGCTCTATCCGGTCGGTCCTCGGCAGGGCTTCGGGTTGAACAGCCCGCGCGCGTTTTCCATTGCCTTTGGGTTGGCGATCCATCCGAAACTGATCCGGCCGAAGTGGCGCTTCAAGCCGACGCCGGCCGGCCTCGCCCTCGATTTGAAGGCCGTCTCGGATGCGAACGCCCCGCAGTCCAAGACGTCGGTGCGTGATAAGCGCCTGGCACTCGCGGGCGCCGTGGTGTTGGGGGCCCTGGCGCTCGCGGACGGTTTGACGCATCTCTATTTAAAAGACCAACGAGTGCAACAGCTGAAGGGGGCTCTCCAGGGCCACTATGCCCAACTGTTTGAGCCGGGAGCTGCGCCGGGTGAAGAATTGGATCAGGCCCGCTTTCGCATTGCCGCGGTCGATAAGGCGCTCGCCGTCGTCGATGCTTCGCAGCAGCATGTGCTCGCCACGATGGCGGCCTTCATGAAGCAGATGCCCGCCGGTGTCTCGGTCAAAATACGCGATCTGACGATCGATGGCCCCCTGGTGTTGCTCGAAGGCGAGACGACCTCCTTCGAAGCCGTCGAGAAGATCAAACAGACCTATTCGGCCGGCGGAATGTTCAAGGATGTGGCCGTGAGCGAAACCCGGGTGGGCGCGTCATCGAATCAGGTGGTCTTTCGCATAAACGCGACGGTGGGACAGCCATGATGCACCAATTGCGCGAACGGTGGACTCAACTGGCTCCGCGCGAACGCACGATCTTGTCGGTCGGCGGCGTGGTGGTCGCTGCCAGCCTCTTGTTCGTGCTGGTCGTGGATCCCCTGCTGGCGACCATGGATCGCCTGGATCGCCAGGCCGCCAAAAAGCAACGAGAGAGCAACGAGCTGGCGGCGTTGGGTGCCGACTATGCGAGCAAGCGCGCGCGCCTGACTCGCGCGGAACAGCGGATGCCGGTGACCGATGCGGGGTTCTCCCTGCTGGCCTTCATCGAGGAGGCGGCGAACCAGGCTCATGTGCGTGAGCGGATTGCCGGCATGCAGCCCCAAGTCCAGGCCTTGGCGCAAGGGTATCAAGAAACGGCGGTCGATCTCCGCTTGGATGGCGTGCAACTGCCGGATCTGATGGCGCTCCTGCTGGCGATCGACCAGGCTCCGTATGAACTTCAAGTCAGACATTTGCAAGTACGTCCGAAGTTCGATAATCCCGTCAATCTCGATGCCACTGTCCGAGTGGTCAGTTATGCGAAGGGATGATGAACGCGGCGTCGCGCTCCTGCTCGCCCTGCTCATATTGGCCCTTCTCGTTGCCCTGATTCTCGAATTCGACGGCGAGGCCCGGCGCGAATACCGCGATGCGGCCGCTTTTCGCGATAACTTCAAAGCGCAAACCCTCACCCGCGCTGCTATTCAGGCGGCCCGAGCCGTCCTCCAGCAGGACTTTCTCAAGGATAAAAAATCCGATGAATCCTACGACTCGCCGACCGATCTCTGGGCCATGCCGATCAAGAACTACGCAATTGGCGACGGCTTTCTGAGCGCCCAGATCGAGGATGAGCGGGGCAAGCTCAATCTGAACGATCTGGCCGCCGTCGCCGGCGACGCTATTCAGAAGAAAGCAAAGATCGATCGATTCAAGCGGCTCTTTGAATTGCTTCAGCTCAGCCCTGATCTGGTGGATGCGGTAGTCGATTGGGTGGATCAGGATGAAAACCAGGAACCGGCCGGAGCGGAAAGTCTGTACTATCAATCGCAGCGTCCGCCTTATCGCGCGGCCAATGCGCCGCTCTCAGGCCCGGGCGATTTGCGGCTGATCAAAGGCTTTACCCCGGACATTGTTAACCGGCTCTCCCTGTACGTGACGGTGTTTCCTCAGGAAGGCGGCGGGCTGGTCAATCTCAATACGGCGGACAGCTTGGTGATTCAAGCTCTGGATCCGGCGATCACGCAATCAATGGCGACAGAAATTATCCAGGGACGGCCATATAAGAAGAAGGAAGATCTCGATCGCATCGGGAGCTTTCAGGAAATCGGCGCCAAATTACGCGCGACGCAAAGCGGATACGATGTGAAGAGCGAGTTCTTTTCTGCCCGGCTGGCCATCAGCGTGAACGAGGTGACGAAGACCTCCTGGGTCGTGCTCCAGCGCGACACGAATAAGGGTGAAAGCACCGTGAAGTACCTGCGGGTGTTCTGACCGCTGGTTCTCCCCTCCTTGTTTTTCAATTTGCCTATCGAAAGTTAACAAGTCTGTAACAATCCCGTCACCGTTTCGACACAGCCCCCCTTCATACTCACGATCTAGAGAGTGAGTACTTGACGATATGGCATCGACGTTGAGGACAAACGTGATCACACCAACCAGGGAGGACTGCGTGCGAAGGAGACGGATTTCACTACAAGGCTTGCTGGGGATGGTCGTCGGCACCCTGAGTTTGCTGATGATTGCGAATGGGATAGGGCAGGCCGAAGACGGTGCGATGAAGCCCACCCTCGGGGCTTCTTCCGCCACGCCGGCGGGATTTCCCGCTGGTGGAGGCAATACCCCCCGTCTCCTCGAAAGCACGTCGATGGAGGATCTCCTGCTCGAAAAAGGGGTCATTAGCCTGGACGACTGGATCCGGATCAAGGCGGAAGATGAACGCCGGCAGAGCGAGCGGTCCGTCGTGGCGGAGTTTACCGGCAGCCCCCGCTGGTATGACCGCCTCTCGATGTACGGTTATGGCATGATGCGGTTCAACCGGCTGGGAAATCCGGACGGAAAGCTTCGCAGCTATCACGACGCCTCGATGGGGGATCAGGCAAGCGGGGCCCAACCAGGTTTCTTTTTCCGCCGGATTCGCTGGGTCGTGACCGGGCAGATCTCCGAGCATGTCTCGGTCTTTGTCCAGCCAGATCTCGCCTCCAATATTAGCGGCAACACCCATGCGCTCTCGATGCGGGATGCCTTCGGCGACTGGAATTTCGATAAGGACAAGGAATTCCGGCTCCGGGTCGGCTTGCAGCGCGTTCCCTGCTCGTTCGACAACTGGCAAGCCAGCCGTGTCCGTATGGCCATTGACCGGGCCGACGGCACCAATAGCTGTGCGACGAGCGAGCGCGATATGGGCGTCGCCTTTATGTGGTCGCCCAAAATCGCCCAGCAGCGCTACAAGCAGATGCTCGACTATATGTACGGCCCCGGCGACTACGGGGTGTTCCATATTCAGATCTATAACGGTCAAGGGTTGAATCAACAGGAAGCGAACGGCAATAAACACATCGGTGCCCGGTTGAGCTGGCCCTGGGAACTGCCCGGCGGGCGGCTGATGGAAACCGGTATCAATGCCATGAGCGGAAAATTTCGCGTGAGCAACGGGACCTTGAATACGACGTCGCAGTTTGCCACCCTCGGGTCGAACTTCGACGGGGCGACATCGGGAAGCAACGGCAAAGACTATATGGACCAGCGAGTGAACTTCTACGTGTATTTCCCGCCGCAGCCGTTCGGGTTTATTGCGGAATACACCACCGGCCGGGGTCCGAAGCGCGGGCTTGACGGGATCATCCGCGACAGCAAGCTCGACGGCGGCTATGTTCAACTTCACTATCAGTGGAAATACTCCGATGTGGGACTTGCCAACTTCTACTCCCGCTATCAGCAATATCAAGGCGGCCTGAAATTCCAGACAGGCGCGCCGGATGACAAGATGAAAGAAGTCGAAACCGGTATCGCCTGGCAGCCGGATCCCCAGTGGGAATTCACCGTGGCCCATGCCTGGATGGATCGGCGCAACACGTTCAGTACGTCCGGCGGCCGGCAGTTCGACGCAGACGGTCACCTCGTCCGCTTGCAAGCGGTCTGGTTCTGGAACTAAGCCCCCTCGAACTGGGCATTGTCGATTGCCCTGATTCCTGCGATACTGATAAAAGTGGCACCGAGTCCGTCGGCTAGATGAGCCGACGGACTCCTGTGTTCCTCACATTGTTGCCTCCAAAGGAGTCATTGTGAATCGATTACTGGCCTGTTCGTTGAGTCTGAATCTCATCGGGGTGAGTCTGTTGCTGGTCGGCTATGTGGGGCCCAGCGTCAAGACCACTTTCATGCCGTCCGTCGAAGCGCCGGTGATCGGAACGCATACGCGCATCCATCCCCTGGCCATGGTGATCGGTTCGGTCAGCCTTGGCGATCAGGTGTTTGTCGCACCGGCTGCGTCCGTGCGCGGCGATGAAGGACAGCATATTCACATCGGCAATCAAAGCAATGTGCAGGACGGTGTCGTGGTGCACGGGTTGGAAACGTTCGAAGGCGATCATGAGTTGCCGGAGAATGAAGTCGAATTCGACGGAAAGAAATATTCGGTCTATATCGGCGATCGCGTGTCCCTGGCGCATCAGTCGCAAGTCCATGGACCGGCCAAGGTCGGCGATGACACTTTCGTCGGCATGCAGGCGCTGGTGTTTCAGACGGAAATCGGCGACCACGTGGTGATCGAACCGGGAGCCAAGCTCATCGGGGTAAAGGTGGCCTCGGGCCGCTATGTGCCGGCACTCTCTATTGTCAAGACTCAGGCGGAGGCCGACGCGCTTCCAAAGATTACCCAGGATTATCCCTACCGGAATTTGAACGCCGGTGTCGTGCGAGTGAATATTCAGTTCGCCGAAGCGCCTCAGCCCGTCGCCATCAGCCGGTAATCCTGGCGAGAGGCTCGTGGTCCGAGGCGAGTGGGAAGATCGTACGCATAGCTCCCACCCCTAACCTCTGGCCCCATGCCTCATGCCTATGGAGAGGCGCGATCGCGGCAGCGCTTCTGAATCAGGCGGATTAGGGCGTGACGCGGGCCAAGTCGATCACAACGACCTTCGATTCATCCAGAAACCCGTCCCACTCATCCTGCCGTTTGGCGTCGGACGTCACCACCCGCCAATCGGCCGGGACGAACCCCGCCACAAACTTGAAACGGGCGATTGGCAGCAACGGATTGCTCAGACTGTTGGTCTCGTAGGTATTTTCGTATTGAATAGAGCTTGGTGAAGTTCGGGCATTGGCGAGAATCAGATACAGGCGCTGATTGCGAATAAAGACTCCGCCTGAGGTGATCAGCGGCGCGCGATTGCTGCCTCGTTGCGCCAGGTAAAAGCTGACCAGATCAACCGGGGAAGCCTTCGCCAGTCCGGCGACCAGATGCGGGGCCAGCGCGGCCACATCCTTATCAGTAAACGCGGGAACGGCGTCGGACCCCATCAATAAGCCAGCGGTCCCGACCAGATCGCGGTCGTGGACCTGGACTCCCTTGAGAATGGACGTGATCTGGGAAATGGTGAGTGCGCGCGGATGACTATGCCCGTTTCCCGCCTTCGCGTCGTAGCGGACCTCGACGACCTGCCCGGGCGTTTCGGATATGACGATCGGCTGCGGTGTGGCGAGGCATCCGGCCGCAGACAGGGCGAAGACGGCCAGAAGAAGCCTGGCGAACGGTCGGTGTGTCATGTTGAGAAACTCCTGGATATGAGAGCGGCAGTGTAGCAAAGGATGTGAGCGGAAAGAAGCCTCGCCGGAAGAGTGGAGCCTCCGGCGAGGCAGCGGTAGCTGCGTGCTACCTGGTGGACGCCGTCAGAGTGGAGGCTGACATGGGCGCCCCGACGAGTGCTTGGAGATTGGTGGTGACTTGGTTGGCTGAAAGGGGGAAAGCTCCCGCTTTTGCGATTGCTTCCTGCCCTTCCCGGCTGTTGATGAATTTCAGAAACTCGGCGATCTCTTCGTCCAACTCGCCTTTTGGACTCCGTTTCGCATACAGATACAGCGGCCGGGACAACGGATAGGAGCCATTGACTGCCGCCTCCGCCGTCGGGAGCACGAAGGGGCTTTCCGATTTTTCGGCGATCGGGAGGACGCGCACGGTCGAGGCCTGGAAGCCGATCCCGGCATAGCCGATCCCGGCCGCATCGCGGCTAAGGTCCAGGATTTCCATGGCCGTGCCAGGCGACTCGTGGAGCGTTCCTTTCAACTCTCCATCGAGGAGCGCGGTATGGACAAAGAAGCTTCTGGTGCCGGATCGCTTATCTCGTCCGTAGAGGCGAATGGGTTGAGACTCCCACCCGTCCTGCAAGCCGAGTTGCCCCCACATTCCGATGTCGGCAGCGCCGCCGCGTTTTCTAGACTGCCCGAAGATGGCATCAACCTGCTCCAGGGTCAGGCCTTGAATGGGATTTTGATGGTTCACGTAAATGGCGATCGCATCGAGTGCAATCGGTACTTCCGTCACGTCGAAACCGTACCGTGACCGAAACTCTTTCCGTTCGTCCGAGTTCAGCGGACGAGAGGATGCGAGGAGACCGACGTGCCCTGTTACCAGATGGCCTTTCGGGTTGGCATCTCCTCGGCGAATGGTGGGCTGATCCTGGAGAAACTGGCCGAGTGCGGAATAGGATCCGCCCCCTTGAACGGCTACCGTGATTTTGGGCTGCCAGAGCCGGAAGGCTGACGCCACTTTGGCTATGATCGGCTGCATGGTGTCGGATCCCGCGATCGCGATGCCTCCGGACACTCCGGTTTTCGGGACGTACGACGCGATGCCCGAATCGACGACCGGGGTTGCGTGGATCGTAGAGACCTCCGCCTGTGCCAGTGATACGGTGGCGAATAACGCCAGACTGCTACTTACGACCATCCATCGAGCCGATGTCCCTGCTAGTCTCACGCCACTCCTCCTTGGTTAAGCCCTCGAATCATTCAAGTCGCCTGTACCGGACTATATGAATGGCACGTGTCGGACCGGTAACGGTCATGTTACATCCATGTTAAGTTTTCAGAAGAAAGCTGTATGCTCCATCGTTCCTATTCGAATGGCGTTACGGTAAAGATGGAATAGTGCCCCCCCTTAGCCGTGAGCGTCAGCGTGCATTTCCCCTTCAGAATTAACGAGTCGTTTACATATCCGTGACCTGACCGTAATGGGCCGGCGAGTACTCTTGCTCAAGATTCATCGTGTTTTGCCAAGGTCTCCGGTTCAAGGCACCCACGAGCTATTAACAAGGATCGAAGGACTCACCATGGTAGACGGATGCTTAATATGAGAATACCGATGAAACGAACCCTTCTTCTTCTGGCGACGGCCGTACTTCTTGGTTCGGCGGGTATAGAGAGCCACCTCGTGCAAGCCGGCCCGACAACTCTCATTAAAGTGGACGGGTCGAGCACGGTGTTCCCGATTACGGAAGCGGTGGCCGAGGAGTTTCAGAAAGAGACCAGAGGATCAGTCCGTGTGACGGTGGGCATTTCAGGAACCGGGGGCGGCTTCAAAAAGTTTTGCCGCGGCGAGATCGACGTGCAGGATGCTTCCCGGCCTATTTCCAGCAGCGAAATGGAGGCCTGCCGAGCCGGCGGGGTGCAATATGTTGAGCTGCCGATTGCTTTCGATGCCCTGACTATTGCCGTGAGCCCCCAGGCGACGTGGATCGATTCCGTGACCGTTGATGAGTTGAAGCGGATGTGGGAGCCCTCCGCGCAAGGGCGGGTGAACAAGTGGAACCAGATCCGTTCGACCTGGCCGGATCAGCCGTTGAAACTGTTCGGCGCGGGATCCGACTCCGGGACCTTCGATTACTTCACGGAAGCCGTGGTCGGGAAAGCCAAATCGAGCCGCGGCGACTTTACGGCCAGTGAAGACGACAATACGCTGGTCCAGGGGATCGCGAACGACAAACAGGCGCTCGGCTACATTCCCTTCGCCTATTACGAACCGAACAAGAAGCGGTTGAAAGCGGTCTCCATCGACGGCGGGCATGGGCCGGTGAGTCCGTCACGCGAGACGGTCGAAAATGGCTCCTATCAGCCCCTCTCTCGCCCGTTGTTTATCTATGTGAGTGCGAAGTCCGCCGCCCGGCCTGAAGTGAAACGCTTTGTCGAGTTTTACCTGGCGCAGGTGCCGGTGCTGGCTCCGCAAGTGAAATATGTTCCGCTGCCGCCGCAGGCCTATGCACTGGCTGGTGAGCATTTTATGAACGGACGACACGGGACCGCGTTTCAAGGCGGCTCGACGATCGGGCTGAAGATCGAAGAACTGCTCCGACGCGAAGCGAAACTCTGAAGGAGCAAGGGGATGGACACGATGGAGGCTCACATCACCGATATCCCAGTCGAGAAGAAGACCGTCGTCGGGAGTCTGTCCCCTCGACTTGTCCCCCGTTTCAAGGAGAAAGCGATCGAGCTGCTCTTGCAGTTGGCTGCCTTCACCTCCGTGGCGATTACGCTCGGGATTGTCGGTGTCCTCGCCTACGAGTCGTTCCACTTCTTTCAACAGGTCTCCGTGGTGGATTTTCTGACAGACCGCCAATGGACCCCATTGTTCGCCGACGCGCACTACGGGATTCTTCCCCTCGTATCGGGAACGCTTGTCACGACGACCGTGGCCTTGCTCGTGGCGATCCCGATGGGCAGCCTGATCGCCATCTATTTGAGCGAGTATGCCTCGCGTCCGGTGCGCGAATTCGTGAAGCCGGTGCTGGAGCTGCTCAGCGCCGTGCCGACCGTTGTGTATGGATACTTTGCGCTGTTGTTCGTGACGCCCGCCTTGCAAAAGATCTGGCCCGACCTTCCCGGCTTCAACATGCTGAGCGCGGGGCTCGTCATCGGCTTCATGATTGTTCCCTATGTCAGCTCCGTGAGCGAGGATGCCATGCGCGCGGTTCCGGTCTATTTGCGCGAAGGCGCCTTTGCCTTGGGCGCCACCCGCATGCAAACGGCGCTGCGCGTCGTCTTCCCCTCCGCCCTGTCCGGCATCACGGCTGCCTATGTCCTCGGTGTCTCCCGGGCGATCGGCGAAACGATGGTCGTGGCGATTGCCGCGGGGATGCAACCGACACTGACCCTGAATCCGCTGGAACCGGCGGCGACGATGACCGCGTATATTGTGCAGGTCAGCTTGGGCGACCTGCCGCACGGGAGCGTGGGCTATCAGACGATCTTTGCGACGGGGCTCATGCTCTTATTGATCACCCTTTTGTTTAACATTGCAGGCCATGCGCTTAAAAAACGGTATCGCCAAGTATATTAGGTCCACCGCCTTGCAACGGCGCATCATGCGGCGCAAGGGCCTCGATCGCTTCTTTGCCTTCGAAGGACTGTTTGTGATGGGCGTCGCCCTGCTCGTCCTGTTCGCCCTGGTGGGACAACTCGCGGCTGATGGAGCGGGCCGCTTGTCCTGGCAATTCCTCACCTCTTTCCCGTCGCGATTTCCGGCGCAAGCCGGCATTCTGACCGCCTGGATCGGCACTCTCCTCGTCATGCTGCTGACGGCGCTGACGGCCATTCCATTGGGCATCGGAGCTGCCATTTATCTGGAAGAGTATGCCGCGAAAAGCTGGTTGACCGAGGTGATCGAAATCAACATCGCCAATCTCGCCGGCGTGCCGTCGATCGTTTACGGGCTTATGGCTCTCGGGCTGCTGGTCTACGAACTGCATCTGGGGCAAAGCTTTCTGACGGCCGGGCTAACACTGGGTATGTTGATTCTTCCGATGGTCATCATTGCGACGCGCGAGGCGATTCGTTCGGTGCCCCCTGCCGTGCGCGAAGCGGCCTATGCGCTCGGTGCCACTAAGTGGCAGACCGTTCGGGATCATGTTCTGCCCTATTCGATGGGCGGCATTCTGACCGGGATAATCCTGGCGCTCTCGCGCGCCGTCGGCGAGACAGCCCCCCTGATCACTGTCGGTGCCCTCTCATTCATCGCCTTTCTCCCCCACCCGCCCTGGCAGGAAACGTTCCCCTTTGTGTCGTTCGAATGGCTGTTCGATCCCTTTACCGTCATGCCGATTCAAATGTTCAATTGGGTATCCCGACCGCAAGAGGAGTTTCACGTCAATGCGGCGGCCGCCGGTCTAATCTTATTAGCAATGAGTCTGGCGATGAATGCGGTGGCGATCGTCATTCGGGCGCGGTTCAGAAAACGGATCCACTGGTGATGCCATGAAAGCCTTGGATGTATCGCAAACGGTATTAAAAGCGGAGTCGCAGGGACTCAACTTCTTCTATGGCCAGGCGCAGGCGCTCCATGGCCTGACCCTCCCGGTTTATGACCGCTGTGTGACGGCGCTGATCGGTCCCTCCGGCTGTGGGAAAACCACCTATTTGCGCTGCTTCAATCGCATGCATGACTTGTATCCCGGAAATCGCTACGAAGGGGCTGTCATTCTGTATCCGGATCGGGTGAATATCGTGGGGCCTGAGGTCGATCCGATCGAGGTGCGGATGCGCATCGGGATGGTGTTTCAAAAGCCCAACCCGTTCCCCAAGTCCATCTATGAAAATGTGGCGTATGGGATGCGGATCAGAGGAGTATCATCGAAAGCCGATCTGGATATGGTTGTCGAGCGGGCGCTGCAAGAAGCGGCCTTATGGGGAGAAGTCAAAGACCGGCTCCAGGCATCCGCGATGAATCTTTCGGGCGGGCAACAGCAACGCCTGTGTATTGCCCGGGCTCTGGCGACCAGTCCGGAACTTCTCTTATTCGATGAGCCGACCTCGGCTCTCGATCCGACGGCCACCTCGCGCATCGAAGAGCTGGTCACGGAGCTGAAGCAGAAAGTGGCGATCGTCATCGTGACGCACAATATGCAGCAGGCGGCGCGAGTTTCGGACCACACGGCCTTCATGTACGAGGGGCGGTTGGTCGAGTTTGATCGTACGGAGAAGATGTTTACCAACCCGTCGGTCAAACTGACGGAAGACTATGTCACCGGTCGTTTCGGGTAAGAATCGGAGTTCACAGCATGCAGCGACATATCGATCAAGAGCTTGGTGACTTGAAAGACCGCTTGCTCCAGATGGGGGCGCTGGTCGAAGAGCAGATCGAGCGCGCGATTACGGCCATGATTGAACGCGATGCCGTGCTGGCGGGGCAAGTCATCGAGCGGGATACCCTGGTGAATCGCTACGATGTGGAGATCGACGAAACCTGCATCCGCCTGTTGGCCTTGCAGGCGCCGACAGCAAAAGACCTGCGGTTTGTCACGACGGCGATGAAGATTTCCACAGAACTCGAACGCATGAGCGATCTTGCCGAGAATATCTGCGAGCGGGTCATCGAGTTGAATGAAGAGCCCCAGCTGAAACCCTACATCGATCTTCCGCGCATGGCCGCCTGGACGATGAAGATGGTGCGTGAAGCGCTGGATGCCTTTGTCCGGCAGGATGCGGCCCTGGCTCGAAAAGTCTGTGCCGACGATGACTTTGTCGATAATCTGACGCATCAACTCTTTCGTGAACTCGTTTCGTTCATGATCGAAAACCCTTCCACCATTACCCGGGCGATTCGTCTCACGTTTATCGGGAAATACATCGAGCGGATCGCGGATCACGCCACCAATGTCAGTGAGTTGGTCATCTATATGGTGGAAGGCAAGATCGTGCGACACATGACCCCTCCAGCCGCCTCCCCCACCGTCTAGCATCCAGACACACCGCCGCAGGACGCAGAGGCACAAGGGGGAAGTGCCCCCCCTCCCGTTTCTTGCCGGCGCTGATTGTGATCAGAGGGAAAAGGAAGTCGGTCGATGAACGGGCCGTTAAGCGGCGTAGAGCGCGGAGAAGAGCGTGTACTCGGAGCGGTGCCGGCGCAACGTGATGCCCCCACTGCGGGCCAAGCGGTCGACGACGTGGAAGATCTGGCTCCAGCTATACTCGGGCAGAAGAATGACGAGCGCATCCAGCCCGATCACGGCCTGTTCTTCGAGGTGGCCGAGAATGGCGGATTCGAGTGACTCGGTCCCTATCCGGCCGGGAGTTGGTGTGTCGAGAAGTGCCTGAACAGACATATAATCCTCCTAGAGTGTGGATGAGAAGATCGGGCCTATGGTTGGCGATGGTGTGGAATGAGCCGGTTGCGCCGGGCTGAACCGGACGGCCATCACCCGGATGAGTCCGAGCGTGAGGAGGATCACCGCCAGGATGGCCAGCTTCTGCCAGTCCCCGCCGGTGAACCACTGGGAAATGACTTCCGTCAACATGACGACCAGCACGGTGTCGACGATAAAGGTGACGCGCACGCGGCCTTCTGAAAAATACGCCAGCGTCGTTTTCAGCACTTCCACCACAGCGAGCAACATGAGCGTGTTGACGATGAGATGACGCAGGCCGAGATCGATGTCGGCGGTCAAGAGAATCCGCAGCCCGATAAAGGTCTTGATGACCCCTCCCGCCAGTCCGACCAGGATCGTGACGATGAGCAGGCTCAGGACTGCCTGCGTGCCTTTTTCCCAGAGCAGGGTCAGATCCGGCGACGCGAAGAGCTGCCAGATCCGGGGCAGACGCAGACGGGTTTCAGCCGATGCCAGGCTGCCGATCATAGACTCTCCTTTCCTGAAACGAGGACTGTCAGATCGCGCCAGAGCGATTGCAGAAACAGGAGCAGCCCCAGGACCACCAGGCCCTGGAAGCCGACGAGCAAGGCCTCACCGATGACTTGCGATAACATCAATGTGTTCTCCGGTTCATAGTGTCTGTCTTCTCTAAAATTCGTCGATGGAGACCGGGTGAAGGAGATCCCGGACGGAGAGCGTGCCGACGATGGCGCCGCTCTTGAATACCGCCAGATGGCGCGTGCCATGGAGTTCCATGAGGTCGGCGGCTTCCGTAATGGGCCGCTCTTCATCGATCCCGAGGATGGGGCTGCTCATGATCTCTTCGACCGGAATGTAGTAGGGCACGCGGTCTGCTCCGACCACCTTCCGGACGATGTCCGGCTCCGTGACGATGCCGATGAACTGGTTGTTCTTCTTGACGAAGACGCTGCCGATCTTGTGCCGCGTCATCAATTTGGCGGCATCGATCGCCGAGGTGCCTGCTTCGATGTGGACGACACGAGGGGTCATAATGTGACTGACTGTGACCATAGAAACCTCCTTTGAACGGATGGTTGCGAGAGCGATGGAATCGTCCGGTTGATGAGATGGGAGACGCCGGCTGCATCGCGTGTGCGAAGCAACGGGACACAGGTCTTTCCCCGGAGCCCGAGCAGGGTATGGCCGGCATAGGCGAGAGGCACCGCGAGGCTGAGGGAGAGTAATCCGATGAAGAGCCCGATTTCCTGCGTCATGGTTCGCCTTTCCTGGAGCCTCTGAGACCGGCTCCTTGTATGGGCAAACTGTACCGCCCGGTTATTCCAGGGGGATCACCGATGGGTTAACTCTTGGTTAACTCGCAGGATGAGAGGCGTTTTGCAGGAATCGTGGCACTGTAGACAGCACTCTCCGCGGAAGGGGGCCGGTCGAACGTACGAGCACGCGTGAAACGAGGGGCTATTCGCTTTCCACGATGCGCCAGCCCTCCCGCTGCAGGCAGCGCTCGGTGGCGTTGAGGATCAGCAACTGGCTCCCCTGCTGAAGTTTGGGATCCCGCATAACGAGATTCTGGCAGCGGTTATATTCGTTCGTAAATTCCGAGGACGGTTTATTGGGGTGGACCCAATTGCTACCTCCGCAACCGGCGAGGAGTCCTGAGAGGAGGAGCGATGCGAGGATGAGGCGATTGGTCATGTAAAACCTCCCGGTGGCAGACGGATGATGCCGGAAGATAGAGCCTCCGAGGGGGTGGCGTCAAGAGATAACCCGCGGGACGAGCGGGACAGGCGCGATAAGACTGACCGACTAGTCGCGCGCCTCGCGCGTCGCCCACCGGTCTCGCCGGGCGGACGAGATAGACACTGTTGGAAAACGTCAGTCGATAGGGATCTGCACCGTCACTTCATTTCCGCGATCGTTGTAACGGAGATTGGGAAAGAACGAACGAGCCAGGAAGATCCCCCGTCCGCTGGCATCTTCGGCGTTGCAGGGTGTCGTGGCCCGATGCAGCAAGGTTTTCCATTGAAACCCTTTCCCCTGATCGGCAATCCGATATTCCAGCTGTCCGGCCTGACGGTCGCAATGCACATGGATCGTGACGGTGCGTTGGGCCAGGCGCGGTTGAGCCAGACGTTCCTGCACGAGTTGGCTCAGCCGATTCTGATCGATGGCCTGTTGCTTGACCTGGTAGGAAATCTCCAGATTGCCGTGCTCGACGGCGTTGAGCAGCAACTCTTGCAGCGTGCCTCGGAGATGGAGCTGTGTGGTATCGGACAAGGCCCCGGCCGTGGCTCTGATCAGCCAGGACACAATCCCGGGGATATGCCGCGGGTCTGAATCGACGGTCAGGGCGTAGTCGGAGCGCACCAGGCCTGGTGTATCCGCCATATCGGCCGGAAGCAGATAGCGCGCGCGTTGCAACGCATGCGCCAGCTCTTCCACGCCGATCGGCTTCTGCAGAAAATCCACGGCTCCGGCGCGCAGCGCATGGATGACCGCCTGCTCGGATTGATGCTCGGCCATCACGATGACCGGGCACGGGACCTGTCGCGCTCGAAGCGTTTTGGTCAGGGTCAGGCCGGCGCCTTCCGGGAGGAACGAATCGGTCAACACGATATCCGGGGCCGTGAGCTCGATGGTCGCGAGCGCCGTGCTCGGGTCGGACGCCGTGATCACGGAAAACCCCCGATCTTGCATATGGCCCAGGATCTGCGCTTGCGTCTCCCGGCAGGGATCGACCACCAGGACCGTGCAGGACGGGACGGGAGTCGTCATGATGCAGATCCGTTTGCGACGTATGCGCGCAGCGCCGCAATGAGTTGTTGGAGTTCCCGATCGACGTGGGCGCACACCGTCGCGGCGCGGTCCAAGGTGCCGGCTTTCCCGAGGGCTTCCAGCTCTTTGGTCGCCTCGAACACACGGGGAGCGGAGAATTGCAAAATGGCGCCTTTCATCCGGTGCGCGGCGCGGGCCAGGGCCTCGGCATCGCCGGCATCGAGCGCGGCCTGGGCGGCGGCCATGTCCAAGGGGGCCTGTTCGACGAACAGTTCAGCCAGCGTGAGAAAGAGCTCTTCGTCCTCATCGACCCGCGTGAGCGCTTCGGCAAGATTAAACACAACGTCGGTGCTCATAGTCTGAACTCCAATCCGAGTAAGGCCGCGTCGTCGGGAAAGACCGGAGAGCCATGCCAGCGTTCGGCTTCGGCCATGAGCGCCTGAAGCGCCGCTCCGAGTGGTGCGGTTCGATGTGCCATGAGGGTGGTCTCCAAGCGGGTGGTCCCCCAGAGTTCTCCCGTAGGCGCAGGGGCTTCGTAGATCCCGTCGCTCATGAGCAGGAGGCGATCCCCGTCGGCAATCTGGACGGTCGTGAGCTCGTAGGTGGTGTCCGATTCAAAACCTAGCGGAAGCTGAGTATGCGTCAGCCATTCCACCGTCCCGCTCCGCCGTTGAAGAAGCGCCCCCCCGTGACCGGCTGTGGTATAGCGCAGCTGGCTGGTGCGCCGATCAAAGGATCCGAGCCAGAGGGTGAAGTAGTTGCCGTCTTCAGTCAGCGGGTATTGCCGATTGGCTTCCGTCATCATGCGAGCCGGATCACTGGAACTCATATAGTGCCGAAGATTGTCGGCACGGAGAAACGTCGAGAGCGATGCCGCGCGCAACGCGGGCGCCACGCCATGCCCGGAGGCATCCAGGATATAGAAGTAGACCGACTGGTCATCCCAGTGCGACACATTGAACAGATCGCCGCCGAGCGCCTGCGACGGGCGATAGCTCCAGGACATGCGGATGTCCCTGGTGAGCTCTCCGGCGACGGGAAGCAAGGATTGGATGTAGCCGGCAGCCGACTTGAGTTCGGCTTCCAACTCCCCTTGCTTGGCGCGGAGTTCATCTCGCGTGCTTTCGATGCTCCGGACCAGCGAGGCCGCACGCAGGCCGGATTGCACACGGGCGAGCACTTCCTGCTTGCTGGCAGCTTTGCTCAGAAAATCGTCGGCCCCCCGCGCCAAACCCTCGGCGATTTGTTCCGGTTGGTCGTGGGAGGTCATCAGAATGAGCTGACTGGACAGGATGTCCGGGTCTTGCCGAACCTGCTCGCAAACCGTGGGGCCGTCCATTTCCGGCATGATCCAGTCCAGGATCGTCAGATCGGGACGTTCGCGCCGCAGAATGGCGAGTCCCTCCTTGCCATTGCCGGCTTCGAGGACACGAAGTCCCATCCGCTTCAGCCGCGCGGCCATACTCAAACGGCTCACTGGCTCGTCATCCACCAGGAGCACCGTGGCGGTAGCGGGGGGGACAGCCGCTTTCGAAAGGGTGTCAACACTCATAATGTCCCTATCGCTATGCGGCTTGGGCTTTCCCGTTCACCGCATCCTGTTCGTTATCAAACACCGGAATCAGCTTCGGGATATTGGCCAGTCCCAGAATTTCCCGCACATAGCTCTGGGGTCTGAGCATGCTGACCTTGCCCTGATTCAGCTTGAAATTCTGAGAGACCAGCGCCAGCAGGCCCAGGCCCGAGCTGTCGACGAACCGCACGTCGGCCATATTCAGAATGACATGGCGGCAGCCTTTTTGGCGCAATGTTTCAACGGCAGCTTTGAACACGTCACGATGGGCGTAGGTCAGATCTCCGTTCAGGTCGAGGATCACGGCGTTGGGAATCGGTCGTTCTTTAATCTGCATCATGGTTATCCTTTCAATCTGATTGGTCGGGTCGCAACAATCGGCCTTTGCGCTTAGGCGGCTTTTTTGCTCAGCGCGGCGTCTTCACTCGCAAAGGTTGGAATCATTTGCTCGATATGAGCCAGGTTCAACACTTGTTTCACTGTTCCTTGAGCGCCGACCAAGGACAAGCTCCGGTTAGAGCTTTTGAATTGCTGTGCAGCCAGCGCGAGCAGTCCGATCGCGGCACTGTCGACAAAAGTAACGCTTTTGAAATTCAGAATGACATGCGCGCACGTTTTCACCTTTTCGATTGCGGCAGAGAAATCCTTCCGGGTTCCGAAATTGAACTGCCCGGTGATGTCGAGGACATCGGCATTGCGATAGGAACGATGCGTGATCTGCATGACAAACCTCCAGAGTTTAAGAATGGTGAGATACATGAGTCAGCACGGCACTGGCGATGTCTCCCAGGGGGAGGATCTTGTCGACACCGCCTAACTTGATGGCTTCCTTGGGCATTCCAAAGACCACACAACTCGCTTCATCCTGCGCGATGGTATAGGCGCCGGCCTCTTTCATCGTGAGCATGCCTTTGGCGCCGTCTCCGCCCATCCCGGTCAGGATGACCCCGACGGCGTTGCCGCCGGCATACCGCGCGACAGAGTCGAACATCACATCCACGGAAGGCCGGTGCCGATTGACCGGCGGGTCTTGATTGATGCGCACGGAATAGCGGGCGCCGTTGCGCACCAGCGTCATGTGATAACTGCCCGGGGCGATCAGGGCATGGCCCGGGAGTACGCTATCCCCATCCTGCGCTTCTTTGACCGAGATCCGGCAAATCTGGTTCATCCGGTCGGCCCAGGTCTTCGTGAAGTGTTCAGGCATGTGCTGGGTGATCAGAATGGGAGGCGTATTGGGGGGAAGCACTTCCAGGACCTCTTTGACCGCTTCCGTTCCGCCGGTTGAGGAGCCGATCGCAATAATGGTATCGGTCGTTTTGATCATCGCCGAGGAGAGCGGCGTTGCCTGCCGCGGCTGCCCGTGACCGGACCCGTTCGCGACTCCGCGTATCTTGGCGATAGCGGCGGCTTTTACCTTCTCGATCAAATCGTCGGCAATCCCTTCCATGCCGTTGCGAAGATCGATCTTAGGTTTGGTGATATAGTCGACTGCGCCGAGCTCCAGAGCCCGCAGGGTTGTCTGGCATCCGGCTTCTGTCAGCGAGCTCACCATCACCACCGGCATGGGCCGGCCCCGCATCAATTTCTCCAAGAAGGTGAGCCCGTCCATCTTGGGCATTTCGACGTCTAAGGTGATGACATCGGGATTCAGCGCCTTGATCTTTTCGCGCGCGATGTAAGGATCCGGGGCTGAACCGATCACCTCAATCCCGGGATCTTTGGACAACAGCTGGGCGAGGACCTGGCGCATCAGCGCGGAATCATCGACATTCAGGACGCGTATCTTGGCCATGAGTACCTCTCAGAACAATGTGATATCGCTCTGCACTTGTTCCTCTAGCTTGAGATGGCGGGAGTATTCCGCCTCGCGGTCGATGATGGTCGTGTTTTTGATCCGTTCAATCTTCTTCATCAATACACGGCCGGACTCCGTGAAGTAGTAGACCTTTCTTGGAAACACATCGCCCAGATCGCTCTTGGCGATCCCAAACCCTTCATTCTTCAGGTAGTGCAGAACCCATTCGATGTTCCGCGCACCGACGTCGATGTTCCCTTCGTAAATCCGTCCCGCTCCGAACAGCTTCACCTCGAGGCGGTGCTTCATGCCGCCGCGCTTGAGAATGCCGTTGATCAATTGCTCCATCGCAAACGAGCCATACCGGGTGGACTCCCCGCCCCAGGCATCACTGGACTGATGCTCGTTGGGTTTGGGCAGCATGAAGTGATTCATGCCTCCTACTCCGGAGATGGGATCGCGAATGCAGGCCGAGATGCAGGAGCCGAGCACGGTATAGACCACCATCGGTTCGCAGCTGACAAAGAATTCTCCGGGCAGGATCGAGGCGATTTCATGAGGAAAGCGCCGATCCGTCATGCGCCGGATATGACTAAAATGCTCAGTGTCCAGGGTAGGCATTCCGGCTAGGTCCCCTTCCGATAAATCGTGGGGGCGATGGTCGAAAAGTCATGCTTGATCCACTGGAGGCTCTCAGAATGTCCGATGAACAGGTGGCCGCCCGGCTTTAAGTAGCGGTGGAACTTGGCAATGAGCCGCTCTTGCGTCGGGCGGTCGAAATAAATCATCACATTGCGGCAAAATATTAGATCCAACGGTGACCGAATAGGGAACGTGTCGCTCATCAGATTGAGCCGGCGGAAGGTGATGAGCTTGGAGAGGTGCGGCTTCACTTTGACCAGGCCGGCGCTCTTGCCCCGGCCCTTCAAGAAGTGCCTTCGTGCGATGTCCGGCGAGACGGTCGTGATTCGCTCCTCGCCATACAGTCCTGCGGCGGCGTGGGCCAGAACTCGCGTCGAGATGTCGGAGGCCAGAATCCCCATATCCCACTGAGCCGGCGATGTGATGGCTTCGTGGAGGGTGATCGCAATGGTGTAGGGTTCTTCTCCGGTTGAACAGGCCGAGGACCAGATCCGAATCCGTTTCTCTCGCTCCAGCGTCGGCAGGATCTGCTCCCTGAGATAGTCGAAGTGTTTGGGCTCGCGAAAGAAATCGGTCTTGTTGGTTGAGAGCAGATCCAGCATCCGGGTGAATTCGCCGCCGCTGTCGTCCTGCGTCACCTGGTCGTAGTAGGCCGCGAAGCTGTCGATCTCCAGCTCGCGCAGCCGTTTGGACAGGCGGGAGACGACGAGGGATTGCTTATTATCCCCGAGCGAGATCCCGCTTTCGTCGTAGAGTAGCGTGCGGATCCGGTCGTATTCCTGTTTGCTGATCGGGTAATCCATCCCGTTATCCCTTGTACCAGACGAAAATCATCATATAGACCAGATAGGCGGTCCCGATCGTGCCGGAGAAGGTCCACATGAGGAGATGCCCGAGTCTCCGATGCGTGGTCATTCCGGCCGCCATGGCGCCGACACTGCCATAGCGCAGACGATGCAAGCCCATGTAGAGGTTGTAGCTTCCCAGTCCGATCGTGGTCACGGCGAACAGCATGTGCGTGGCAAAGATGGGGAGATACATCGTCCAGTACTGTTGAGTGGTTCCCCCGAATTGCTCCCGCCCAAACAGCGTTTGTTTGAGCACATAGGCGATCAGCCAGATCCCGACCACGGTGCAGGCAATGATCATCCGTCGGGAGTGATGTGAAACATCATGGACTTTGGCGGAGCGCACCCCGGCTAACGCCACAAAATACGCGCCGGTAATGCTGGTCAGCACGACGTACCAAAGGAGTGATTTGAGGTCCATACAATACCCTCAGTTCAGGGTGAACAAGCGCACACGCACCCGTCTGTGTATCGGCCGATTTGTGGTGATTCTTGAGGAGTCGATGGATTCGGGTGGAATTCAGTCGGGGTCAACGGAAGGAGGCGTGCGCGGGGTAGGCACAAATTGCCCACCCCGCTGAATCCGCGTCTAGAACTCTTCGAAGTCATCGTGCGACTGACGGCGATCTTTGCCGTTGCCGCTGGCGATGCCGACCGGTTCATGACTTGAGGCGTGTTCCGCTTTCTCAGCCGGTTTGGCGCTGGATGACTTGGCGAGTCGCTTCAACAGACCGCTGCTGGGCGGCGCGGCCGGCCGACGGGGCACGGTCGGTTGGGGCGCGGCCGTGCCGCCATGCTCGGATACGGTGAAGAAGCCCATTTCTTTGGTTAAGTCTTTGGCCTGCTCCTTCATGGATTGGCTGGCGGAGGTGGTTTCTTCGACGAGAGCGGCGTTCTGCTGGGTCGTCTCGTCCATCTGCATGATGGCCTTGTTCACCTGATCGATCCCGCTCGCCTGTTCCTGCGAGGCTGCGGTGATCTCGGCGATGATGTCGGTCACCCGCTTTACGGAACTGACGATCTCATCCAGCGTCTTGCCGGACTGATTGACCAGTTCGCTGCCATCGGTGACCCGCTGGATCGATTCATTGATCAATCCTTTGATCTCCTTGGCGGCCGTGGCCGACCGCTGGGCCAGATTCCGCACTTCCGCTGCGACCACTGCGAAGCCGCGGCCATGCTCCCCGGCCCGGGCCGCTTCGACGGCGGCATTCAAGGCCAGGAGGTTCGTCTGGAAGGCGATCTCGTCGATCACGGTAATGATGTCGGCGATCTTCTTGCTGCTCTTGTTGATCTCGCCCATGGCGTCAACCGCGCGGGTGGTGATGGCCCCGCCTTTGTCGGCAATATCACGGGCGGCGATGGCCAGCTGGTTGGCCTGCTTGGCGTTGTCGGCATTCTGCTTGACCGTCGAGGTCAATTCTTCCATTGAAGCCGAGGTTTCCTCCAGTGCGCTGGCCTGCTCGCTGGTGCGCTGCGCCAGATCTTCGTTCCCCTTGGTGATCTGTTCCGAGGCCGCCCCCACGCTGTCGGTCGCGTGCCGGACCGTGGTCACGACCGCGGTCAAGCGTTCCATCATGTCATTGAAGGCTTGCGCCATGGTGCCGATTTCGTCTTTGGTATCACAAGCGACACGGCGGGTCAGATTGCCCTCTGCGGCAGATAAGGCGACTTCACCGACCTGCCGAAGCGGGTTGGCGATCATGCGGGCAATGATCCATCCGAGGAACATGCCGAGGCCGATGCCGCCGATGATGATGCCGGTCAACAGCATCTTCGAGTTGGCATAGATCGCTTGGGCTTCATCGTATTTGCCTTGGGCAATTTTGACTTTGATGTCCACCAGATTGTTGATCGCGTCGATGGAGGCCTTGAATTTCACGGCTCCGTCGCCTTTCATGGCGGCGAGTGCCCCAGCATGATCACCGGCCAGCAACAGACGGAACACGGTATTGTCCCGATAGGCACGATAATCGTCATAGACCTTGGCGAAATCGTCGTAAGCCTTTTGGACGAGCTCGGCCTTGATGGATTTCGCAAAGTTCTCCCGGTTCTCGTCGACGAGCTTGTTCAGCTCTTTCACTTTGGCCAGCGAGTCTTCGCGGTCGGCGGCATTGGCGGTCAGCAATGCCGTGATCGTTTGCGAGCGCATCTGGTACACCAGGCCACGCACTTTGGTGAGGGTCATGAGGGGCTTGAGCTGCACGGTGTAGATATTGTCGGTGGATTGGGTGATCGTCCCCATATTGGTGACGCCCATGTAGCCGACAAAGGCCATGATCGCTCCCATGGCGGCAAAGCCCAGCATTAACTTACTGCCCACTTTCATATTGTTGAACCAACTGAACATGATGACGTCCTTTCGATGATGGTTGCGAACGCTGTCGCGCGAATGCGTTAGGCTGCCTTGTCGAGTGCGTGCATGGCTTCTGTCTCGTCGGCGGTGAGTACCTGGTCGATATTGAGCAAGGAGACCAGCTTGTCCCCGCATTTACCGATGCCGCTGAGAAAGCTGACATCGACGTTGGTCCCGAACTGCGGAGGGGGCTGAATATCTTTGGCCGCGATATCCAGAACGTCCGACACGGCATCCACGATCACGCCCATGATGCGATCGCGCACGACGACGACGACGATGACGGTGAACATGGTCGGCTCGACTTCCGGCATCCCGAACTTGGTGCGGAGATTCACGATGGGCACGATAGTCCCGCGCAGGTTCAGCACGCCCTTGATGAAGCCGGGCGTGTTGGGGATGCGGGTGACGGCGGTGTAGCCTTTGATCTCCTGGACGCGCAGGATATCGACGCCGTAATGTTCCTCACCCAGCGTGAAGCTCAGGAACTGATTGCCGCCGGTCGAGAGGCCGAGGCCGGCCGTTGCTTCCGCGCTCAGGGTGTCGGATGCCTGTGTCGTGCCTGCTGCCATACTGTCCTCCTTCACACCTCTGTTAGGCCGCGACGGAAAGCCCGTGACGGCTGAGTTCGATTAAGCCCCGCACATCGAGAATGAAGCTGACCGTTCCATCGCCGAGAATCGTCGCGCCAGCGATGCCCTCGACTTTTCTGAAGTTCTTTTCAAGACTCTTGATGACCACCTGCTGTTGTCCCAACAGCTCATCCACCATGACCGCCACGCGCTCCTGCTCGGTTTCGAGCATGACCAGGATCGCCTTGGTCGGATCCTGGCAATCCGCGTCGATGGAAAAGGCCTCGGAGAGGCGCACAATCGGATGGTACGAGCCGCGCACTTCCACCACTTCGCCCTTACCGGTAATAGTCTTGACGGACGCCGCCGTCGGTTGAATCGATTCCAGGATCGAGACCAGCGGGATAATGTAACTTTCCCGTCCGACCCGCACGGTCATCCCTTCGATGATAGCCAGGGTCAGCGGGAGCTTGAGGGTAAACGTCGTGCCTTTGCCCAGCGCGGTCTTGATGCTGACGGTTCCGCCGAGGGCTTCGATATTCTTTTTCACGACATCCATGCCGACGCCGCGTCCGGAGACGTCGGTGATCTTGTCGGCGGTGGAAAAGCCCGGACGGAAAATCAGTCCGTTGATCTGATCGTCGGAGAGCTTCTCCCCGTCTGCGATCAGGCCTTGCTTGATGGCCTTGGCCAGGATCTTGTCCCGGTTCAGCCCGCGCCCGTCGTCTTCGACCGTGATGCAGATGCTGCCCCCTTCATGAAAGGCGTTCATGCGGATCGTACCCAGTTCCGGCTTGCCGGCGGCGAGGCGTTCTTCCGGTGGCTCCAGCCCATGGTCGGCGGAGTTTCGGACCAGGTGCGTGAGCGGATCGCCGATCGATTCGATGACGGTTTTATCGAGTTCGGTCTCTTCGCCCGAGAGGAGGAGCTGGATCTTCTTCCCGGCATTGCCGGAGAGATCGCGCACCAGTCGGGGGAAGCGGCTGAAGGTACTGCCGATGGGAAGCATGCGAATGCCCATGACCCGCTCTTGGATTTCTCGGGTATTGCGTTCCAGCTGGGCGACCCGTTCGACCAGGACAGGCAGCTGGCTCATGTCGAAGCGGGTGCCCAGCGAGCTCAACATTGATTGGGTGATGACCAGTTCTCCGACCAGATTGATCAGCTTGTCGATCTTGCCGGTATCCACGCGAATCGAGGCGGCGTCGCCGCCTTTCTTCGCCTGGGTGGCGGTATCGCCCTGTTTCTGCAGAGCCTGGGAAATCTGTTGGGGCGTGGCCGCGTGTTGCTCGACCAGAATCTCTCCGAGCCGCTTTTGTTGAGACAGCGCTTTGTCCAGTGTTTCGCGTGAGACCACACCGCTTTCGATCAGGATCTCGCCCAACGGTTTAGGTTCGCTGTCATCGGAGGCGACCACGGGTGGAATGGCGGGGGCACAATCTTCAATGGTCAATTCGCCTTCATCCCGAACGAAGTCAAAGACCCCTTCGACAACTGCCTGTTCTTTGGCTGTCTCGAGTTCCAGCGTCCAGCTCAGATAGCAGCACTCCGGGTCCAGGGAATCGATTGCAGGAAACCTGCTGGTATCCAGCCGGCGCGAGACGATTGTGCCCAGGTCTTCAAGTTCGCCGATCATCCGAACCGGATCGAGCCCTCGTTGGAACAACCAGGCAGGCGCGGCCCACCTGATGCGAAAACGATGAAGGTTAGGCGTGGAGGATGCAGCGGCCGGTGTAGCGGACGATGCAGAGGCGGGTGCGGAGGACGTATTCCCAGGAGTCTCTTCGCCTTCAGCCGCTGCGGCGAGTTCCCGTTCCAGTTGCAGCAAGAGGTCCGTATCGGGTGCCGCTCCGCCTCTGGCGGCTTCGATCAGAATCTTGAGCTGGTCGGTCGACCGCAAGAGGATGTCGGTGATCTCGGGGGTCACGGAAAATTTGCCGTTCCGCAGTTGATCCAGGAGCGTTTCCATCTTATGGGTGAACTGACCCACGGCGGTGAAGCCGAACATCCCGCTGTTCCCTTTGATGGAATGGGCGGCCCGGAAGATCCTGTTCAGGAGATCGAGATCGTCCGGACGCTGTTCGAGTTGCAGCAATCCGTCCTCGATTGTGGTGAGGTGTTCCGACGACTCTTCAAAGAAGGCGTCCTGAAATTGGGAGAGATCGGTGGTCATAAATGGCTTTCAGCCTTCAGTCTTCAGCTCTCAGCCGGATCGGATGATCTCTTAGCTGACGGCTGACCGCTGATGGCTTTTATGTGGGCAATACCTTTTGGACGACTTTCAGCATTTGTTCGGGATTGAACGGTTTGACGATCCAGCCGGTTGCGCCGGCGGCCTGTCCCGCCTTCTTCTTGTCATCGGCCGACTCGGTGGTGAGCATCAAGATCGGCGTGAATTTGAAGGCCGGCATCTTCCGAATCTCTTGGATCAGGGTAATGCCGTCCATCTCGGGCATATTGAGGTCGGTGACGACCAGGGCGGGTTTGGCGCCGCCGTTCAACTTGCCGACGGCTTCCTTGCCGTTGCCAGCCTCGACGATCTCATATCCCGCCCCTTTCAAGGTATAGGCGACCATTTGCCTCATGGTCGATGAGTCGTCTACGATCAACACTGTCTTTCCCATGTCATCCTCCACCCGGTGTGGCGTTATCGGTTTCCGTGCGACGCGGTATCCCTGCGCATGACTGCCTAAAACAACACGATATCCTCATGGGCCGGCTGCTGGGCGGCGCCCTGATCGGTGCCCAGGTTCGTGGAATGCACCTGACGTTCCTCCCGCATGGTGTAGCTCTGCTGGAGCTTGTGCACATACTCCGTCGTCCCGTTGAACGACTCGGGAGCCACCCCGCGGGTGGCTGCAAGGAGATCCTCCTGCAACACTTTTAAAGGCTCGATGACATGCTCGAGCTTCTGTCGGGCGCTATCCTGGAACTGCAGGGCCATGACGATAGCGGCGATATCCTGGCCTAACCGTTCGGCGCTGAGCTGCGTGTTGCCGACATTCGAGCGCAGGGCGTCGTTCTTTTCCGTGAGGGTCTTCGTCATATGATCGAGTTTTTCCTTTGAGGCCAAGGTCTTGGTGAGGTCGATGGACGCAAGTTCCTCGACCTCGGTCATCGCCTGCTGGCTTTCTCGCTGCACATCCATGACGAGCTTCTTGATATTGATCGCGGCTTGCCCAGAACGGTTCGCCAGCTTCGTGACTTCGTCTGCCACTACGGCAAAGCCCCGTCCATGCTCCCCGGCTCGGGCTGCTTCGATGGCGGCATTCAGAGCCAGTAACCGGGTCTGGTCGGCTATAAAGGTGATCTCGCCGAGAATACCGCTGATGGCCTTGGTGCTGGAATCCATCTTGTCCATCGTCGTGGACACACTCATGGCGATGGTCGAGGATTGCGCCACGTCCCTGACAAATTGGTCGAGCATCTTGGAGGTTTCCCCCACGACGTCTACGTTGTCCTCGTCTCCGTTCGAAAAGAGCGCGGCGGATTCGTTGGCCTGTTCCTTGGCCCGATGGGCGATCTCTTGAAAGCGTTGGCCCAAGTCGAGGATCGCCTGTTCGCTCTGCGCGATTACGCCCTGCAACTGGCCGTTCATGATCGGCACGAGCGGCGCCAGCGTGGCACACACGGCGGATTGGTAGCGCGTGCTGGTCTTCGCCTGCGTCGCTTCGAGGCGCGCCGTTTCTTCCGCGAGCCGGATAGCCAGGCGGCGCCGGCAATACCCGGCCATCCCCAGGGCGCCACAGACGACTCCCATCGCAGCGAACGCGACTTCGTTCCACATCACGTGAGCCCTTGTCCTTTCGGTCGCGTCCATCCCATCTGTACGAACCGTTCTGTGACGCGAGCTGGCACATTGATGAGTTGCACCGACTCGTGGAGACTGGCCGCGATGAGCAGCTGGAGCGCGGATGCATCCACGGTTCCTGTTTCTCCAAGATCGACGGTGATGCCCTGGCCTTGTTTCAAGCCCGCCTGCAATTGGGTTTTGAAGTCGCTGATTTCAAATATCGTCAGGTCGCCGCTGGGGGCAAGAAGCAAAGGGTCAGTCATCGAGTCTCCTGTCGTGAATCCAAAACGTCCGTATCCCTCACTATCTATCGAAGCACTACCATATCGGCGCGGTGTGCGCGATCTTGAGTTCGTTGTGAAGAATATCTGCGATTAATTCGTCGAGGGGGTACTGCTTGACCCTGGGGACTGGAGTTCTGCCGGCATGTCATCCAACGGCGCAGAGGGGAATGCATTGTCTTGCTGCTCCGGCCGGACCGGCGCATGTTCGAGGATCACCACTTCAACCCGGCGGTTTTTGGCGCGCTGTTCGAGCGTGAGGTTCTCGACGAGCGGCCGGGAGTCGGCATAGCCGAGCGCCGCCAGGTGCTCAGCCGGCACCGAATAGAGTTCCGATAAGACCCGGACCACGATGACGGCGCGGGTGGCCGACAATTCCCAATTCGACGGAAACAGCGTGGTGCGAATCGGCACATTGTCCGTATGCCCTTCGACGCGCACGTGCCGGTTGAGCTCGATCATGGCTTGGGAGAGTCCCTGAAGAAAGGGCAAGGCTTCGGGGCGAACGGCGGCTTCTCCGCTATTAAAGAGGACTTGATCCGGAATGGTGATGACGATGTCCCCGTTCAACTTTTCTTGGAGCTGCATGAAGTCGAATTGGGAGTTCGCCTTCATGTTTTTGACCAGCTCGCGCATCTTTCTGATGGCGACTTCTTTGTTGCCAGGAAGATTCTGGGTCATCAACGTGGGCCGCTGCTGCCCGAGGGTAAAGGCCATTGAGGAGGCCGTAGGCGTAGCCAGAGGATTTAACGCCGCCTTGATGGATTCGCTGACCGTGCGATATTTGCCCTCATTGACGGAGGAGACGGAATACATCACAACGAAGAAGGCAAACAGCAATGTGATGAAGTCGGCGTAAGATACCAGCCAGCGTTCATGGTTCTCGTGTTCTTCGTGTTTGTGTTTGGCCATTTAAATCCGTGAAGGGTGAAGCGTGAAACGTGAAACGTGAAGCGTCCGAGTTCAGGACGAGATACGCTTCACTTCTTCGTCTCCTTCGTTCGTTCCTCGTGGGGCAGGAAGCTTTCCAGCTTTTCCTGGAGCAGCCGGGGATTCTCGCCTTGGGCCAGGCCGACGAGTCCCATGATGATGATGTTGCGCGCCCCGGACTCTTCCTTCAGCTTCATCTTGATCTTGTTCGCGAAGGGCAGAAAAAAGAGGTTGGCGAGGCCGACGCCGTATACCGTGGCCACGAAGGCCACCGCGATGCCGCCGCCCAGCTTGGACGGATCGGCCAGGTTTTCCATCACGTGGATCAGTCCCAAGACCGCGCCCAAGATGCCGACGGTCGGAGCATAACCGCCGGCGGCCTCCCACACTTTGGCGGCTTTCACGCCGGCTTCTTCGTGATGCTCGACTTCGATTTCCAGAATTTCGTGCACGGCTTTCGGATCGGTTCCGTCCACGATGAGCTGCACGCCCTTCTTGAAGAACGGATCCTTGATGTCCTTGAGTTTGCCTTCCAGCGCCAGCAGTCCCTGTTTGCGCGAGACATTGGCCAAATCCAGAATCAACTTGATCGTGCCCTTGGTATCGATGGGGGTGTTGCCGAACACCATGTCGAGCGATCCCAAGGACTTGAGCACGACCGACAGCGGATTTTGCACGCAGCAGGCCCCGATCGTGCCTCCGGCCACGATAATGAAGGCCGTGAGTTGCATGATGGAGCTGAGGTGACCGCCCTCCAGCGCCTGCCCGCCGATAATCGATCCGATCGAGAGTACGATTCCAAGTATTGTCGCGATATCCACGAAGACATATTCCTTACAATGCGAAGGCTTGTGCGAGAGCCCTCATGTGATGCCTGATGCCTACTTTTGAACTATTGCGCCGAGAATTCCGCCTCTGTTAGGGTGCGCTACCCAACAGAAGGAGTCTGCGCATGGATTCGTCCGACAGTTTGATGCTCGATGCCAAGCAAGCCATTCTGGAGGAACAGCATCGCCGGTTTCAGGCGCTCCAGAAGGAAGGCAAGTGGGCGGAGGCGATGCAACAGTTCCAGACCACGATGCATTGTGCCTCGGATCTGTTGACGGATTCTCTGACCTTGCTCGAACGGGTGCTTGAAACACATCGCCAGCCCCCTCCGGAGAATCCTCAGAACGGTCCCCTCGCATAACTCTAGTGTGTGGCCGCCTCCATGGCCGCCTGCTCGCTCGGCAGGAGCAGCCGATTCAGGTCCAGCACGATCAGCAGCCGGTCATCGATCCGCCCGACCCCCTGGGTAAATTCTGCGCCGGCTGAATTGCCGACGGAGGGGGGCGGTTCGATCATGACTTTGGGCAGCCGCAGGACTTCCACCACTTCATCGACGATGAGGCCGACCATCCGCTGTCGGACCAGCACCACCATGATGCGTGAGTTGTCCGTCCGTTCGACGGTCGAGAGACCGAACCGCCGGCGGAGATCCAGCACCGGGATGATTCGCCCGCGGAGGTTGATGACCCCTTCGACGAAGTACGGCGCTTTGGGGACGCGCGTGACTTCGACCATGCGGTTGATTTCCTGCACACTGAGTACATCGAGCGCGAATTCTTCCTGGGCAATCCGGCAGGTGACGAATTGCACCAGGTCGTCCCCGCCTTTGCCGGTGCCGCTGGGCCCGGCTCCCTGCTGAACCTGGCCCGGCGTTTTCTCTTCGACAATCATCAGTCTCTCCTTGTGTTGCGGGTCGCTCGGTCCGGCGCGCGCCGACGGCGGCGCGCGCCGGAGTTCTTAGAGCTTGAAGGACCCGACAATGCCTTGGAGTTCGGTGGCCAACTGGCTCAGGTCATGACTGGCCTTCGCCGATTCGTTGGCGCCGGACGCCGATTCCTTGGTGACCTTCGCGACGTTTTCGATATCGTTCGCGATCTGCTGGGTCGCGACCGATTGTTCTTCGGAGGCGACCGCGATCTGCCGGATCATGTCGGCGCTCTCGGAGACCATTTCGACGATGCGGGAGAGCGCTTCGCCGGTCCGGTTGACGAGGTCCACGCCGCTGGTCACCTTCACGGTCCCCTGCTGCATCGACTCGACCGCCCCTCGGGTATCCTGTTGGATCTGGCGGATCATGTCGCCGATTTCCTTCGTGGCTTTCGTCGTCCGTTCGGCCAGCTTTCTGACTTCGTCGGCGACGACCGCGAATCCCCGTCCCTGTTCGCCTGCCCGGGCCGCTTCGATGGCCGCGTTCAAGGCCAGCAAGTTGGTCTGGTCGGCAATGTCTTCGATGACCCGGACGATTTCGCCGATCTGATCGGACGACTTGCCGAGTTCCGCAATGATGGTCGCCGAGCTGGATACGGCATCCGAGAGCTGTTGCATGCCCGAGATGGTGTCGGAGACCACCGAGCCGCCGTCCTTGGCGGTCTTGACCGTCTCCTGGGCGAGCGTCGCCGCTTTCCCTGAGTTCTGCGCCACCTGGCTGACCGTCGCGTTCATCTCTTCGACCGCCGCGGCGGTCTGCGAGGCGCGCGACGTGAGCGTGTCGGTGCCCTTGGAGATTTCCTCCGCGGTTGCGGAGAGTTCGACGGAGGCAGAGGCGACCTTGTCGGTCACATGCGCCACCTTGCTGATCATCCCTTGCAGCTTTTCAATGAACTGATTGAAATAACCGCCGAGCGTGGCGATCTCGTCCGTGCCATGCACCGGCACCCGTTTCGTCAGGTCTCCTTCACCCTGGGCGATGTCTTTGGAGATGGCAGCCATCTCATGAATCGGCTTCAACACAATCGCGCGGAGGAGCGCATAGGTCAGTCCGACGATCAGCAGGACCATTCCGGCCATCAGACCGACGGTATTCATTAAGGCCTTGTCTGAGTTATCTTTCGCAATGGACATCCGGCTGTTGATGACCAGTGCGCCCAGGGTATCCCCTACCTGTTTGTCGGTGTGGCAGGAGATGCAGGCAGCCGACGTAGCCTTGTCGGATATGGCCCGACGAAACGTCAGGGCGCCGTTCATGTCTTCACGGCGGCTATAGCTGTCGGTTCCAGACGCAAGAGCTTTTAGGGCCTCCGTTTCAAAGCCGTCTTTCGGAAGATTGTTTGAATTGAGTGGGCTCTGCGAAATGTATCGGAAATTCATCGTCCCGCTCTTCATCAACTCTTCGCCGATTTCCCGTGCGGCTGTGGCAGGGAATGGAATGGCATTGGGGTCATTGGCATGGTCTTTCGAAGTGATGATCTCGCTGCCGACTTTGCTCTTCTTGATTTTCGCGACGTAGTTGGTCGCGATGTAGGCACGGGACGTCTGCACCACGGCCTCGATCTGCTTGAGCCGCTGGGTCAACAGTTCGTCCAGATTGGCGTCGGCCTGGCGGCTGAGAATGACATAGCCACCTGCCATAATAGCCACAGCCACGAGACAGATGGCGGTCACGAATTTGGGCCCGATGTTCATATTCTTAACCAGCTGGTTCATAGGTCCTCCTACCTGCTGCTTGTGAATGAAGTGAGTGCGTGCCCTGTCATTTCTTTCTCACTCGTCTCATGCCGTACGGCATGTTCAACACCTCGCCGGTGAGGTAGGAGTGGTCACTACCTTATCGGCACCCTTCGCCTGATCCTGTACTGCTAGGCCATAGTCAACACCTCGCGGACAGAGGGATCGAACCAGGCCTGCTGGGCAGGGTTCGATGGATCCTCTCTCATTTAGACCATGTTCAACACTTCGCCGACGATATGCGGCAACGGGACGACTTTATCCGCACAGCCCGCTTCCACGACCGCCTTCGGCATGCCATAGACGATGCAGGTGTTTTCATCCTGCACGATCGTACGGCCTTTCGAGGCCTTGATGGCCTTCATCCCTTCAAGCCCGTCATGGCCCATGCCGGTGAGAATGACGCCGATGCCGCGCTCTCCATACAGGGCCGCGACCGACTGCAGCATGATGTCGGCGGCCGGCGCATGCAGATGCTTTTCATAGTTCGGGCTCAGCGACACCACATTGGTGGTGATGGATTTCTTCTTGACGCGAAATTGGACCCCTCCGGGGGCGATGAGGACGCGGCCGGCTTTCACCTCATCCCCGTCGACCGCTTCTTTGACTTCCAACGGACAAATCTGATTCATGCGATCGGCAAAGGGTTTGGTAAACGATTTGGGCATGTGTTGCACGATGACGATGCCTGCGGGAAAATCAGCGGGTAGCATCGGCAGGATTTCCATGAGAGCCTGCGGGCCCCCCGTCGAGCAGCCGATCGCCACGATGCGATTGCCGCGGGTGACGCTGATGGAATGCGCCGACAAGGCCCCACCGGCTGGCTTGACGATCGTGGCCATCGGGCCGCTGCTTCGCCTGATGGCCAGCTTGCCGGTCGCCTGGCTGGCGCCCACGATCTTTGCTACCAGGGCCCGTTCGATTTCGACGATATTGGTGGCCACGCCGTCCAATTGCTTGGAGATGAAGTCAACGGCCCCGTACTCCAAGGCTTTCAGCGTATCGTTGGCGCCTTCCGTCGTGAGCGAACTCACCATGATGATGGGGACCGGACATTCCGCCATGATGCGCCTGACCGCTTCAATCCCGTTCATGCCGGGCATTTCGACGTCCATGGTCACGACGTCCGGCTTCAATGTCTTGACCTGCTGAATCGCTTCCTCCCCGTTTCGGGCCAAGCCTGCGACGGCGATGCGAGGATCGCTGGTCATCATTGCCGACAGACTCTTTCTCATGAACGTCGAGTCATCGACGACGAGCACTTGGATTGTCTTGGCCATAAACGGTTCCGTCCTTCCCCCACGCACCGCTCAACGACGAGTCCCCTCGGCTACAGGATGTAGCGCATCAGTTTGCTGGAAAATTCTTTCGGATCGAATTTTGTGACGTAATCCGTCGCCCCGACTTGCGCCCCTTTTTCCTGATTGCAGCTGCCCGTCAAAGACGAGTGCAGCACGACGGGAAGATGGGCCAGTCTCGGATCGGAGCGAATGTGCTTGGTCAGGGTGAATCCATCCATGTCCGGCATTTCAATGTCGCTGAGGATCAGTTGAATCCGATTGACTTGCGGCAGGCCCTGATTCACCGCCTCCTCGGCGAGTTCCGTGAGGTAATCCCAGGCTTCCTTGCCGGTCGTCGTTTGAATGTAGGCGACGCCCAACTTTTCCAGGGCTTTGCGGATCTGGGTCCTGGCGACGGAGGAATCGTCGGCAAACAGGACGCATTTCGTCTTCAATTCGGGGCGCTCAGCCAGGCCGGCATACACTTCCTCGTCCGGGCGAGGGCAGATATCGCTCAGCACTTTCTCAACATCCAGGATCAACACCATGCGGCTGTCGTCGAGCATGGTGACGGCGGTGACGGCCCCTTTGTTATTTTCTCGGACGAGCGCCGGCGGTGTTTTGATCTTGGACCAGGAGGTCCGGATGATGCGATCAACCGCCGCGACATGGAAGGCCTGCAAGCTGGCGTTGTATTCGGTGATGATCAGGATGCCGTTTTCCTTGCACTCGGGCTTCATCAGATCCACTTCCTGTTCGCCCAAGCCGAGGGCTCGTCTCAGGGCGATGACCGGCACCATGGTCCCTCGGATATTGGCCATGCCCAGGACGCGGCCGTCGGCTTCCGGCACTCTGGTCAGGGGCGGCAACTTCATGACCTCGCGGACTTTGAACACGTTAATGCCGAAGACTTCACCGGTGCCCAGATGGAACAAGAGCAGCTCCATCTGATTGGCACCCGCCAGTCTCGTCCGTGCGTCGATTTCATTGATCAGCGTAGACATCAGCAAACTCCTTTACGGCCCCTACCCGTTGTCCTAGGCCACCATGGCGGAGGCATGCCAGGCTTGCGCGTTTTCCACGAGTTCTGAAATATCCAGGATGAGGACGACCTTTCCTTCGCCGGTGATCGTGGCGCCGGAAATACCTTTGATGCTGTCCAAGTACTCCCAAATGGATTTAATGACGACTTCTTCCTGCGACCGCAATTCATCGACGACGACGCCGATGCGCCGATCCCCGAGCGCGGCGACCACCACGTAGAAGCGGTCCCGATCCGTGTCTGTGGGAATGTCAAACTCCTTGGCCAGCCGGAGCAGCGGCAGCACGCGATCCCGTAAATGCAACACTTCCCGTCCGTTGATGGTCTTGATCTCATCCTTGGAAATCCGGACGGCTTCGATGACGGAGCTGAGGGGAATGGCAAACGTCGCCCGTTCGACTTCCACCATCAAGGCTTGAATAATGGCGATGGTCAGCGGCAGCTTGATCGTGATGAGGCTCCCCTTGCCTTCTTCAGACTCGATTTCGACGGTGCCGTTCATCTTGCGGATATTGGTTCGGACGACATCCATGCCGACGCCGCGACCGGAGACATCCGTGACTTTCTCAGCCGTGCTGAAGCCCGGCAGGAAGATCAAGTTGACGACTTCCCGTGGTTCCATGGTCGCCAGCTCCGCCTCGCTGATGAGTCCCTTCTGCAAGGCCTTGGCTTTAATCTTGCTGAGCGCGATGCCTTTTCCGTCGTCCTGGATGCGAATGACGATGCTGTTGCCCTCCTGACTTGCGGCAATACGCAAGACGCCCTCGCTGGGTTTTCTGGCGGCATGCCGTTCGGTCGGCATTTCGATGCCGTGGTCGATGGCATTCCGCACGAGGTGGACCAGCGGATCGCCGATTTCATCGGCCACGGACTTATCGAGTTCGGTCTCTTCTCCGTGCGTCTCCAGCCGCACCTGCTTGCCGAGTTTCGACGACAGGTCCCGGACCATGCGGGGCAGCTTGGCCATGACTTTCTTGATCGGCAGCATGCGGGTCTTCATGACGGCAAGTTGCAGGTCTGTCGTCACCAGATTCAGCTGGGTGAGTGTTTCGCTGAGCGCCCGGACCTGAGGATCCGTTTCGTGTGTCTGTTCCAGTATCCCGCCGATTTTGATCAGGCGATTTCTTCCGAGGACCAATTCACCGACGAGATTCATGACGGAGTCGAGCCGTTTCGTTTCCACGCGGATCGTGGCATCCTCTTCGGCCTTGGGATGCTTCTCTTGCTTCTGCAACGCCTGATCGAGCGCTTTCTCGGAGATCGCTTTCGCTTGGATAAGCAATTCTCCGAGCGGCTGTTTGGGATCCGGCTGTTTGGATTGCTCCGTCAGGGCATCGAACACCTGCTCTTTGGTCGCCAGACCTTCGGTGACGAGAATTTCTCCCAACTGGGGCGGCGGCGCGGCCGGTTGCGGAGGTTCCTGGGGCTGGGCGGCCGCCGGTGCCGGAGCGACCGGAGGCTTCGGAGCGGCCGCCGCCTCGCTGAACTTCCCTGCGAGAATGTCGTCGAGTTTCTGGGACATCGTCTCGACGGGAATCTTCACGTCGGTCCCGGACGTCCGAATCTCGGTCATGATGAGCTTGACGGTATCGACGGTTTCAAGAATCACCGTGATGATTTCCGGAACGACGGCCATCTCCCCCTGCCGGAGTTTATTCAGAATACTTTCGGCCCGATGGGTGACATCGACGAGATGAGTGAAGCCTAGAAAGCCGGCCGAGCCCTTCATGCTGTGCATGGCCCGGAAGATCTCGTTGAGAAGATCTTTATTCTCCGGCTGCGCTTCGAGCTCGACGAATTTCTGATCGAGTCCGTCGATCATCTCCGTCGTTTCGGTCAGAAAGTCGTTGAGTATTTCCTGCGTTTCATCGTCCATGGCACCCTCCGGTGAAATACAGTGATGCGTGATGGGTGATCAGTGATGGGTAAGATCCGATTCCGAGGTCATGCCGTTCCCACCCATCACACATCACGCTTCACCCGGCTAATTAAATCCGAACTGCTTCAAAATCTCGTCCGCGACATCCTGGTTCATGGACGTCTTTTTCGACGCTTCCAACTGTTTGAGCATTTCCGCGGCCTTTCCGGCCTCATCTTTTCCTGCGCCCTTCGTGTAGGGGCCGAAGACCACCACCAGTTCGAGCAGTTTGTGCTCGACTTCTTCCACAATCGTCACCAACTTGTTGACGCGTTGGGCGACCAGGTCCTGAAACGACAGCGCGGTGATGATGTCGATCAGCGGCTTATCGTCCTTCTTTAATCCGGTGCGGATGGAGGCCAGCGCCGCCGCGTCGTCTCCGGTCAGGTGCTGGGCGAGGGCGTCCATTTGGGCGAAGACCCGCTTGCGGTTGTCCTCGACGGTTTCGACCTGCTGCATGACTTTATGCGTGCCTTCTTCCGTCAACTTGCGCAAATCGCGCAAATGCGTGGTCGCATCAGGCAGCTGCTCGGTCGTGGCGCTCATCGGGGCGCTGAATTGCGAAATCGTCTTGATGGTCTTGTCGATGAACCGGGTCAGTTCTCCGAGCTTCTCATAGAGTGCGGTCTCGGCATTCTCGGGCTCGATGTCGTCGTCTAGAGTCTTTGCGGGAGCGCTGGCATTCACGTTGGCTCGTGAAATCATGAGTCCGATCCTTCCTATTTGAAGATCTTGTTGATCTTCTCCTGCATGGTTTCCGCGGTGAACGGCTTGACGACATAGTTGTTCACGCCAGCCTGGATGGCTTCGATGAGGTTCTCTTTCTGCGCTTCGGCCGTCACCATAAGCACGGGGATGTGTTTCAGCTTCTCGTCGGCGCGAATGGCGCGGAGCATTTCGATGCCGGGCATGACCGGCATGTTCCAATCCGACACGACAAAGCCGAACGGCTCAGTCCGCAGCTTCTGAAGGGCTTCCTGCCCGTTTTCGGCTTCTTCCATATTGGAAAAGCCGAGTTGCTTGAGAATGTTTTTGACAATACGGCGCATGGTCGACATGTCATCGACGACGAGAATCTTCATGTTGAGATCTGCTGGCATGGGTCCTCCTCTTGCGGCTTACAGTTTTTGATAGACGACGGCTCGGCCGACGTGTTGCGATCGAAGTACATCACTCATTTTCGTCAGGGACTCCGAAAAGCCGATGATCAGATAGCCGTTGGGCTTCAACGCGCCGGCGAGATCAGTCGCAATTTGATGTTTTGCTTTCTCATCGAAATAGATCAGACAGTTCCGGCAGAAGACGATGTCGATGCCGCGTACCAGTTTCAAGCGTGGGCGATCGTAGAGATTCAGATTCATGAACTTCACCCGACTCTTGATCGTCGAGGAAATGGCAAAATTCTCCCCTTGCGCATTGAAGTGTCTGGTCTTGAGGTGCGGGGGAACGTGACGCAAGGCATGGGCGGTATAGACACCGGCCTTGGCCAGTTTCAGAATCGGTTCGCTGATGTCGGTGGCCAGGATTTCAATATTCCAGTTCACCAGGGGCGCGTAGTCCGACAACATGAGGGCCAGCGTGTAGGGCTCATCTCCCGATGAACAGGCGGCGCTCCAGATCCGGATCTGGCGGGACGCCTTGTTGGCTTCCATGACGGCCGGGATGACGGTCTTGATGAAAGAGTCGAGCTGTGGTTGATCCCGATAGAAATAGGTCTCGTTCGTCGTGATCAGGCCATAGAGGGAGACGAGCTCTCGGTCACGATAGGTATCAAAGCGGAGATAGTTGACGTAGTCGGCATAGGTCGTGAGCTTGTGTTCCTTGAGACGCGAAGCCAGGCGACTTTCCAGGAGATACTTCTGATTCTCCTGAAAGGTGATCCCCGTCTGCTCGTAGATAAACTCCCGCAGCAGCTTGAACGTCTCGGCATCCATGCCGCGTTTGCTCTGTTCTGCTTCCGCTTTTGTGACAGGACTGCCCATGAGACTCCCTTACCCGCGTGCGGGTGTTGCGCGTTAGTCGTGGTATTCCCCGCTCTGGGGCGCACCTCGACTGTCGGAGGTTGTTCTCAGCCGTTCTCCGCCGCGAACTGCGTTACGCGGCTTGTGAACGGCTATGCATCCAGTCATGGATGTCGCGTCGCAGAAAGCGCCAGTGCTTCCCGATCTTCGAGGCCGGCAATTCGCCGACACGCGCGAGCTTATAGACGGTGGACTTGGGTACGCGGAGAAACCGCGCCACTTCCTGGACCGTCATGATCTCGCCATCCGTTGTGTTTGCCTGTGTCACGGTTGATGCGGTCATAGGATTATTCATAGTGAGTGGGTTATCGGTGTGCTCGATAGAAAACTTGAGCGGGCACTCACGCCGAATAACACAGGGGGGCTCTCGGTGTTGTCGGTTTGAGTGATCAATGCGATTCAGGAACGAGTGGTGCTCAGGTTTGAAGAGGCTTCAACCGATGAAGTACTCGATATTCACCGCTAACCATCAGGAACTTTGCGCAATGGCCACGATCATCTCGATCGCGTCGGGAAAGGGCGGCGTCGGTAAGAGTGTGGTGTCGGCCAACCTCGCTCTTTTATTGGCCAAGCGCGGGCAACGGGTGGTGTTGGCCGACCTCGATGTGGGGGGAGCGGATAGCCACATTCTCTTCGGTCTTTTGAATCC
Source organism: Nitrospira sp. (assembly GCA_030653545.1). Taxonomy (NCBI): domain Bacteria; kingdom Pseudomonadati; phylum Nitrospirota; class Nitrospiria; order Nitrospirales; family Nitrospiraceae; genus Nitrospira; species Nitrospira sp. Next base: position 157,901 of record JAURZE010000022.1, on the reverse strand, counting down.
GCCGCTCACCCTGACGGATTTTCTCAATCGCCGTGTGCCGACGCTCATCGAGATTGCCCAACCGCTCTCCGTCCATAAGAATCTGCGCATTATTCCTGGCACCGGTGACACGTTGGCCACGGCCAATATGTCCTACTCGAAGAAAAAGCGCCTCATCCGGAACTTTCAGGAGTTGGACACCGACATCATCGTTGCAGATATCGGCGCCGGGACCAGCTACCATGCCCTGGATTTCTTCCTCATGGCCGATTACCACGTCGCCGTGGCCACGCCGGACCCTACCTCGGTCTTGGACCTCTATCGCTTCATCAAACTGGCGGCCATCCGCCGCGTGCTGTCCTCGTTTCTTGCCCGTGACGCGATGGCGGAAGCGCTGTCTGACCGGGACTTCTGCAGCGTTGAAGAAGTCTTGGATGTGGCGGGAAAGACGGATGAAGCGGGACGTGGGATCGCCGAGACCTCGCTGCGTACGTTTCAACCGGCTCTGATCCTCAATCGCGTCGCCGGCCGCTCGCGGGTGAATGTGTTGCAGCTTCGGAAGCTCTTGAAGGAGTATGTCGGTGGTGACCTGACGCTCCTGGGAGAAATTCCAGACGACCCTGCCATGGAACGGGCTGTGCGCAGTTATCTGCCGGTCACCGAGCTGGAACCGGCGGCTCCGGCCGCGGTGGCGCTTGGACACATCGCCGACACTCTGCTACAACGGATTACTGGTTCTCCAGCGAAAGCCGCTTAAACTCCAATTGGCGAATGTATTTTCGTGTGGGAATGCCGAGGGTGAGGAACGAACGGCGTATGGCCTTCGCCTAGCTTCCGGTGTTCCGTCTGGCCCGCAGCCGTTCGGCTTGCGTCTGGATGATGTGGCGAATGATGTCTTCTTGATGATCCGGAGACAGGTCGACGTATTGCGTGGCGATCAGGTAGCCGGGCGCCCCGGTCAGCGGCGAGGTGCGAATGACCTTGGCGCTCGTGTTGACGGGAGTGAAGGGGGGAAGAATCAGTTTCAGCGTCAACAGGTCGGCTGGTTGGAACGGGCGCGGTGAGACGAAGCTGATCCCTCCCCCGCTGATATTCACCTCGGTCAGTCGCGCGATGGCGATACTGTCCGGCTGAATATGCGCCATGCCACGCAGCAGCACCTCCATCAACCAATCGACTTTCATGATCCACGGGAGGAACGGCGACGTCGCCAGCGTATCGCCCGTGCGTGCCAGCAGATCGGCGGTCGGCTTTCCGACGGCGGCGGCAATCATCTCATCGGTCAGCGGAGGCGTGCCCGGCTGGGGCGTGTCGGCCGATTCGCTCGTGAGGCGGAACTCCATCAGGAGGTGATCATCGACACGAATCCACTCCCGGCGTTCATCGACGGCGAGGGAAGAGTCTCGGAGCGATTGTGTGTGATTCATCGTGGGCCTGACTCTTTCTTCCATACGCTAGGCGGCGACGCAGAGCGTCGCGGCTTGAACCGGAGCCAATGGAGCCGGTGCGTGCACGACCACCCGATTACGGCCCTGTGCTTTCGCGTCGTACAGTGCCGTATCGGCCGCGTTCACCCAATCCTCAACCGCGGCGATGGCCGGATTGCACACCTCGGCAATCCCGATGCTGGCGGTCAGTCGAACGGTGCCATCTTCGACGTCGAACGCATGGGTTTCAATGAGATTTCGCAGGCGTTCGGCTAAAGGTTGCGCCTGCTCGATCGAGGTATGCGGCAGGATAATGGCAAACTCTTCTCCCCCGTATCGTCCGACCGTATCGACGTCGCGCACGGTGTCCGTCATTAAGGAGGCCAGCTCTCGCAAGACGAGGTCCCCGGCCGTGTGTCCCAAGCGGTCGTTCACGGTTTTGAAATAATCGAGGTCCAGGATCATCAGGCAGGCCGGTGCTCCATAGCGAAGTCCAGCCTTCAACTCACGCATGAGGGGTTCATCAAGTGCCCGGCGATTGAACACGCCTGTCAGCGGATCCCGCAAAGCCATGTCTTGGAGATCCTGGTGAGCATCGGCATTCCGCAAAGTGAGCGAAAGGGACGTGCCGATGGTGGCCAGCAACTGCTGTTCGTCTTCTGTGAAGGGGGCGGATCCTGCTCGTTGAACGTGGAGCACTCCGATGGCGTGCGGTCCGATGGCCAAGGGAATATCGTGCATGGCATGCGTCTCAGGCTGCGGGTGCGCGAGGAGGGCGTCTTCCCCTCTCATCAGCGGCATGGGACGCGAGCCGACCAGGCGCAGTGTGGTCGCTCCTGACGTGACCCGCTGCGGCGATCGGCCGAGCCGTCCGAGGAGTTGCGTTGTGAGTGTCCGTTCTCGCTCTTGATCGCCGCCTTGCGACCATGTCCAGACATGTTCGGGATTGGTTCGGACTAAGCCGATGAGTTCCGCTCCGGTCAGTGCGGGAAGCCCGGTAAAGAGAGCCTGAACGACATCCTCAGGCTTCAGGGATCTCGCCAGCGCTTGCGTCAGCTGATTGAGTCCGGCCAGGCGTTGATTGAATTGTTTGAGGGTATCACGCTCCCGGGCCAGGGATTGATTGGCGGAGGCCAGATCCCCGGAGAGGTTGCGGACTTCCAAGAAGGTTTGGCGGTTCCGTAGCCCGCAGTTCAGTGAGTCCGTCAGGCGCGAGAGGGCCCCGGGCCAATTGACATAGTCGAAGGCGCCTTGGCGGAGAAACTGCGCGACCATGTCAGGTTTCTGATTGCGTCCGACGAGAATGACGCACAGGTCACTCTGTCGAGTTGCGACGGCTTCGAGAAAAGCGAAAGTATCCGTTGCGCGCGCCCCCACTTGATACACGATGGCCTGGACGTTCGCGGTGCTGTCGGAGTCGAGGGTGCAGTGTCGTTTCGTCACGGGTGTAAATGCAAAGCCCTGCCGCGCGAGTTGAGTCCAGCGCATATCCCGATGGAAGAGCGGTGTTCCGACGAGAAGAATGCGCGAAAGACCGTCATGCGGTTGTGTGCTCACCTGGACCTCTTTGTGTTGTCGCGGTCATGTTCTGGACGTGCGGAGAATTGCTCGTGGCGCTCACGAGCTTCGGCTGACACGGAGACGCGGTCGGCCTGACCTCTTGTCGGTTCGGGGGAGTTCTCAGACTGTGCCGGCTGGAGCGCCCGTTGATAGGTGCGAACCAGGTTATGTATCTGATGGACGGCGATTCCCATGGGCGTCTCCCGGGGGCGATTGGTTAGATGTGCCGCTCAATCGTCCCTGAGTCCGAGGACATCGCGCCATTCCATCGGCGCAGTCCCTGTAGTCGTTGGCGGATCTTGGCGGAGTCATCAAGGAGTGCGGCCACGCCTGCCTGGGCTACCGTGATCTGTTCCGCGATCGTTCGATCCATGCTCAGCACGTATGCCAGATGTTCGGGAGAGAGGGCTTCGTGAGCGAGAAGGGCCTCTCGCACCTGATAGTAGTGATCCACCCGATTCCATTCCCCTCGGGTTGCCGCCATCCCTGCCGCCTCGGTGACAGCCAAGATCGTGTGCAGATCTTTGTCAGAGCGAGGTTCCATGCGTTTAACGGGCCAACGCCAACGGGGCCTGCTGTTGGGTCGCGACCTCTCTCCAGGCTTCGCGCAACGTCGTGAGGCAGCGAGCCGGCCCATCGAGCCGGGAGCTCACATGTTTGGCGTTGGCTTCAACGAGTTCGCTCAACATGTAGTCATAGAGACGATGCAGCGACTTCGCGATGTCTCCCCCCTGCTCGTAATCCAACACGCTGTCGAGTTCCCCTACGATCGAGATCGCCCGGCCTATGAATCGCGCTTTGTCCGGTAAGTTGTTGGTTTCAATGGCGCGCCGGGTCAATTCGATAGATTGAATGGCGGCGTCATAGAGTAAGACCACGATCTGTACCCGGGAAGAGGTGAGGATCTGCGTTTGCTGATACTGCTGGGCGTATTGTGCAACCATTGGCGTGTGTCCCCTACTGCGTGATGAGTTCAGTTTCCACGAGAGGAATTGGATTGAAGTGAACTGCTTTGGCTCTGGAGACGTCTGAGGAGACCATCCAGCGCCGCATATTGTGCCTTGAGCCGATCTTCGTACTTGGTGACGGCATCTTCTTTTCTGAGAATGTCTGCCGATAGGCTGGTAATCTGCTTGGCAAGTCCGTTCTTTCTCAATGTCAATTGACCGGATGCGACGTTGGTCAAGGAGTCCACCGCCGTATTGAGCAGCTGGGCGACTCCGGCGCTCCCGGTTTGGTTGACAAACAAGGTCCGGACATTGCTGTAACTCGCGCTCAATGCGGTATCGAGTTTCGCGTCATCGACGGTGATGGTCCCCTCTCGATCCGTCTTGAAACCCAGCGCTCCGACGGTATTCAGAGATCCTGCGCCGGATATGGATGAAGACAGTGCCGTACGAATCTGGGACAGCACCCCGCGAACGGTTGGTTCCCCGAAGAAATTGCCGCCTTTCTTCGTGGCTACATCGTAGGTGGTCCGCTCATTGATGTACTTGAGGACTTCGTTGTAGGCGGTCGCCAGCCCTTTGATATTGTCCTTCACCGCGGTGACATCTCGGCTCACATTCACCTGAACGGTTGAAGTTCCGGTTGTCTCCAACAATGTGAGGGTGACGCCGGCAATGGCATCGGAGATGGCATTGGTGCTTCGTGTCACGGTGACGGGATTCAGCGTAGGATCTCCGACGATGGCGATGGCATCTTGGGCGGCTTGCAGGGTATCGATGCCACCGGTCCCGCTGCTGTTCAAGAAATCTAACGTGGTATTGTCTGCGACAATGGTGATGCCGTTGGAGGCTCCGGTGGTCGAGGACGTGAGGACGAGGCGATAGGCCGGAGTCGTGTCGTTCCCGGTATTGATAATCGAAGCGGTCGCTCCGGCACCGAGGTCATTAATCGCACTCTTGAGATCTTCCAGCGTGGCCGTGTCGCTGAGCGTCACCGTTTGATCGGTTCCGGTGCCGACTTTGAAGGTAAAAGTCCCGGACGCCCCTCCGACGATATCAGTCGTCGTCGTGGCCACGGTTTTAGCGGCTTTGCTGGTGATTTGATGGGACTGCGCGAGCTGGGTGATCCTAAGCGAGTACGTGCCCGATGTGGCAGTGGAAGAGCCGACGGCACTCAACGCACTGGTATCGGACACGCTCGTCGTCGTCCGGTCAAACGAGGTCGAGAGCCGCAGCTTATCCGCGGCACTCTGGAGGCCGATCAACTTGGTGCTCAACGTCGCGTAATCCGTCGACTTTGAGTTCAGGGCGCCTTTTTTCTCGGTCAAGCTGTTAACCGGGAGGCGTGCCACCTTGACCAGTTGCTCCACGACCTGACCGAAATCAAGTCCGTTGCCCAACCCGCCGAAACTGATCGTCGCCATGCTCCATCTCCCTCACCTCTTCAGGCTTGCTCTTTGAGCAGCAGGCCCTTGGAGCTGTTGAAATACTTAGCCAGATTCAGGACCTCTTTTGGAGGAAATTGGCGAATCACTTCCCCCGAGTCTTTTTCGATGACCTTCACGATCACCCGATCCGTCGAATCATCGATTTCGAACTTCAGATTGGTATCGTGCGTTTTCAGCTCTTCACTGACCTTCGCCACCGCCTGTTCGAGGGTTGCCCGCTCGATCGGGGCGGCTGGCTGATTGTCGGTATCAGGTTGCGTCCGTGCGGCAGTCGGCTGTTTAGCCGCTGCATGATCCGGTTCACCCCCGCGGGCGGGTGTGGTCAGGAGATCTGCTTTGCCGGTTACTGGTGTAATCATGGCAGCCTCCGTGTGAACCTAGGGAAGGGGCGGCCGTTCATGAGGAGCGGCCGCCCCCGCCGATGACTACCTCTGCAGCAAGGCTAAGGCCTGTTGCGGGAGGTTGTTGGCTTGCGCCAAGACCGAGATACCGGTCTGGACCAGGATCTGATTCTTGGTGAACACCGCCGTTTCATGCGCAATATCCGCATCGCGGATACGCGACTCTGCGGCGGTCAGGTTTTCACTCGTGACCTGCAGATTCGCAATCGTCGCTTCGAAGCGGTTCTGAATCGACCCGTATTCGGCGCGGGCGGTTGCGATGGCGCTGATGGCGTTGTCGATGTTGGCCAGCGCGCTCGTCGCATTCGCCGACGTGGACACGTTCACTGAGCTGATCCCCAATGAGTTTGTGGTGATGTCATTGAGATCGAGGCTGAGCGAGTTGCCCGATCCACTTCTGAACCCGATGGCGATCGAGAAGCTGATGGTGCTGCCGCTGGTCAGGGCCTGACCGTTGAATTCGGTGACCTGCGCGATACGATCGATTTCCGACCGCAACGCCACGAATTCCTGGTCGATGTACGACCGTTCCGTGTTGCCGACCGTACCGCTGGCTGACTGCGAAGACAGTTCACGAAGACGCGACAAGAGATTGCCGATGGTCGAGGCGGCGCCGTCCGCGATCTGCGTCAAGCTGATACCGTCCGAGGAGTTCCGGACAGATTGGTTAATGCTGCGGATCTGCGCCCGCAAGGATTCGGACAGTCCGAGGCCGGCGGCATCGTCCGCGGCTCGCGTAATCCGAAGGCCGGAAGAGAGGCGCTCGACCGAGCGTCCCAACTGGTTGGTGCTGTTCGACAAATTTCGCTGGGCAGAAATTGATGCCGGGTTGTTGTTAATGATTAATGCCATGGATGCTTCCTCCTTGCCGACTGCTGTACTGTCCGTGCCTCGCTTCCGCGTCCATGCAGAAGCGTCTTACCCCTCTACGCCTAGAGAGCGGTTGCATCCCTTATCGGAGGATACCCTCAAGACTTGAGAGGCCCGAAGGAACAGCGGTCAACCACACGGGTCGGCAGAAACGGAACGTAATGAACACGGCGGTCATCCTACGACTCCAACCTGGGCGCGAGTTCATATTCCAGGAGATCGGCGACACGAATGAGGTCTCGTTGGGCGCGCGCTTCGAGTAAGGCCTGCACCCAGGGGGTCATGGCACGATCGGGAGAGGTCTTCGCTGGCTTGGATTCCACCAGCTCGAGATAATCGGCCAGTTTGCCGAGCCAGGCATCCAACGACGTAAGCCGTTCTTCTCCCATGCGGATATGCGAGGCGAGTTCCTGGGCTTCATGGCGAAGGAGATCGGCGTACTGGTGAATCGTCGAGGTGGCACCGCGCACCACCTCGTCCATGGTTTGAGAAACAGCTTGAAGGCGCGTAAACCGCGCGATCGGCTCGCCGAGGAAGGTCGAGTCCAAGTCGCGATCGGTAATGGTGCGCTGATCCACGGTCAGGGATGTGATCAGGCGCGAGCGGGCATGCGCTTTCTCGCTGATATCAGCCAGCACGTCTCCAAGGCTGAGTCCATTGACGACTTCCCACTGATCTTGATCGAGCATGACATGCATAACGTTCTCTCCTTCTTGACGACGCGGGATAGGCGGAGCGATCCGGCCGCTATCCTGAATGGGCGACTGAGGAATCGGTGAACATCGTCAATCGCCGCACGGTGGACTTCGGGTGACTCTGAGTCAGGTGTCGATGGATCTCTGTGAGATGTTTCCTCCATTGGCGGTAGGCCAGGGCATGATGCCGGGCCATGCGGTCGAGCCCTCTGACATGATCATGGTGGATTGAGCGCACGAACGAGGTTGTCACCGGGGAACTGGCGATATGGGCCATCCCCAGAAGTACTATGCGCTCGCGCAGTGCCGTTTGCTCCCGCTGTAATGACTGCAAGGAGCCGGGTGATGGCGCCACCTGTGCGGCGGCCTGCACAATCGCATCGGCTTGACGGCAGAGGCGCTCCACGTCCGGCATCATGCCGGCCAGGTGGTGGGCCGCTGCGGCGGCGTTGTGAGGCAAGGTCGAGTCTGCAGGGATACGGCTCACGGTGTGGGTCAGCGTTTCATACCAGTACCGTCTCCAATACCGGCTGTACCAGTCGAGGTCTGATGACTCTTCTGTTCCTACCGCGCAGTAGCTCCCCAACTGATCTTCGTCGACGGACGAGCGAAAGAGCCGGTAGCCTGGCGCCGCCGGGGGGCACTCCCCTTTGACCAACACGTGTAACAGCAATTCCGCTACCATGGTCACTGGAAGACGATCCTTGCAGGTTTGATGGACGCAGACCTGGTCGAATCCGCAGGGGGCACATTCAAGCTCCGGCTGCACGACCCAATGCCCCGATCCATAGGGACCGGTCTCCCGGAAATCCACGTGCCCGACGGAAAGATTAATCACCGGTACCTGAACGCCGACGGCCAGATGCATCGGGCCGGTGTCGTTGGTTAAGAGCAGACGGCACTCCGCGAGCAAACCCACCAACTGCTCCAGGGACGTGTGGCCGGCCGCATTGAGGACGGGATTGCGTCCTCCGGCCTCCCGGTAGATTCGTACGACCTGGGCGATGGTGTCTTGTTCGGCCGGGGTTCCAATGAGGACGATTCCGCCCGTCCATCTGCTGCTCAGGTGAGCCAGCGTGCGGCCGAAATGCTCAGGCCGCCAGGCTTTCATGACGTCGCTTGCTCCGGCTTGCACGGCAATCCATTCTTGTGACGCGTCCGGCGCCGTCGTGAGAAAGCGCCGGGCCCATTCGCGCGCGGCAGGGGTGACTCGCACCGACAATGGCGCGTGGGTGCCTGGCCCGCTGCCTCCCAGCGCATAGACGTCGACCAGATTGAATCGATTCATGGCGCGGAAGTGATGCATGTCGGTGAAATACGCCATCCAGGGATTCTCGATGACACTCTCTCCGTCCCAGGCGCATCGGGCTCCGCGGATATCCGGTGCGCCGATGTACGAAGCCAACAATGCGCTCGGACGATTGAAGGTCAGGTTGATGACGCGATTGTAGCGTCTGTCCACCAAGGGGCGAGCCCATGTCGCGAGGTCGGTATAGAGCGCGGTGACACTCTTCACGGCCGCCCGGCTGTCATCGATCAGGGCATGGAAGTCGTAGGTGATAATGTCCCGGATCCCGGGCAGCAAGGACGCAACGGCGGCAAACCGGCGATCCACGATTACATCGACCGCCACGCCCGGCCATTCTTCTTGCAGCCGGGCCAGCAACGTCCCCATCTGGACCAGGTCGCCCATCCGCGTGATATTGAGGATCAGCACCTGCCGGTTCATACCAAATCCCTGGTTTCAGTCCGATAACTTTCCAGCATGAGGATGAGCAGATCTTCGCGGCTGAGTTCTGTGCGGGGACCGCGGGCGCGAATCTGTGCCGCCAGATCCTTCAGTTCGACCCGCTGATCGGGCGCAAACCGGTTCAACATCGGCGCCAGTTCGGACGGCGTCGTCGTCTGTGCGGCGAGCGCCTCTGCAGTCCGTTCCCCTCGCAGGATCGAGCCTAAGCGGTCGGGTTCCCGCATGCCTAATTCGGCCAGAAGGTCTTTCATGCGATGTTCGTAGGTATGCTGCCGCAAGACCCGCCGGCGGGCCGCATCGGCGATGGTGCGGCGGCCGACCGGATCGCGAAGCCAGGTCCTGATCAGGGATGGCACCTCGTCGGCGTTTTCGAAACTGACGATCTCGTCCTCGGTAAAGCAGGCAGGAAGAAGCGCTCGTTGATCGACGAGTTGAAAGGCGCCTGCCGCAGCCAGTTCAAACGTACGGGGATTCACAAAATCTGCCGCCGGGTCCAGTCCCCCACCGGTATTTGAGTGGAGATTCAGATTGATGGCGGTGGCATTAAACACTTTGAGGCACGTATCGGTGTCGATGCGCGCTCCGTTCCGTTGTAAGACGGGCGCCATCGCGTCGGCCCCCTCCCATTCATTTCCCCATACCTTGAATGTCCAGTCCTTGCTGATCCAACGAGGAAGGACGGCCCGGCGATTGGCATAGCCGGCGCCGACAAATGACAGATCCGATCCGAATTCCAGTTGGTCGTTCGTCGTCAAGGTCAGCGGGCGATGCACGGATGGATCGGCCGCCATGGGGAGGTAACTGACATGCGGCGCACCGGCCCGCCGGAGGGCGTCGTGACAGTCCTGCTGTTGGATGGTGAACCAATAATCGTATCCGGGAGCGAGTTGCTGCCAGTACGTCAAATGCCGATAGTTTTCGACGAACCACATGGCCGTGATGAATTTCTTCCGTCGCAGATGCTCCAGGGCGCCGAGCGACATGGGGGCTTGCGCCATCGCCAGGACGAGATCCGGAGGATCTTCCGCGAGTTCCGTCAGCGTCCCCATGCTGAGCACATCGGCAAAGCGGCTTTGCATCGAGAGCCGATGGCGAGGATCGCGGAAGGTATTGAACCGCGCATAGCTGGCGTGATGGATACTGTGGTCCACCCAACTCACCCGGTGCCCGAGGGATTCAAGGGCCCGCACGACGTATCCGGTGATCGGCAATGAGCCGCCGTAGATCGGCCCCACGACGGCCACATGCAGACGTCCATGTTGCCTGGTCGCGAGCAGCCGGCGAAGTTCCACATCGAGGGCCTGGTGTTGTGCGGCATACGGGCGCGCCGCCGGTGCGTAGGTGAAGAAGCGGAGCGGGGCCGATTTGGATGCGAGCTGCGTCGCCATTTCATCGGTGCCGCCCCAGATCCATTCAATGGCGTTAAACCAGGGGCCCAGAGGGCGGACAGCCAGGGCATCCTTGAACGCCGCAAGGTCAGCGATCACGACCGCCAGTCGAGCACCGGCAGGCTTTGATGCGACCAATGCCTCGATGTGATACAGCAGCCCTGCGCCCAGCACTACCCCCAGCTCTCCGGCGTGCCACTCCTTGGCTTGCAGCGCGGCCCAGGACTGGGCTTCCTTTCTCGGGTCGTAGGCACTGTGAATCCATTGTCCATCTTGCGTGGCAGACGGACTGCCTTCTCGGGACGGTGCGATGGCGAGGACTCCTCCAGCGCTGTCTGAAACCGCCGCAACCAGGTCCGGAAAGGTCTTTCGAATACCGTCGAGATGTGTCTGTAGAAGATTCATACGCTCCTCATGCCGGCATGGCTGGTGACAGCTCATGCCACAGGGCTTCACGTTCCCGTGGCGATGCCGAGGATTGCCCGGCTTCGGTGTAGTAGGTGCCCCATTCATCGGTCTGACTGGTCCATAGTGACCATGGGGTCTGCGTTCGAGGGGACTGGTTCATGAGCGCATCCAGAGCGGGCTCGATGGGCCACGCGGTCGGGACCACGGCTCCCCCATCTTCACTCTCGGCTTGCCAAATGCGGTGACCTGAACCATAGGGGCCGGTTTCGTGGACCCGGGCTCTCGCGAAATACCACCCCAGGGTCGGAGTGCCGACCGCGGCGGCCAGATGCAAGGGGCCTGTATCTGAACCAATGACATGATGACAACGGGTGAGCGTCTGCGCGAGCTCATGAATGGTCGTCTGTCCGGTGATGTCCCAGATGCGTCCGAGTATCGAGGGCGGCAGTGTCTCCTGGATGTCCCTTGCGCGCTCGCATTCCGCTCCCTGGCCGATCAAGACGACACGGCCTCTCGGAAGCACGCTCAGAAAGCGCACAATCCATATACGCCAGACGTCAACCGGGACCAGGCGGGCCGGATCCCCTGCTCCGACAATGATCCCGATCCAGGGCCCCCCGCCTCGACCGATTTGCTCCAGGTTTCTCGACGGTGAAACAAGCGGCGTCAGGCAGCGGGGCGGCGTTCCCGGAGGAAGAAGGCCGCACATGCCGCAAAAGGCATCCGATAAATGAATGCGGTTTGAGCGGCGGGTCCGCGCAATCTCCCGGACATAGGCCGCCCAGGGTGTCAGCTCCTCACTCAGCGGTCCCTGAGCGAGCGGTCCGATACATTCATTCGCCAGCAGCGTCCCGGCGACGATGGCCCGGGTATGCTGATTGAGAACGAATGCTCGATCGTAGGGCCGCGGACAGAGGGCGGCGAGCTCCTGCTCGATCTCCTTCCGCTGGTCCGGCTGAATCCCCTGTGTGGCACGCGCGGCCCAGCGATGCCATCTGGCGCCGTCCCATCCGATCACTCGATCGAGCCCGGGAATCAGCGTGCCAAGGTCCCGAAGCGGCTCAGGACAGAGGAGGTCGATCGTGTCGCGAGGACACTGCTTCCGCAAGGCGGCAATCATCGGCATCGTTTGCACGAGGTCGCCGAGTCGCGCGAGTTGAATGACAAGCGTTCTGGACATGCGCTCCTAGGCGTTGGACACGTTCAGCGCCAACACGCTCTCTTTGGCGGCGATGGCCTGCCCGAGTTCAACCAATCCTTCATACGTGGGAGCCAACGCGCGCAACTGATTGTATTCCTGACGCGCCGCGTCCACCTGATCGTCACGCAATAAGACGCCGGCGTAGGCGAAGCGGACCGACAGATCGCTGGGGTTCCGCGCGAGGAAGTTGTGTAGCTGGACGCTGAGCTCCCGCCAGCGATTTTGCGCGGTCCCCGCACGCAGTAGCCAATGAATCACATCGGCGTCATCGGGGTTCTCCGCAAGAACCCGTAGAAAGGTTTGCCAGGCTCCCTGCGGATAGGCGCGGCCCATCGACGCCATGCCGATTCCCATGAGGCATTTCTTCCGGTTCGCACCCTGATTGAGCGCCGTGGTAAAGGCAATTTCAGCTTCGCGGTATTGTTCCCGCTGCATATGGAGGATGGCTCGAAGAAGGAGCGCCTCCGCATGGGTGGGATATTGCTTCAGTAACGCGTCGACGCGGCTCGACGCCATCGACAATTGACCGGCGGTGAGTGCGGCGCGAATGGCCTCCAGCTCGCGAAGTGCCGGATCATTCAGGCTGGCAACCCGGCGTCGATACTCCTCCGCAATGCCCGGGAGTTTCATGGCCGTCGCAACGGACGCGGCCCATTGCAGAATGGACGCGTCGGCCGGCCACTCCGCATGCCGCCGCAAGACAGACTCGACTGTTGCCAAGTCCTGATGATGTGCCGCCTGTTGCATGGACGCGACGAGGTCCCACGCCTGTCGCTCTTCTGTGCCGTCGATCAGATGGAGCTTATACGACGGTCTTCCATTCTGATCCTCCTCAACGGCCTTGTAGCCGTCTCCCGCGTAGATGCAATCGTCATCCACCAGCCACCAGCAATGCCCCCAACGCTGGTGCAAGCGATTCGCATTCGACTGGTCGTGTTGTTTACGGCCTGGCGTTTGACTTTCCAGGTGATACAACACGCTGTGAGGCTGGTAGATAATGCGGCCCTGTTTCTCCCGTACTCTCAGGCAGAGATCGACATCTTCAAAACCGTTGAGGTAGCCTTCATCAAACCCACCGAGATCTGCGAACGCCGTGCGGCGAATCAGGAGACAGGCGGCTGTCACGGCGTTCAGTTCGCGCCGTTTATTGACGGCCGGATGATCGGCTGCGAATCCATTATATATATGGTAGGGAGTGAGGTTATTGCGGTCGATCGCGACCCCGGCATGTTGTATTGTGCCGTCCTGATACAGCAGTTTACTGCCGACGACGGTGACGTCGGGCTGTGTTCGGACTTCATCGACCAACGCGCTCAGCCAACCTTTGAGTGGAATCGTATCGTTGTTCAAAAACACGAGATACTCGCCCGTTGCAACGGCAGCTCCTTGGTTGCAGGCCTTGGCAAATCCCAGGTTCTCGTCGTTCGTGATGATCCGGACATCGCCACCCAGCGATGCGAGAAATTCAGGCGTGCCATCGGTCGAATGGTTATCAACGACGATGAGTTCGAATGACACATCTTCAGTGGCTGGACCGAGTGCGACGAGACATTGACGGGTGAGCTCGAGCTTGTTCCAGACCGGAATGATGATGGAACAGACAAATGATTTGCGAAGTTGCTTATTTCGGAGATTGGCGAGATTCTGCTGCTGATTTTCCCGCACGCCTGCATACTTGGCGGCATAGGGCGCGTACTTACGATAAATGAGTTCCATCGTTCTCAGGAATATATCTTTCCTGTGACTCGTCATCGACGAGCCGTCCGTACGCCACGTGAACTCGGCCGTCGTGACGGCAAGGTGCTTGAACGGATATCGAGTCGCCATCCGGATCCAGAGATCCCAATCTTCATGGACGAAGAGGCTTTCGTCGAACGCGCCGACTTCATCAAGGACGGCCCGCTCATGCATGAGGCACAAGACCGGAAGATAATTGTTGATCAATAATTGATGCGGGTTGAAATCAGCCGCATAGGGCTGATCTCGTCCGATTTCGGTCGCCGTGTTGTCGATCAGAGATTCATGCACCCGCCATGCATCGGTGTAGGCGACCTTGTCGCCGGAGGATTCAAGATGAGTCACCAATGTCCGCAGATGGTGCGGAAGGAACCGGTCGTCGTCATCCAAATAGCACACGTATTTCCCTGACGCCTGTCGCAACCCGGTGTTGCGGGAGGCCGCGAGGCCTCGGTTGCGATCATGTGTCACAAGGAGGATGCGACCATCGCGGTTCAACCCGGACACAATGTCTTCGACCGGAGTCGTCCCGTCGTTGACCACCACGATCTGAAAGTCGTGATAGTCTTGGTTGAGTACGCTCGTTATCGCCGTGCGAAGACGATCAGGACGATTGTGTGTCGGAATGATGACGCTCACCATCGGCGGCTTATTGATCATTGGACGCGCCTGACCCGGTGAACTGATCGTTCTCTGTGCTATCCACACCTGATAAATGGGAAGCAAATTCATGGTCTTGAGGTTATGCGGAGTGGGCGCGGGAATGTATCGGAGAGTCGGTATCTCAACGTAAATCCGTTCGAGACCCAAGGGCGTGAAGCCCTGAGCCGTCATATGCTGAGTGAGCCGTTCTTCAGTGATCCAATCTTCGATTGGCTGGCAGGGGGGTGCAATGCGTTGCCACTGTTCCCACATTTCTCCTCGTGGCGTGGTCAGAATGAGGTATCCGTCGGAAGTCAGAAGCTGCTTCAACTCGTCCAGAAAAGCCGGTTTCTCAGGGTCCGGTACGTGCTCAATGACTTCTGAGCACAGCACCACATCATAGGGGGTGAAGTCCGGGCGGCTCAGCACGGCTTCTGCCGTGCCGGCTTCGAAACGAATGTGCGGAAACATCTTTCGGGCGTGGGCTACGACGCCTGCGACCGGTTCAACGCCTTCCACTGTCCCATATTGGGAGGCCAAATTGCTCAACCATCCGCGGCCGCTTCCGACTTCAAGGATGCGGAGCATGGCATCAGGATTATTGGCCTGTACCCTCCGGAGGATATGTTCGAGGAATCCGGCGATTTTTGACCAGCGTGCGGCTTCATCATCATTCGGTTCGGATGTTGACCAACCAGGACTCTTCACAAACATGTTGATGTAAAACTGATCTTGGTCCATTGAGCCCTCGTGTGATGTTGTGACTGGTGTGTGAACTGATCGATTCACGTCAGGTGAAACAGGTCTCGTCAGTCGCGGCTTGCTTCCTGACGGACTCTGGCTGTGAAGGGATCCTGTCGCTGCCGTGCGCAGTGTTCGGTAGCGAGCGCGAAGATCGTCACGCATGCGGGCGATAGGTTCGGGGGTATCGCACGTGTGCGTGAGTCGCCCGTCTCGAATTAATTCCACCCAGGCTGCGAGGAAGGATTCCCATCGATAACACGTCCTCCAATGGTCGTAACCTGACTGAGCCAGCTGTGACGAATAGTCCGGATGTGCCATCAGGCATTCAATCGCCGACCTGAATTCATCCAGCGGGAGTATCAACCCCCCGGCCTGTTCATTGGCAGTCCCGCAGCCAGGGGTGGCTAACCAAGGGCGTTGTAAGCTCATAGCTTCTAGCAGGCATAACGGAGAGACTTCCGCCTCAGAAGATAAGACCACAAGATTGGCAGCCTGTATTGCTGCCGCCACGCCATCTCGATGCAATCCAGGAATATAAAGTACGTCAGGGCGAGTCGAGAGCGCGCGTTGCACTTCCGCAACGTATGCGGTTTCGTGAGTGGGATGGCCGATCATGACGAGCGTGGCACCGGTGGGCAACGTATCCAGGGTCTTGAGCAGGCTCAGATGGTTCTTGATTCGATAGAGATTGGCGACATGCACGATGAGGAATTGCTGTTCGTCAATCTGGTACTTCAGCCTAAAGTCAAATGCGGGATTCAGTGTGGGCGTGCCGTTCGGGATAATGGTGGCAGGAATCCCCGTCTCTCCACAGAAGCGAGCATCGAATGTGTCATGACCAAGCACAATGATCGCAGTCGTCTGTTTGGCCAGGCGCTCCAGGAGTGACTGGACAATCGGTCTTTGCTGAATGAAGGCGTACCCTTCCCGGTTGATCGTGGGCTGGAATAGAATGCGTCGATTCTTCAGGTCCTGTAACTCTAGGATGGCATAGAACAAGGCATTCATTGGTGAGCCCAGTAGGATACAGGCGTCGTAGCGGTTCGACTCAACCAGGTGCTTCACCTGGTTGGCTGCGGTAGGAATACCGTTCGTCATTTGGTCATGAGGGGCCAGCTGGGTAATGCTGATGCCCCGATGACTGTCCATCCTTCGGTCGGGCTGTTCATAGCAGGCGACCTCTACATGGAATCCGGCGGTAAGCAAACCCGCTCCCAGATCCTCCGCCACCGTTTCGACGCCACCGACAGAGGGCCAAAAATAAGGAGTCACGATAAGGATGTGACCAGGCTGCGGTGTGGGGTGTTTGGGTGTTGGCGCAAGGCTAGGGGTCGGTTGTTCCGATGCCGAACGGGAAGCGTCGGTATGCGGTGGAACCGGCGCACTCTTCCACTGCACCTGATCAAGGGGGATTGGTGGATTCTTCAGAGGTACTGCTGCACGAGAGAAATCGTAGCTCTGGCTTACCGGAGGAGTAGTCTTGAGAAGCCGTCCAAAGATCTCCAGCTCTTTGAAATGGTACGCGCGGGCGTCCTTCTCTCGGTCTGGCGCCATCGGGGCATCGATGATTCCGTGCGCAGCTCCGAGGAGAGCAAATAGTTGGAGAATATCGCCGGTCTCGCGAAACTTGTGTGCTTTGCGGTGGATATCCGCAGTCAAAAGATTCCACTGCCGAATGTCCTTTTCGTACATCGTTTTATAGCGCCGATAGATGGTCTCTGGCGTATAGCGTGTTCCGTGGCGCCCCAAGGCATCGGGATGGAGAATCCAGCGAATCCCCTGCTCGCCCATCTGGTCGAGCAGATTCATTTCACTGGCCTTCAAGTCGCGGAACGCCAGCCGTTTCATCAGCTCCGTCCGATAGATTTTGATGCCTTGGATCGGGCATTCCCGGTCCTCGTCATAGAGGTGGAAGCAAATCATGCCGACTTCAGCCGGCGCCTGCGTCATCGCCTGCTCCATTCGACCGACGGCATCGGGATGCAGTACCATGTCTTCATCAACCTGAATGAAGTATGGAGTCGTACAGCGCACAATCATTTCCTGGGCGGCGGCGCTGAAGGGACAGACGTCTTGTATCGTCTCGATCTTGAATGTCGCTCCCGTTTGCTGTTCGACCGACTCTTGACAGGCTTGGAAGGTCGGATCACCGACTGTCAATAGAAACACAGTGGTGGAGATGGGGTGTGGCCCCTGAGGACGTGGGGCTGACGAGGAATTGACGGGCGTCACGGATTTGACGCCCGTCGGTTGTTCAGCAAGGGTGGGAAGGTTCCCGTACTCAGGTTCTTTCCCGCTTTCAAGCCACTGGAGGATGTCCTTCATCCGACGTTCCGCCGTATGATGCGCGAGCAGTTTGCGCTGTCCCTGGATGCCGATCGCTTGGGCGAATGGTGTATCTTGCAGGATGCGATCGATCTGATGAGCCAGCTCCGCGGGATCATCAGGAGAGAACAATAGGATCTCCCGATTGTCTTCAAACAAGGCGTTGACTCTGGGCCGGTCGGGAATGCGCCAGGAGATCACCGGGCGTCCCGCCGCCATGGCTTCATAGACACGGCCACCGAAACAACGAGTCAGACCGGGAAGGTTGACGATACCGGCCCAGTCGGCGAGTCCAAACAGCCAGTCACGAAACTCTGCCTCACGCACGGTGTGCAAGGCCCGAACATAGCGCTCCAGGTCTACAGCGGTTACCATTGGAAGATGGCGCACCCGCTCGCTTGCAATCTTTTGGAGCTCATCGAACTTCTGTTGATTGGAAGTGTATTGTGCCGGGGCCTGAGCGAAGGTCATGCGGTCGCGCAGCAGCGGATGCTCGATCCACTTGGCGCGATCACCATACACATTGCCATGAAAGACGGCCCGATTGTAACGAGGAGCACGTGAGGGATCCGCGATGAAACGGCGAGGCACTAATCCTGGGCACCAGAGCGCTGGCTTTGTTCCGAGTGCCGTGAGCTCGGCCACGTCGCGTTCATCGACCATCAGTGCGTGAGTCAGGTGCTCGAGCTGGCGGTGAAAGGCGACATGCCGACTGCGCAATCCGGGAGCCCAACGATAGTCCTCTTCCTCATACCGTAGCGACTCCATGAAAAACCCGATGCGGACAGGGGCCAGCTCCGCCGCCCATTCGAGAATTCGTGTGTCGAGGGACGCATGCACGAGCCAAATCCAGACCTGGTCGAAGCGCTGTCCGGCCAGTATGCGGCGGGCGTGGGATAACCAGGAATCGGGAGAGGCGGCCGTCGTATCAGGAAGAACCGGGACCGTCAGACAGGTGACTCCATTGGCAGCGAGTCCCTCCGCTACGGCAAAGCTCGCGCCGTAGGTCCAAGGTCTGGCCGTCTTCCATGTTGGAAACTCGAGTTGGAGAAGCAGCGCTTTCATCGACATCCTGTGACACGGCCAGAAGGTTTGCGCTCACGCGCCGGTATCCCGGCCGATGGCGCAGTTGCAAGATCTTCAAGGAATGTGCCAGCGCCGGTTGGTCTCGCTGTGAAGAAAGTGGGGCAGATTGCGTGGGTCTATGCGTGTCCGATCGTTGAGGGGAAAATATTGCCGAGTGATCCGGCACCAATGTCCCTGCGAATAGCTGAGGTGAACAGCGGGCGGACAAAGACGTGGCACGCCATGCGGGGAAAAAGCTTAGGCCGCCAGAGGCATCGCTCGAGCGTTCGCGGCTCGAACACGACCGGCGATCTCACTCATGCCCAACACGGTAAAGCGCGTTGTCCAGTAGGCGGATTCCTCCTGAAAGCGTTTCGCCAATGCGAGACGCCGCTGGCTCTCGCCGAATTCATGCAGCTTTGATGCAATGACGGCGAGAAACAGGTTGCCCATCGCGTTGTCGACGGTGTATTCGTCGGTGATTTGCTGCAACATCACCCTGATATTTCGCAGCTTGACCGGTTCGTCAATGTGAAGCAGCTTTTCATAGTTCATTTTATAGTCGGCTACGAACCAGAGGTCATCCAACTCGGCGGCCGTCGGGACATGGTCGGCCGGGAGTGATTGCAGCAGATCCACAAAAGCGAGCGCCTCATGCTTCTCCGCCCGTTCACGTTGACGGAGCGTGCCGCCCCCTTTGCTCTTGGACCCGGCGGCCAGGCCTTTGAAACTGGCATCAGTGGGCGGACGTATCAGCCCCTGCTCGATCATGCTCAGCGTAATTTCGGTGCCGGGCAACGTGGTCAGCAATTGCAGCGGGTACCATCCGAACTGCAGCTCGCAGCCAAGATTGACCGTATCCCGTATCTGCGCGATGGTTTCATGCGGGAACCCGATAATCATGAAGCCTTTGACAAAGACATGAGGATATTGATCCAGAATGACGCGGGCCTGCCGGTAGCTCTTTGTCGTGCCCGGCTTGTGAATGGATTTTAGAATCCGGTCATTCCCCGACTCCAGTCCGAGATTGAATCCGATACAGCCGGATTCCGATGCCGCCTGCATGATCTCAGGCGTGATGGCAGCCGCGATCAATCCATTGCTGGCGTCCCAGGTAATGTGGAGATTACGCCGGGTAATCTCATTGAAAAGCGCAATCGCGCGTTTGCCGTTGTAGAGCAGATCATCGTCGAGCCACATAAAATGGGTGACACCGTAGGAGGAGTACAGGCGTTCTACTTCATCGACCACGCTGGAGACGGCCCGGCCTCGGACACTGATGTCGTTGAAATTCCTGACGGCACAAAAAGAGCACATTGCCCGGCACCCTCTGTTGCTGATGATGGTGGAGGCTTTCCGTTCACCCCGCATGAAATTGTAGGCCCCCATGGAACCATAGTTCGTATAGTCCCCAATCGGTAAATCATAATATTCCGGCTGAATATCCATCTCTTGGTCGGACGGCGTGGCCCGTTCTTTGGTTGAGACCAATTGCTCCCCTTTGAGCATCGCCACCTGTCTTATTTCAGAGACCGGCTGTTTCCCGTTGATCACGTCCAGTAAATCCGGGAAGCTGCGATCACCTTCATAAAAACTTCCGATGTCGATCTGGGGAACGGTTCGCAGGATCGACTCCACGTCATTGGAGATGCATACTCCGCCGGCAATAATTGGAAGCGAAGGGAAGTTCGTTTTGAGAAAAGCCGCCACATCGGCGAGCGAGGGCCGAGAAATGGTGAACATGACGCTGATCCCTATAAGATCCGGCTGAAACTCTTCGATCTTTTCTATCAAGCGCTCCTTCCATATCTGAAATCTAAAGTCCGACGGATTCTCATGTGCGTGTTTCAAGACTTGGAAATGCAAATCAAGGAGGGCTGCTCGATAGCCGCGCTGCTCAAGGTTACGCGCAAGAATGCCGGGCCCATAGGGGGGGAAACAGGGATATCGTTTACTCAAGACCAAGTCGCGATTGAAGTCTTTCTCGGGGGATTCCGGCGGCGTAATCAAGAGCACGCGGTGGCATCCCCTTGGAAGTAGGGTCTGCAGCCGTTCGGAAATGATTGTCTTCGTCGCAGGGAGGGACTCTCCGCAACGGCCAGAGTCTTCAGCGTCTGTATGCTGCGGTATGACGTTCAAGGGTAATGTCTTCATGTCCGTTCTCCTCGGAAACGTATTGCCTCGACTTTCCGGTCAGCAGCGATCCTAGCTCCGCAAAGGTGTTCTGGTAATTGAACACTTGTGAATGTTGAAACTCCTGAAAGCGTTGTTCCGGAAACTCCCGCATGCCGGACAGGAGTTCCGCGCACACCGCAATAAACGGCTGCCCGCTGTCGACCACATTGATGAATGGATCTAAGGGAGACCGTATCGAGGTGCGTTCAAATACATGCGGGATGCGATGCACCAGATGATAATAGGCCCGCATCGTGGACAGGATCTTCGTCTCTTTGGACAATTTGAGGCCGAGGGACAGTTTGCATCGGTCGATATAGTCGTTTCTGAGATAAGCCGGTATATGCGCTTCGAGTGCCACGACCGTAAAGTTTCTCGACCGGAGTTCGTCGAGCACCTTGATGCGATAGGGAGTCAATGTTCCGGTAAACAGAATATCGATGTCTTTTTCACGCCGCCGGACCGAAGCTGTCGGGCGCGATTGTGCCGGCGGATGGCAGAGAGGTACGAGATGCACGGGCTTGCCCAATTGAAAATAGCTCGTGACTCCTTCCTCGTACCCCGCAGGGAGTATTCCCCGAACCTTGTGCAGCCCGACCATAATGAAGCCGTCGACGACCGGCACGAACCGCATGAATTCCCTTGTTCTATTGGTCCAGTATTTAGCATCATCGTAATGATCTTCGGGATTTATCCGGCCCGTTTGCTTCGAATTCGACGAGTTAAAGCCAGACGGCGTGAGCAATTCAGTCACAATCATGAACAGTTTCGAGTGAGGCAATAGCTTTCGCATCACGTACAGCTGGTCATAGACGGCTCCGAAGGGATGTTCTACGAGGATATTGATGCCATGGGTTAAATAATCGGTTTGCGAGTACCCGACCTTCAGTCCGGCGCTGGTGAGCCCTTCCCGTACATACTCCAGCAAGTCTTCAGTGTGAATGGCTTGCCCGAGGTTGCCCGTAATGATATTGACGTCTAATCCCATTCTCGTATTGTTCCGTACCTCAGGCGATAGGCTCTGAGTCCGACTGATCCCCTCTTCAGGCTGCCTCTGGTTGAAGCGGCGATTCTGCAAATTTGCGTTTCAAACGATGGGTCGTCATCGATTGAATATGAGCGACGGTCTCTGTCCCGAAGCGCCGCTCCACATGTTCGAGATACCGCGGGTGCTCAAAAAATGTGTGGAACGCCTGGTCGCGGAATTGGAGGACTGCGGAGGCCGAGACGTGGTCGGTCGGTAAAGGCAGCGCCTCGTACGCGTGTTGCGAATACCCCACCCATGTGTCGGGCAAGGCGGTGCCGTTTGTGACCGCGAGGTCGTATAGTTTTGAACCTGGATAGGCCATCGCCGAATAGAAGTTCGCCCAATCGGGGCAGAGTTCAATGGCCAGATCCAGCGTCTCCTGCATGGTGGCCAGCGTGTCGTCAGGAAGGCCGAAAATAAAATTCGCCCCGATATTGATATCCGCTGCGCGAATCTTATCGAAGATCTCTTTGATGTCCTTCTTCCCGAAGCTCTTGTCTACTCCGTCCCGGACGTATGTGCTGGCGGATTCGATACCGATGCCCAGCCAGTTGACACCAGCCTGCTTCAGCTTCTTTAGCATGCTGTCTTTCACTGTATCGATCCGCGCGTACGCCCAAATGTTCAGGTCATAGCCGCGCTCGATGATGAGATCGCAGATACCGAGGACCTGCCGCTCATTCAGGATGAACATTTCGTCGGCCATCTTGATGTTGCGCACGCCGTATTTCGTGACGAGCTCATCGATTTCCCGGATCACACTTTCCGGACTGCGGTAGCGAATCATCGGTTTTCCGAATGGCGTATTGATGCAACAGAAGGAACATTTAAAGGGACATCCGAGGCTTGTATACATCGACGCATAGGGCTTGCGATCGTCGATACGCCCGAAACAGTGCCAATTGTGGGCGCGGTATTTGTCCATCGGGAGCAGATCCCACGCGACCGCGCGCAGGTCTTTGTCCAGGTCTTCGATCACCGGGGCTTGCGGCGTTGAGCAGATGACGCCCTGCTTCCGGTACCAGAGTCCGCTGACCTGGCTGTAGTCGCTCGGAGCGATCCACTCAGGCTGCCGCAGGAGGCCGAGCAGCGTGTAGGGTCCTTCACCCTGACAGACAAAGTCGACCGACTCTTCCCGCATGGTCCGTTCCGGCAGGGCTGACGGATGCAGGCCGCCCATGAGAAGCGGCTGGTCCGGCGCAAGACGTTTGATGGCCTTGCAGACCTCTCCGGCGGCCGTCATGTTTTGGGTCGATGCAGACGGCTGTTGTCCATAGACAATGACGGCGGTCAGTCTCGGGTTCAGTTGGCGTACCCGTTCTGCGACTCCTTCCGGTCCGATACCTTCCGCTTCGGCATCCAGGATCCTGACGGAATAGCCACGGTCACGGATGAAGGTTGCGATGAAACCGATCCAAACCGGCGGTTCGACCGCAGCCAGATCAGACCCGAGACTTTGATAGACACGGGCACGCGAGTTCGGATTGATGAACAGAAGATCAAGCCGTCCGGGAAGTGTCACGGCACGCTCCTGTGAGCTGTGGGCTGACGTTACTGGTCCGATCTGGATCATTGATCCCCTCCCCTGTCTGTCAACGAGGCATTTCTCTGACCGGCACTACTCACCGGTGACTCCCGCCGGTAAGGTTCGTCTACTTCGAACCAGTTCCCGAACGACGCGCACGATCCGTTCCGGCGTGGGGGTCGGATTGTCCAGAGATTCGGCGACGCCTGCAGATCGGTCTTCCAAGCCAAGGGCGAACACCGGCGCGCCGGATTGATGCATGAGATCATAGGCAATCGACCGTGACGGGCCGCCGATCTCAAAGTCTGAATCGATGACAAGCCCGAGTGCGGTTCGGGTTAGGCTGTGCCGCATCTCGTCTGTCACCGCGAACGGTTTAAGCCACACGAGGTGCTGGATGTTGCAGACGATGCCTTCCTGCCGCAATGTGTTGGCTGCTTCGACGGCATTGAGTCGGGCGGCCGAAATCGGGAACAAAGTGATGTCGGCCTCGGGCTCGATGCGGTTCTCGAATTCATAGTCGATGGTAAAACTCCGCCGATGCTCGCTGACATAGAGAGGATCGTCATGGTGCATGAACCAATTCCAGGCCTCCGTCCACTCGTTGGGCGACATGGGCGCACAGACCGGCATTCCGGGCATCCGCATGATGAGACCGTGCTGTGACGCAGAAGCGACCGGACCGATACCGTTCCCTTCCATGGCGATGGCCCGGAGAAACACCGGGCAGGGTACGCCCCAGACATCCTTCGATTTCGCCGCATAGTTCACAATGGGCGCGGCGTTGTACCACATGAAACCTTGATAGCGCACTGTATAGATCGGCCGCCGGCCGGTGAGCGCCGCTCCGACGGCGATGCCGGCATTGGTCACATCGGCGAGCGAGAGTTCTACGAGGCCCTCTGCCTCGGACATGTCCGGTACCGTGCCGCCGATCCATCCGACTGCCGTCACACACTGTCCCAAAAAGAGACCGCGGTTGTGTGTCAGATGATTCCGGGTGGTGTCTCTTATGACTTCCGCAACTGTTCTGCCCATAGGTTCTGCACGGTCCTTTCAATGTCGGATTCGATGGCGAGGGCATCGCGCTCCAAGCCAAGAGTCTTCATGGTGTCCTTGATCAAGGCATACCGATCCCACTCCGGCGGGCCGTCACAACCGGAGCCTGCGTGCCATAAACCGCGACAGGTTCTAATATTGATCACAGCCGGTAATTGCAGGCTGAACTGTCTTACATGATGCGCAATCAACCAAGGATCGTCAGTGATGTCGACTGCGGGAAGTCCGAGTCCTTGAGCGAGACCGCAGAGGGTCCACGAACGACGGACAGGCGTCCTGGTCAAAATCGACAGATCATTGTCCTCGCAGACGAAGAGAACCGGGAGTTTCTTGGTGACGGCAAACCCCAAGGCTCCGTAGATGTAATCCTCTTCAGCAGAGGCATCACCCATGACCGTCAGCACCGGTTTGTTCGCGCCTAAAGCCGCTCCCACCGCGATGGGAACTTGGTCGCCCATGAGTCCGCTGTGCCCGAACATGCCGATCTGCGGGGACTGTATGGAGGCAGAGCCTCCCATGCCGCGGGCGCACCCTGTCCGGCGTCCCAGGAGCTCGTCGATGAGTTGGAGCGGATCGCCGCCGAACGACAGATACACCGAGTGGGCCCGGTGCTGGGCAAAGATCAA
This sequence comes from Nitrospira sp., assembly GCA_030653545.1. NCBI lineage: Bacteria > Pseudomonadati > Nitrospirota > Nitrospiria > Nitrospirales > Nitrospiraceae > Nitrospira > Nitrospira sp. The sequence continues at coordinate 132,902 of JAURZE010000022.1, read as the reverse complement.
ACAGTCGGAAAAGACCGATGCGATGGCCGCCGGGATATGTTCCTGTCCGACCGACAGATAGATCGGCAGCTTCATCAATCCCCGGTCGTAGGCCTTTTTTACTTCGAACTCGAAGAAACGGTTAAAACAGGTTTGAGTGAAGAGTTTCAGGGCATAGTCTTTTGTAAACGTCCTGGCGACATCGGAGATAAGGCCGAACGTGGGTGTTCTCTGTTCCAGCTCGCAATTCATCGATAATCCTTCTTATCAGCTAGGGACCACTGACTCATAAACTCTTTGAGTCGTGTCAGGCCTGCTTCCAGCTTCTCCACTCGTGGAGTAAACGCGATACGGATATACTTGTCGGAGGTCGGGCCGAAGGTCGCTCCCGGAGCCACGACGACGTGGGTGTCCCTGAGCAGACGATCGGCGAAGTCGTCGGAATCAAGGCCGGTGAAACCGATATTGACCAGCAGATAAAAGGCGCCCTCGGGCCTGCGTCCGGCATAGGGGCCGAGCATGTTCATCACCAGATCGCGTTTCTGTTGATAGGCTGCCCGCATAGACTCGGGATAGGCGCCGCCATCGGCTAATGCCTGGAGCGCGGCGAATTGAGAGATGGAGGGGGCGCAGGAAATATAGAGTTCTTGCGCGTTCAGTAATGCGCGGCGCAAAGACGGATGTCGTGTGACGACATAGCCCACTCGAAGGCCGGTGATGTTATAGCTTTTTGAGAAGCTGTAGAGGCCGACGACATGGTCGCTCCCCGTGAATGACAGCGGAGAGATATGCCGGCACCCGTACACATAGGTTTCATACACCTCGTCAGAAACCAGCCACAGGCCGCGTTCACGGGTCAGGTGGACTAGTTGTTCCATCCTGCCGCCGTCGATAACGGCACCGGTCGGGTTCCCAGGCGAATTGACAATCATGACTTTGGTGGCCGGAGAGATGAGCGCTGACAGCTCGTCCAGGTCCGGCAGGAAACCTGCTTCCTCACGGAGCTGATAGAATTTCACCATGCCGCCGTGATGCCGCACGGCGGCGGCGAAGTTGGGATAACCCGGATCAGGCACCAGGACCTCATCTCCGGGGTTGATCAAACATCCAATTGTAACGGCGACGCCATAGGTGGCGCCAGGCGTGACAAATATACTTTCGCTATTCGTCTTGACGTGATTGCGGACGGCGAGTTTCTCCACGATGGCGTCACGAAGCACCCGCATGCCCGCATTTTCCGTATATCCCAGCGTGTGCTCTCCGGTGGCTTTGATGATGGCCTCCCGGATGAGGTCGTCCGTCGCTTCCTGTGGCTGCCCGAATCCCAGCTGGATCGCGTCGTCCATGTCCGGGCTTCCCATGACCTGATCTGTCAGCCGGCGAATGCCGGAGCGAGGAAGGCTTCCCAGCACATCGTTCACCGAGTGCTGGGCAGCCGTGGTCATGGTTGAAGCCGTGCGGGTCATGGTTTAGCTCGCTAAGAGCACGCCGGGCTCATGCATCCACTGACTGACCGATTCGTACGAGATCTTGTTGATGGCGACATGTGAATGAATGGCGTGCAGAATCGAATCGGCGGCTTCCTGCACGGACATGCTTTCGTCGTTATGCGCTTTTCTCGTGGCCTTATCCCAATGAGCGGTGAAATCGGTATTGACGGACCCAGGATTGATGAGGGTGAAGACCATGCGGTATTGGACATATTCCTTTTGCATGGCCTCGACCAGCTTCTCCACCGCCCCTTTCGCTGCGGTATACACGCTCAGCTTGGGCAACGTGCGCTCGCCTGAACGGGACGACAGCATGAGGACGTGACCCCGCTTGGTGTCCCGCCGGTCGATCTTGTTGAGCTTCATGTAGGGCAGCAATGCGCGCATCCACATGATCGGGGCCTTGGCATTCACGTCGAAAATCGCATTGATGTCCGCCATGGTCATTTCTTCCAACGTCCCATAGACGTGGCTCCCGCCTGCTGAACTCACGAAAATATCGATTTGGTCTTTCCCTTTGGAGTACACATCGCCGATCCAGGCCTGTGCGGATTCGATGTTACGGACGTCCATGGCACAGGTATTAATCTCCGTATGAATGCTATTGCGTGTATTCTTTTGCAGCCGGAGTAGCGTTTCCCGCGCTTCGGCAAGTTTGCCGTTCTCATTTCTCGAGATCAGGGAAATTTTTCTGCATACTCCATTGAGGCGTTTTGCGACTTCGAACCCGATGCCGCTGGAACCTCCGGTAATCACAACGTGTTTCCCAATGCCCCAAACCGGTTTCGCAAGTGTCAACGCATGTTTCATAGTGCAGCTCCTATTGTGACAGTGAGGTGGTGTAATGGTGCTCGGTTGTTTCCTTATCAAGCGCTTCGAACGCCGCCAGGCGGGCCGGCGTTCCGATGTCGTAGAGTGGAACGTCGCAGGCATAACCGTAGAGCCTGCCGTCCACCAGGCGAGGGAAGAAGTCTCGCTCGAGTGAACAAGGGAGAGCATCAGGTATGAGGTGGATCGCTTCCGTCTGGATGGCGTAGATGCCAGCATTAAGAATCGAGGCCGTTTGTTTTTCCTGAAATGAGCGAATCCATCCCAGTGCATCCATCCGGACTCCTCCCGCATCGGTCCGTTCATTCGATGGAACCACGGCCATCGTTGCCACGGCTTGTCTGTCTTGATGCGCCGTCAGGAAGGCGCGGAGGTCGATTCGGCACAGGGAGTCGCCGTTCAACACGAGGATGGTCGGTGTTGCGATCAATGAATGGCAGGCCCGGAGGGCTCCGGCTGTGCCGAGCGGGGTCTGTTCATGTGAGATGATCGCACTACAGTCCATTCGTCGGCCGACATGCTGCGCGATCCAATTCCCATGATGGCCGGTGCAGAACACGATCCGGCGAAAGCCGTGTGAGAGGACATGGTCAACAACTAAATCGAGGAATGGCCGGCCATTGATTGAGGCCATGGGTTTGGGGCGATCCGTTAGGACCGGTTGAAGTCTGGTTCCCAAGCCTCCGCAGAGCATGACGACGTCAGTCGATGCGTGCGTCATCAGGCGGCGTCCTTCTTCCACGTCTGAACGGTATGTTCTTCGAGCTCTGCAGAAGTCGGCACGTCATTCCAGAGGGGGGCCCGTCGGACAGGAACTTCCTGTTGGAAAAATACGATCTGGCTTCCCGAGCCTTCAAACTGAAATGGAACTTGCAAGAGGCCTGGCAAGGCTGCATTGATCTTGGCGTGCAGCTCCGGTTTGGCATAGATCAGCATGAAGCCTCCCCCGCCTGCACCGAGCAGTTTCCCGCCGAGTGCGCCGGCATTTCTCGCGGCGTCATAAATCTGATCGATGAGCGGAGTGGTGATTTTACTGGTTAGTCCCCGCTTGACCATCCAAGCTTCGTGCAGAAGTTCGCCGAACTCTGATAGGTCATGGTCGCCGGTCAGGAGAGATATGCCTTCCTGAACCATCTGTAGCATGGCAAATAGTTCCACCCGCCTCTGCTTAGTTCTTTCAATTTGCTCTTTAGCGATCTCGGAGGCTGTCCGGGAGAAGCCGGTGAAATACAGCAGCAGATGATCTTGAAATTGCTTGAGCCGTTCGGGCTTCATGATCAACGGGGTGTATCCGATCTCTCCGGTGGGAGAGAAGGTGAGCCGACACAGACCGCCATGGGCAGCCAAGACCTGATCTTGGCATCCGACCGCTTCTTTGACGATATTCTGTTCAACATGAATGGCCGCATGAGCCAGTTCGGATTTGGTCGGCATCCGATGTTGCATCGCATAGAGGGCATGGAGGAGGCCCACCGTGAACGAGGAACTTGATCCCAGTCCGGTACGGGCCGGGAGATCGCCGTCATGATGAATCTCAAGACCTTCGGTCATCTTGAGATACTGGAGGACGCCTCGGACGGCTGGATGCTCGATCTCGGCATTATTATTGGCATGTTCGATTCGCGAGTAGGCAATCCGCGTCTTATGTTCAAAGAAGGGCGGAAGATGGCGGCACGAGATATAGCAATACTTGTCGATCGTGGTGGCGAGGACGGCGCCGCCGTGCTCTTTAAACCACACGGGGTAGTCGGTTCCGCCTCCGAAGAAGGAGATGCGAAAGGGTGTGCGGCTGATGATCATCGAGCCCCTCCTTCTATCCGTCGGATGCCGGCGCTAGACATTGCCGTATCCCGTTCCGGTCACGATGGTGTAGCACTTGGTCAATTCCTGGATCCCTCGTCCTAACGACCAGTCCGGCTTGAACCCGGTCGAGAGCATCCGTTCATTCGAGACGATGTAGTCCCGTTTGTCGGGATCTTCTCCGATCGGGGCTTCAAAGAAGACAAACTGAGGAATGTGTCGTTGAATTTCCTGGCACAGTTCCAGTTTCGAAAGATTGGCGTCGTCCAGGCCGACATTGTAGGCGCGATTCTTCATGCGCTCGAACTGATCCATCGAGTGAAGAAAGGCCTTCACGACGTCACGGATATGGATGTAGTTCCGTTTGCAATGCCCCTCGAACACCACGACGGCTCGATCATGGACCGCGCGCCACACAAAATCGTTGACCAGGAGGTCCATCCGCATTCGAGGAGACGCGCCAAAGACTGTGGCCAGCCGGAGGGTGATCGCGTTGCCGCGATCCAGCACGACCCGCTCGGCCTTGACCTTCGTCTCGCCATACAAGCTGATGGGACGTAACGGCGAATCCTCTGTGCAGGGAACGCCCGGTTGCCCGATGCCATAGCCGCTATTCGTGACGGGGAAGATGATCTGTTGCTGTTGCGAGGTGAGCTTGCTCAGCATCTGCACGGCTTCAAAGTTGATCGTGTAGGCGCCGACTCGATCGCGATTGCACAACGGCGCTCCCACCAGTGCAGCGAGCGGAATGATGACATCCGCGTCACGTAGGAGATCCGTGATGATTCGTTCATCCCGGCAATCTCCGCGCACGACACGAAAGGTGTCAAAGGCACAGCAATCTAACAGGCTGTTTTGTCGATACATGAAGGTATCGAGAACGGTCACTCGATGACCCCGGTCAAGGAGCTGTTTGCACAGCACCGATCCGATATAGCCGGCTCCCCCGGTCACCAGTACATGTGTCTGTTTTGTCGGCATTGAGATCGCGACTCCTTAAGGCTGATGACAGAGCGGAAGCGATGCGCGTGACACCCCTTCCCCCGATGTTGAGTGATCGATAAACCATCGCACCGTCGCTTCAAGACCCTGTCTCAGGTTGGTGAATCGGCACTCCGGAAACAGCGATGAAAATGTTCTGCTCTGCAAGCGTTTCACCGGCACGCCTTCAGGTTGAGTCGAGTCGAATACCATCGGACCCGTATACCCCATGACGGACGCAATCGTTTCGGCTAAGGCTCGAATCGTGATGCCGCCGTCAGGAGTAATGATGGTTGTCGTCGAATCGAGATTACGCTCGATCGCATCGACGGCGATCTTGGCCACATCATCGACAAAGACGAATTGGCGCACCGCCCGGCCGCTTCCCCACACGACCAACGGAGTGCCGGTCGTCTTCGCCGCCCAGCAGCGGCTGATCAGCGAACCCACCACATGACCGCTCTCGGGATCGAACGAGTCCTGGGGACCATAGAGCGTGACCGGTGTCAGCGTGGTCCACTTCCACCCCTCTTCTTTCGCCACGAGACGGGTGTGGAGATCCAGCATGCGCTTGGCATAGCCGTATCCCGCATTGCCGTCATATGGGAGTGCGGCCTGGAGATCGTCTTCGGTCGTTGCCCGATCCGAAAAGAGAGGGAAGGCGCAACTTGAGAGAAGTGAAACAAGCCTCTGTATTCCAAGGGCGCGAGCGGCGGAGAGTACTGCTGTATTGATCAGCACATTGTCCTCAAAAAAGCGGCTATTACAGGCGGCATTGGCCTTTACGCCTCCGACCACACCAGCCAGATGAAGGATTTGCCCTGGCCGAATGTCTTCTATCAGCCGTTGCGCAACGCTGCGATCGCGGAGGTCTCCGTCTGCGCGCGCGAGATAGATCGCATCGGGACGGATCTTCCGAATTGCCGATCCCAGCAACCCGGTTCCGCCAGTGATCAGCAGCGGGCCTGTCATGCGGCCTCCAGGACGATTTGCGAAATAGCCGCGACATCGTCCGGCGTCAGCGCCGCATGGTTCGGGAGGAAGAAGCCGCAGTGGTGAATGCGATCGGCTACGGGGAAACTGGTCGCTCCATATCGACTGGTCCAAAACGGGTGAAGACCGAGATTCCCCGCGGAGAAAATACGAGTTTCCACCCCTCGCGCGACGAGCGCTTGAACGATCCGCTGGCGCTGCTGGCGAGATTCCGCCAGCAAGCCGACCGAAATACTGGCGACCTGACTATTCTTCGGGGCCCGTTGGACATAGAAGCTGGAACTGAGATGATCCAGGTAACGCCCGTGATTCGCCCGACGCTGTTCCGTCATCCAATCCAGCTTCTCCACTTGCCCGATTCCAATGAAGGCGTTCAGATCGGTCGAGCGAAGATTGAATCCCGGTTCGTAGAAGACGAACGGAGAGTGAAAGTCATCGATCAGGTGTTGCGTGACCAGTCCACGATGGGTTGCGGTATCCAGATCCTTGCTCCACCCGTGACTCCGGAGCATCAGGAGGAGATCGGCGAGGGCTTTGTCATTGGTCGAGACCATGCCGCCTTCGATGGTCGACATTTGATGGCCGAAGTAGAAGGAGAAGCTCGCCATATCGCCGAAAGAGCCGACTTTGCGTCCTTCATAGCTCGCGCCGATCGCGGCACAGGCGTCTTCCAGTAAGATGAATCCATAGCGTTCTTTCAGTGCCATCAGTTCCCGCATCTTATGCGGGACGCCCAAGACCTGAACGAGCATGACCGTCTGCGGTTGATGCTGTTTCAAGAGCGCTTCAAGATGGTTGAGGTCGAGCGCAAACGTGTCCGGATCGGCTTCGCACATGATGGGTTCGAAGCCGAATTGAATCGCGGGTGCAATCGACGTCACCCAGCCTACGCTGGGCACAATGACCTTCTTATTCCTCAGGCGTCCGGAAGCCAGGAGGGTGTAATACATGAGCAAATTCGCCGACGATCCCGAATTGCAAAACACGGAATGGGAGGCTCCCAGCCATTTCGACCAGCGCGACTCGAAGTCGACGGTGATCGGACCTTTGGTCAAACGAGGATAGGTTTGCAGCCATTCGACCAATCTATCGATGTCCTGGCGATCGATGGTGTCGTACGCAAGACACCATCGCGGGTTCATGGCTTGCTGAAGTGAATGACGGCCTTCCATGGCGTACTCTCCTCGATCGTAATCTGGATGCGCTGAGTCTGGCGGGTGAGACTAGTACAAGTTGTATGCCATTAAGTTTTTCAGAGAATCTGACGACTTATCGCGAAACAGTGGGAGGTCGTGCGAGGAGATCGGCAAAATGTGCCGCGCCAGGAGGAAAGAAACGACAGGAGAAGACGCTGAAGGGGAACGAGTGGAACAGCAGGTTATTGAAGTGGAAACGAATCGGTGACTTTTTGCGTGGTCCATTGTTCGATGGCCTGATGGACGGATCCACCCCACCCGCGGTACTCGATGTATTCCATTTCTTGAAAACGAAATTCGAGGCCGAGCGTCCAGGTACCCTCTGCGGCTTCGGCACTTTTGACAAGCCCAGTCAAATTTGTGACGTGACCGAGTCCGGCCAGCTCAAACTCCAAGCGTAGCGTGGCTCCAGCCCGGAGCCAGACCGGAGCATGCGGAACGATGACGCTGCAGCCTCCGATACTCAGATTTTGAAGCAGACCGCCGACGATCGCCGACGACGGCGCTCCGCTGATCGCGTTGCCCTCTACCCGTTCAAGGACAATCGGCTCGCAGGAAGTCACGCGGGCATGTTTGCGCAAATGCATTTCTTCCACGGTGTGCGGAAAGGCAATGAACAGCAGTGGCACCGGCGCGCTCAGCATGTCACGAATTTCGGTTCGATAGCCGACCAGCTTTCCGTCGTGGAGATAGCTGACCGTGCAGGGCGTTCCCCTGGGAATATCGGTCCCATGGCCGACCTGCAGCGGCCATTCGCAGACCAGCCAGGCATAGTCTTTCCATCCCAGGAGTGTCGAGCCGTACATCCCCTTCTGCCCGTTGAGCGTGAACGACAGTTTGAGGGAAAGGCCGACGGTGAGAAACGATGTCGGCGTGGGTTGTGTCGTGGTCACATCATTCATGCGGGCTCCTGATCGAGATAGACAGTGGGATTGATGCCGGTACTGACAGGGTCGGTCACGGCTGCAATGGTTCGCTGCGTCGCTCCTTGGGGGCGAGCAAGATCGACTGTCTCGGGATGCGACAGGATCGTATTACCTGCGCTTTTGACGACCATGATCTCGGGCTGGAGTGGTGTGGCCCGATTGATTCGGCTGACGACCGCCACCTCCCCAGTATTGAGCCGGACGACTGAGCCGACCGGATAGACGCCGACGACCTGGATGAACCGTTGGACGAGCGTATGCTCAAGGTGGCCTTTTTGCGAGATGAGATAGAGGAATTGCAGCGCTTCATGCGCCGGCTTGGCTTTGTGATAGCAGCGATCGCTTGTGATGGCATCGTAGATATCCACAACCGCGGCCATCATCCCGAACTGGCTGAGGTCGCCTTTGCGGCGCTGATACGGATAGCCGGTCCCGTCCACGCGCTCGTGATGTTCCAGCGCCGGCATCAGGTAGTTGTCCGTCAAACCGGTCGTCCCTGACAGGACTTCGGCTCCTCGCATCACATGCTGCTTCATGATTTCAAATTCATGGGCTTCGTATTTCCCCGGCTTATTCAAGATCTCCAACGGGACTTTCGTCTTCCCGATATCATGGAGCAAGGTGCCGACGCCGAGCTGATGCAAGAGCGTTTCGTCGATTCCCAGATTGCGCCCAAGCGACAAGGCCAGAAGCGACGTGTTGACCGAATGGAAAAACGTATATTCGTCGAAGTGCTTTAAGCGGGAGAGGCTCGTGAGGGCATCAGGATTCCGGAGGACGCTGTCGGCCATCTCTGATACCACCTGATTGACCGCATCCATGTTGATGTCGCGTCCCATGCGAACGTCGAGCATCGCTTCTTCGATCACATTCTTTGCCGCGGCATACACGAGTTTGGCGGCCGGCAGTTCCTCTTCGAATGGAATACCGGTGTCCCCCGGCGCCGCGGTGAGGACGGGAGAAGGATCATGCGCCTCAGCAGGCTCTTGGAAGAGTTCTTCCGCTGCCGGAGCCTCAGTCTCAAGCTCTCCTGAAATATCGAGCGTTTCAACACCGCAGGCTTTGAGTTGCTCCACCTGCTCCATCGACGTCACGGCCATACGGTGCCGGAAAAAAGGTGTGGCAAACCAGGAACAATCGAGTTTCTCGATGCGCATGCCGGGACGAAGCTGGGTGATGTGAATGCGTGTCGCCATGAGTGACTGCTGTGGGTATCCGTCAGAATTGCGCGTAGATCGCCGCTTGCCTCTGTATCGGAACAGGCACAGGAATTCTTGAGGGTAATCTCACGACGAGGGGAAGGAGGACTCTGTAAGCTCTCGAGCCAGGGTGCGGGCGCCCTCAAGCCGTTAAGATCGTTCTCCTGGGGACCGATATGACATGTGGGATCCTCTCGAAGTGGACAGGCGTATTCGGACGGCGGCAACCGGGGAGATACGAATTCATGAGTGGGACGAAGCAGATATCCATTGAGCAATTGATACCGGGCATGTTTGTCGTCGAGATGGATCTTCCGTGGTATCGAACGCCCTTCCTATTCCATAAACGTCTGATCCATGATGTAGAGACGATCGACGTGATGAAACAGCATGGAGTCCGACACGTCACCATTGATACGAGCAAGGGAGTCGATGTGCAGGCGGCGGGGAACACGCCGCCCGCCACAGCCGATCATTTACCTGCCACATTGGACGCGGGGCCTGTGGGCGATGAGGCCTCGCAGAAAGCCGGTTCGGTCCCTCTGGACGGCGGTGAGAACCAGGTGGCGGCCTTGTATGGCGAAGCGCAAGAGGCCGTGGAGCGCATCTTTGCCGATCTTGAGCGCGGAGTCCCGCCGACGCCGGCCGCAACGAAGGAGATCGTCGGGGGTGTCATCAACCAGGTGCTGCACGATCGCAGCGCACTCCTGCTGCATAGTACCTTTCTCAAGGTGAAGCAGTTCGATCGTTCCCTGGGCGCCCATGCTCTTGATACGGCAATCTTGTCGCTGGTCGTCGCCGTCGAGAGCGGAGTCGACCCGTCGGTCTACGAACAGCTTGGGATGGGAGCCCTCCTGCATGATATCGGCTATGTCCGCCTTCCCCGCAATCTGGTCCGCAAGCGAGACGAATGTAATGATTCGGAGCAGCGACTCTTAGAGCAGCACACTCAATTGGGCGTCACAGTTCTTGGCGAACAATCCGGTTACCACCAGGAGGTCTGTCGCGTCGTCGTGGAGCACCACGAGCGATGCGATGGAAGCGGATATCCGCGGAAGCTGAAGGCTCAGGACATCTCCCCGCTTGCCCAAATCGTCGGGATCGTGGACCTCTATGACAAGATGGTCAGCCGCCGCGGAGGCCGACCGGCGATGATCCCTCATGATGCCGTCCGTCAATTGTTTCTGGTCGGAGAGCGCGGGCAATACCCCAAACCGTTAGTTGAGGCCGTGATTCGAAGCATCGGCGTGTACCCCGTCGGCAGCCTCGTTCGGTTGAATACCGGAGAGCAGGCGGTGGTCGTCGGGGTCAATCCGGAACAGCGCTTGAAACCTCAAGTGAAGATTACCGGAGGGCCGCACGGAGAGTCCTATCCCAATCCGGAGCAAGTCGACCTTGCGCTCCCTTCGCAGGATAAGGTTTCGCGCACGGTCTTACGCGTGTTGGATCCCGTCCAAGAACGCGTCAATATTGCCATGTATCTGGACGATGGCATGGATCAGGCGGCCTAATGAAGCAGCTTCCCCAACGGCGGCGTTCGGCGTCCACTCGGCCCGCCAAGAAGCGGTCGCCGCAGTCATACGAAGGACTGTTGGACGGATTGCCGATCGGCGTCCTCATATTGAGTCCGGCCGGGGTCATCTCTGCGATGAATGCCGAAGGCGCCCGTTTGTGCGGGGTGGCCGGGACTGGCTATATCGGAGCACTCTTTCCGGAACTGTGGGAGCAGTTGACCGGGCGGAATGCGGCTATCACCCGACAGCTCATTCAGCAGGTGCACCGCGAGAAGCAGCCCAGGCAGCCGGATCAGGTGGTCATACGGCAGGGCCGGGGCCGCGCGATTCCGGTGGAGTGGACCTGCATGCCCGCCAGCTTCGATCAACAACTCGCAGTCTCCGTCAGCCTCAAAGATATGTCACGAGAGCAGGAATTGACGCACGATCGTAATCGTCTTGCCGCAATTGCCGACGAGAGTCCGTATCCCATCCTTGAGCTCGACGATCAGGCCAGCCTGATCTATGCCAATCCGGTCATGACCGGACTTTTGGCTCAGTTCGGTTATGGAACCGACGGATATCCACAAGTGGCTCCGCAGGGCTTGCCCGATCTGGTGCGGCGTTGTTTAGACGCGGACACGCCCATCCAGGAAATCGCTTATCGCCTGCCCGACGCGCGTTTCGCGTGGGTGTTCTGTCCCGTGAAGGCCGATCGGCATGTCCGCGGGTATGCCGTCGATCTGACAGAGACGCAGCGAGCGAAAGAGGCGCTTCACGCTTCGGCGGCAGAGCTGACCGCTCAAAACCTCCGGTTGGATCGGGCGCTTCAGGAGGCGCAAGCCGCCACTCATACCAAGGCGGCGTTTCTCGCCACCATCAGTCATGAACTGCGCACCCCCATGAATGGGGTGATCGGAATGACCAGCTTGCTCATGGACACCGCCCTCGCCCCCGAACAGCGTTCGTATGCCGAGACCATTCGGCAATGCGGGGAAGCGCTCCTGCATTTGATCAACGATGTTCTGGAGTGCAGCAAGATCGAAGCCGGCAAGCTGGAACTGGAATCGATCGAGTTCAATCTTCGGACGACCGTCGAGGACGTGCTCAAGCAGTTTGCTGAACGCGCCGAGTCCAAAGGTTTGGAATTAAACGGCCTCATTCATGCGGCCGTGCCGACCGGATTGAGGGGCGATCCCGGCCGGCTTCGCCAGGTCCTGACGAATCTGGTCGGAAACGCCATTAAGTTCACCCAACAGGGAGACGTCACCGTGCAGGTCTATCTCGAAGAGGAGACCGAGGGCGATGCCTTGCTCAGATTTGACGTGACGGATAGCGGGATCGGCATTAGCCCGGAAACACAAGGCAGGCTCTTTCAACCGTTTGTCCAGGCGGATTCGACGATGACCAGGCGGTATGGAGGAACGGGACTCGGGTTGTCGATTTCCAAGCAATTGATTGAGTTGATGGGCGGACAGATCGGCGTGAAAAGTGCGCCGGATCGCGGCAGTACGTTTTGGTGTACGGCCCGGTTTCCGAAACAGCCCTCGTCGGTGTCGGCGATTCTACCCATGGCGGATCTTCAAGGCCACCGTGTGCTCATCGTGGATGACAATGAGTCCAACCGGCTTATCTTGCACCATCTGGTCTCCGGATGGGGCATGCAGGATGTGCTTGCGGAGGATGCGGGAAGTGCCCTGGCGCTCATCGAGGAGGCCTCTCGGCATGGCACCCCGTTCGATTGCGCGATTGTCGATGTGGTGATGCCCGGAAAAGACGGTCTGCAATTGGCGGCGGAACTCCAAAGCCTTTCCTGCGCCGCTTCCATGCGTATCGTCGTCATGACCTCGCTCTTACAACGGGGGCATGCCGAGCGTGCCAGGAAGGTGGGGGCGAAGGGCTATCTCACCAAGCCCGTCCGACACGATGAATTGAGGGATTGCCTGCGCACGGTGCTCGGAATGGCGCACGCACCGGTCGAGCCTCCGCAGGCGGATGATACGGCCTCTCCGCGTCTGATTACGCGACACACCCTAGCGGAGCACTCCACGCGCCGACGGGTCTTGGTCGTTGAAGATAACGGCGTCAATCAGAAACTGGCCGTGCGCATGCTGGAGAAGCTCGGGTACCGGCCCGATCTGGTCGAGAACGGGCAGGAAGCACTGGCCGCACTTGATGCGGGGGCCTATGACGCAGTGCTCATGGATTGCCAGATGCCTGTCATGGACGGGTTTGAGGCCACGGCCGCAATTCGCCGGCAAGAGGCTGCAGGAAAGCGCTATGTGAGCGAGGGCCATTTGCCGATCATCGCGGTGACGGCCAATGCGATGCAAGGCGATCGTGAGCGCTGCCTGGCCGCCGGCATGGATGCCTACCTTGCCAAACCCATTAAGCTGGAGGATGTGCGGACGACTCTGGCCCGGTGGGTCATGTCTCCTGCGTCAGAAGATACGGGTAAAGGCGTGGCGAGGAGCATGGGCCCGGTGTCCGATGGACGGTCGATTTTCGACCCGGCCCAAATGCTCCAGAACATCGGAGGCGATCAGGATCTTCTGGTGCAATTGGTCGACCTGTTTCTCGAACGACAGGCCGATATGATGAGTCAAATCCGGCAGGCGTTGTCTCTTGGGGACACCGTGACGGTCGAGCGAGCCGCTCATACGCTCAAGGGGACGGCCGGCAATCTTTGCGCTCCGGAGGTGGCACTGGCGGCGGGCCGTCTTGAAGCCATCGGCCGGCTGGGGACGCTGCACGACGCTCCGGCGGTCTATGCGCATCTCGAAATGGAAATGCTTCGCCTGCTTCGGATCCTCGAAGACTATCGTGGTCCGAGCGGCGCCATGACACAGGCCGCCGCCTGACGCCACTCTTGCGTCATCGTAGGTGTCCTGCCGAAGAGTAATCAGACGGAACAGACAGCCGATGCGACCGGCTTGGGGGCGAGGGTGTCAGTCGCGGGCTTGTGTGCGAACAGCGGAAAGCGTGTGGGATAGTTGTCGGAGAGGATCAGCTGCTTGCAGAGCTTGGTGCGAGGATTCATGAGAAGCGGTCCCCGCAGATTGGCCGTGATGCCTGTCGGGTCGTTGGACGGAATGGTGAGCAGCACGGACAGAATCAACTCGTCGTCATCCTTGCCGTCCACTTCAACGAGGGCTTCATGAGGCGCCTGGACGTTATATTCAGGGTGGAACGTGGCCGGATCGAGAATCACAAAGGCCAATCCCGGTTCATCGAGTGACTGCAGCCATTTGAACGGCGCATCCGTATCGTGATCGAGAATCACGTAGCGGCGGCAGTCTGGAAATCCAAGAATCCCGTTCGGAAATGTCAGGACCGCGTCGGGTCGAACGTCACAGTTGCCGAAACGGGTCGAACGACAGTGCATCATGCATCCTTATGGCGCGCTCCGCCGCTTCGGCGGTGCGAGGTGGCGAAAGGCGTCGAGCGGAATGACTTGTGTTTTCGAGGCCAAGTGATTCTCGTCCTGAATCCGCGCATAGACTTCATCGCGATGTACCTCAATGGTGTGCGGAGCCTCGATCCCCAGGCGCACCTGTCCGCCTTTCATCCCGAGGACAATGACCCGGATATCCGGACCGATGGTCACACCTTCGCCGCGTCGTCTTGTCAGGACCAGCATGAACGCCTTCCGTGGCTGTTGAACCGATACCCCCTACGAGTCTATCGGTCTATCTGCTGAAACCTTGAGTCCCCTGTCCTGATTTATTGCAGATACTTCAGGAGCGAATTGCCGAACAGTTGATTCAGGGTACGACTGGCGGCTTCGATCGCGTATTGTTGCAAGGTAAGATCGGAAATCGCTTTGGCGAGATCCACATCCTCCGTTTCCGAGAGGGTTTGGGTAAAGAAGGACTTGAATTCATCCAGCCGGCCCGCGCTGCCGGTCAGCCGATTCGACAAGGCCCCGACTTCTCCCAGGACGGCGCCGGCCTGGCTGAGCCCGGTGCCGACATCCCCGATCGTGTCGCGGATGCCCCCGCGGTAGTTTGTTCTGAGCGAGGTGACGAGGGTCTTGATCGAGTCGAACAAGTCGATATTGGGACCGCTAAACACACGATCCCCGGACACGTTGGTGGGCACCACTTGATTATTGCCTACCTCTACCTGATGCACGCCGGCATCGCCTTGATATTGCAACCCCGTCACCACGGCAAACCGGTCGCCCGTGGCCGGAGCGCCGCTGCCGGTGGAGAGCTGCAGCCGGATTCCGTCGAAACTGATGTCGCTTCCCGTGCTGTAGGTTTGATTGGCCAACACGGTCCGTGGAGCGAGACTCACGGCATACGCGTCACCGCTTTGCGGTCCGCCGCGATCGCTATTGGAGAGGACCACCCGAAGACCGTCGAACTCAACGGCGTTGCCTGACACGTAGGTGTTGCCAGAGGACACTGTGGCGCTCGTCGTCGTGTTTACAATGTTGTATTGGGTACTGGAGGTGAACTGGATCGCATAGGAATTGAGCGTCAAATTGGCCGGTCCGATAATCCCTGCATCAGAGGCAAAGGCTCCCCCCGTATTGGCGCTGTTCCTGGTCACATTCACCGGGACGGTCACATCCAAGACGTCATACTGGGTTGCCGATGAAAACCGGATCACGTAGTCGTCCAAGGTGACGAGATTGTCATCTACGACGGTCCCTTGGCTGACCACCGCGCCACCGGTATTGGTCGATCCAGGGCTGGTCGTGGCCGTGAGTGCAAAAGGCTTATCTCCGGTTGTCCGGCTCCCCCCCACCAGCCCTAACGCAGCGCGAGAGGTGCCTCCGGTCACCGTCACGGTGGAGTCCGATCCATGCGTGTCGGACGCAATGACGAGATGATCTGTCTCAAACGTCACCGTCACGTGTTTCCCCGCTGCGGTTAGTGCGGCATCGGCATTGATCTGCGTTTGGACCCGGGCGGCGAGTTGAGCGCCGGTCAAGCTACCCGTGGCCGAGGTCAGATCGATGATGCCGGAAGTGACGCCGTCGACCGAGACCACGAGCGTATCGTTGGTGCCGTTGGTCAGCGTGACGGGCGTCGTAATCGCGAGCCCGGTCGTTCGGCCGTGGGTGCTGGTACCGGTAAACACCGGCTGCCCGTTCAACTCTGCATTGGCATATTGCTGGACCAGGGAGTAGAGCTGACGGACTTCGCGGGAACCGATGACGCGTTCCGCCGGCCCGTTCGTATCGCTACCGAACTGGACGGCGAGCTCTTGGACACGGCTGAGAGTGTCTGTCGTGCTGCTCAGGAGTTTATCGCTCAGATCGAGGCGTGTCCTGCCGAAGGAAATATTCCGTAGCCGTTGCTCAATCGACGAGACAGAGGCCTTGTCGAGGCTGATATGGTTGAAGGCGCTGGGGTCATCGGACGGCTTCCGCACTTTCTTGCCAGTCGAGACCTGCTGTTGCAGCTCCAAGGACCGTGCGCGGGAACGTTGCAAGTTATTGACCAGCACGCCGAACGTTTGTTGCTCAGTCACACGCATAAGGCATCCTTCTTTTTAGCGCTTCAGCGACAACAAGGTGTCGAACATCTCGTCGGTCACACGGATCAAGCGCGCTGCCGCTTCAAATCCCCGTTGAAACTTGATGAGATTCACGAGCTCCTCATCGATCGAGACGCCTGACACTTGTGCCCGGAAGGTGTCGATTTGATCGCGGAGGATTTCCTGTGCCGTTTGCTCACGATCGGCCGTTTGTGCGGAGACTCCGAGAGTGGCCGCGGTGCTGCGATAGGCGTCATGCAATGTGTTGTTATTTAGACTCGCAAACTGTGTGTGCTGGAGCGCCACGAGTTGGAGCAGTGTCGTGTTGTTGCCGGGGATCCCGGCCCGTGTGGAGGAGGCGGCGACCGTGGCCGGATTCGTAAGGGCGACGGCAACGTTGCCCGCGCTGTCGCGATACGAGTTGACTCGAAACACGTCATTCGCCGCCGGGGCGCCAGACAGCGTGGCGCTGATGCCATCAAAAATGAACGTGGAAGGGGCGCTATAGGTGCCGGATGCCGCCGTGCTGGTCCCGCCCAGCAGACCGAGACTGGTCCTGGCATTGCCGCCGGTCACATTCACCGCCGAGGAGGCGCCGGTTCCGTTGGATGTCAAGACGACGCGGTTGGTGATCGTGTCGAAGGTAACCGATACCGTCAACCCTGCGGCTTGCAATGTGGCATCGGCATTGATCTGTGTCTGGATTTCCTGGGCCAGCGCCGCGCCGGAGGTATAGGCCTGGCCAGGAGATGTGGCACCTGTCAGCGTGATGGTTCCGGACGTTACCCCGTCGACTGAGACGGTCAAGGCGTCGTTGGTTCCGGTGATGATGGCGAGCGGCGCGGCACTCGAAGGGGCCGTAATAGCGGTGCCGGTATAATTGCCCCGAATGGTGGCTCCAGTGGTGGTGTCCACGATCGAGTACGCCGTCGCTGAAGTAAACCGGACCTCGTAGTCGTGGAAAGTCAGCAAACTGTTTGCGGTGACGGTTCCGCTGCCGATCGCCGCCGTTCCCTGATTGTTGGAATCCGCCTGAGTTGTGACCGCGGGCGGCGTAAAAAAGTCTCGCCCCGTAGACCCGTCAAGACCGTAGCCCTGCCGATGAATCAGGTTGACCGCATTCGAGAGCGTCGAGGCAATGCGATCAAATTGATCTTGCAGGCCCTGAACCGTGGTGTCTCGCAAATCAAGCAAGGCGCGAAGGCGGCCGCTGGTGATCTGCCGGTCGAGACTGACGGTCCTGATTCCGCCTGTCGAATATCCGACTTCGAAGAGCCCCTCATTGTTCGCGGAGGCGACCGCTTCCAGATTGCGATGCGTGTCGCCTTCCACGACAACCTGCCCGCGAGCTGCGAATATGCTGAGCCCTCCGGTGCTGCTTTCAATGCTGGTGATATCGATGCGCTGGGCTAACTCGTTGAGCGCCAGCTGGCGCTGGTCCCTGAGGTCGTTGGCATTCTGCCCCGTGACTTCCGCGGTGACAATCTTTCCGTTCAGTTCGGCCAACTGAGTCGTGAGGCTATTGATCTCGGTGATGGTTTGCGAGACCTGGAAATTCAAGGAAGATCGGGCGTTGGTGAGATCCGCTGCGGCTTGGTTGAGACTTGCCGTCAATTGACTCGCTTTGCCCAGCAAGACCGACCGTGCCGTGGACTCGCCCGGCGATGTCGAGACATCCTGCAACCCCTGAAAAAACTCGCTGAGGGCGGCCCCGATGCCCTGATCGTTACTATCGCCGAATATATTCTGCAATCGAAAGAGCTCGTCTCGAGTTACGGATAGACGCCCGAGCGTTTGGTCGGACACGGTGAGCTGTTGCTCGACGAAACGATCGACATGGCGTCGGATCGAAGTGGCCTGCACGCCGGTCCCCGACATGCCGGGTTGTCCGTTAATCGGCGGCCGCTCCGTCAAGACGGCTTCCTGTCGTGAAAAGCCCGGAGTATTGACGTTGGAGATGTTATGCCCACTGACCGTCAGCGCTTGCTGAGCGGTGTTCAGGGCAGTCCTGGCGATGTCAAAGAGGGAGTTTAAGCCACCCATAGGCTATCCCTGCTGGTAGAGGACGGCTGATGACGGGTGTGCGAGCGCAGGCTTCCCCGTCCGGTTGTACGCCTTGCCGTCCGTCAGAGCGGCTGCTCCGGCGGTCAAGGCGTGTTCGACAAACCCTCGAATGCCATCGATGAGGACCACGTTCTGCTTGATCTCTTCACGCACATGCTTGGCGGTGGCCATCAAGGTCTCGTGATGACGACGAACGGTGGACGCCTCCGATCCTTGCCAGCGATCGAGCAGGAGGTGCAACGACGCGGTGGAGTCAGGCAACGACAGCGCGAGCACAATCTGGCGGACTGTCTGGTCGCGCGCATCTGCAATGGATTGGAGCTGTTCGAGTATCGCAAGGCGGCGAACATTGATGGGGTGAAAGTCGCCGATGGCGAGTGTTTTGATCGCGTGACGCTCCGCCTCGACCGTTTCAAGGAGGGACTGGCAGGCGGCCAGTTCCCGGAGGAGGATCGTGACTAATTGTGCTGACAGTGCCGTTGAAACCGAAGGCATACGCGCTCCCTGCGAACTTGCTCCGGACGTGACGCCGCCATCCTGGCAGCGTGGTCGATGTGGACCGTACCTGCTACAACACCGCGTCGGTCAGAACTTGCTTGATGAGTGCGTCGCCGACTTTGCGACCACTGACATCATAGGTGCCATGTTCGATGGCTTTCTTGATCTGTTCGACGCGCGCGGTCCGTTCGTGATCGGGGGTCTGGCCCAGCGCGCGAATGCGCTGCAGCTCTTTGGCCTGATCCGAAATCTGGACCCGGTCATTCCCCGTCTCTTTTTGAGACGGTTGCCGTTGCGTCGACGGACCTTTTGTCTCCTGCGTGCCTAAGAGAATTTTGGCCAGTTGATCGGAACGACCTGAACCTGAGATCTGCATATCTCTCTCCTTCTTCTGGGAAACGGCTGAGCCCACCGGGGTTTTCCCCTCTCGGTTGCTTCAACCCCTGTCGCACACCTTATCGGTCTTCACTGTCCGGAACTTTAGCGGTTGGCGGATAATTCTTTTCGATATATTCCTGAACCATTTGGGTAATCCCGATGCCCCCTGACTCGGATGCCCTATTCCCAATCTCCTGGTCATAAAAGGAGTAAAAGTATGAGCCCATCTTGCCGGACATCTCTGATTCATGAACGGTTTCCCGCATGACCTTCATTAAATAGGACACAAAGAATGCTTCATACTGCTTAGCGGCCTTCAATAACTCTTGCCGATCGCCAGGACTCCCCTTTACTTTCAAGGAGTTGACTTCATTCTGGTTCCCCAGTGGATCGGTGAAGACCGGGGAAGAAAGAAACTGCGCCTGAGTCGAATCATGAATATTCATAAGGATTCTCGTATCGTACAACAGCGATTGCCAGCCTATAACTTACTAATACTTTCTAATACAATCATGGCTTTATCTATATAATCTCAAGCGTAGCTTGGAGTGCTCCGGCTGCCCGGAGCGCCGAGAGAATCGAGACCAGATCTCTGGGTGTCACACCAACCGCATTGAGCGCCCTCACAACTTCTCCCAGCGTCACGGTCTCATCCACGACGATTAACCGAGACTCTTGCTCCTTCACCTCAGTCTGTACATCTTCTGTCACAGTGGCTGGTTGATTGCCGGCAGAGCCGATCAGTGGTGCATTTGGCTGAGAAACACTCAAAGTATTCTTCACCGAAATCGTCAGATTTCCGTGGGAAATAGCACAGGTGGAGATTCGCACATGCTCGCCAAGTACGACCGTACCGGTTCGTTCGTTGACCACTACTTTGGCGGCCATATCAACCGAGACATCCAGGCCTTCAATCGAGGCAATGTATTCGACAACTCGACCATGGAAGTTTGCGGGAATCGTGGCCTTCACAAGACCGGCATTGACGGGTAAGGCACTACCTTTGCCGAAGACCCCATCGATTGCTTCAGCCGTCCGAATGGCAGTCGTAAAGTCCGGCTGCCTGAGCATCACCGAGACGGTCTCCCAGGCATCGATATTGACCACCAGCTCCTTTTCGATAATCGCTCCTGCCGGTATAACTCCAGCAGCCTGATGATTCTTGGTGACGGTCGCTCCTCCCGGTCCGCCTGTCCCACCCAGGAAGCCTCCCACTGAGACTGGGCCTTGGGCTACGGCAAACACTTGTTGATTGGCCGCTTTGAGAGGAGTCAGCAAGAGCGTCCCGCCTTGCAGGCTTTTCGCATTGGCCATCGAAGAGACGACGACATCCAGAGTCTGCCCCGGCTTGGCGAACGGGGGAAGCTTGGTCGTCACCATGACAGAAGCAATATTTCTTGTGAGCAACTGGATTGGATCAATCACCAAATTGATCCCCATCTTGTTCAGCATGGACATCATGGCCTGGATCGTAAACTGGCCGCCGATGACTTGATCGCCGGTTCGATCAAGCCCCACGATCAATCCATAGCCGATCAATTGATTTTCCCGAACACCTTCAATGGCCCCGATGTCCTTGATCCTGACCGCCTCCGCAGAAAGCGGCACACACAAGAATCCGACGAGCGCTCCCGCAATCCATGACTTGGTATAACGTGTCTTCATTGGTGCGACGATCCCCTCGTATTACAACTTGTGCGCTGACTGAATGGCCGACTTTCGACCTAAAAGCATTCTTGAAATCCATCCCTGTTCCGAGGCCGATTCTTGTGGAATGCTGACTCTGTTTTTTCCGCGGTGCCAATAGCCGGTTCGACCGGGGTCCTGAGGCGGGTCGAAGTCCGCTCGCCTCACCACGCCGCTCATCACCATCATCTGCAACGACTGGAGCGAGACCGCGCCACGCCAGACGCCCCATTTCGCCGAGACTTTCCGTTTAGGAATCGTTTTCACTCAGGACACCCTTCTTAGAACGGGTAAACCCAATCAAGAATGCGAACCAGCCATCCCGGCCGCTGCACATCGTCCAACACTCCCAACCCTGCGTATTCGATCTTGGCATCGGCGATCGCCGAAGACAGCACGGTATTCTTCGTATCGACGTCCACCCGCCGCACAATACCGGCAATCGTCATCAGTTGCTTCTCACTATTGACCGACACTTCACGACGCCCTTCAACGCGCAAGTCACCGTTCGGAAGCACTTCCATAACAATCACCGAAATCGTACCGGTTAAGGTCCCTTCCCGGCTCGTCGCTCCCTTTCCGGTAAACTTATTGCTTGCGGACGCGTCGACCCCGAATCCGCGTCTGGCTTCATCGCTGATTCTGAAACCAGGGATTCCAAAATATCCCACTCCGGATCCTGCCAGGGAGTTCGAGAGAGTCGAATCTCGTTGCGCTGCGGTATCCGCCGACTTTGACCCTTTGTGCTTCTCGACAATCTTGACCGTGAGAATATCCCCCACCCGCATGGCGCGCAGATCTTCGTAGAGATAGGCCCGACCATTCTCTTCTTGCCACAACGACCCCAGAGTCTTGGGAGGAGGCAGCGGCGGTACGGTCAGCTTGGTTGAGACAGATGGCGCGAGGTTACAGGCGCTTAGGATTACACCGGCCGCCACCACACCCCATGTGCGAGCGATTACACAACGCATGCGTGATCCTAAAAATCTACTTGGACGAGACCCGGAGCGATAATCTTCGCGCGCAGCTCTCGCCCCGAATCAAGGTTAGCCACCATCACGGTTTGTCCGACTTGTCCGCTTCCCTTCGTCACGCCTGATGTTTGAACGGAGAAGTTGCCACGCCGCGCTTCAATCATGACGTGGTCCCCCTTCTTGACCATAAACGGCTTTTTCAAGAAGGTCGGACGCAGCGGAGTATTCGGCTGGAGCGGACGAACCGTGCTCTTCCCAATGACGGCCTCCGGGTCCGTGATGAAGGGATGTTTCACATCGTAGGTGACGATCCGCGCGGTCGTCAGATCATCCGGTTCAATCGTTTCTTCAGACTTCAAGTAGCGGGATGGGACGACCACATCGATCATGGCGGATATGTCGGCCAGCGCCTCAACGGTTTTCCACGGGTTCCCGTTGACTGTCACCTGGATGGCAAAGCTTCTGCGCCCCATCGTCGTGGAGCCTCCGGCGACGGAAGGGATCTGCAATTCGATCACCCCCACCGGAATCTTGATCGGATCCAGCGGTTCCAGAAGGGTAACCTGCACCGATTTCACCCTGGTGCCCCATTCCCCTTCGAGAAATCTCTGAATGGTTTTCTGGATCTGCTCAAAATGCAGCTCCCGCATCGTCGGCCGGGTCGCATCCAGCTTGCCGAGGGCCGGTCCGTTGGGCCCTGGCCCTCCAATCGAGACCGGTTTGGCAAGCTTCTCCGCCGTGGCGCCGATGGCCTGATTGGCCCCGGCGGCGAGCATACATGCGGCGACGATGATGCGAATACTGTTCATGGCTTCTTCCTTATCGTCTGAGATTGTTCGCGATGGACATCATCTCGTCAGACGCTTGAATCGTTTTCGAGTTAATTTCATAGCTCCGCTGCGCAATGATCATATTGACCATTTCTTCGGCCAGGTTGACGTTCGAACTTTCCAGGAAGCCCTGCTGAATGGTCCCGAATCCGGTGGAGAATCCGCCGGTCCCTTGGGTCGGAGGGCCCGACGCAAAGCTGTCGATGAACAGATTGTTTCCCATCGCCACGAGTCCGGCCGGATTGTCGAATCGCGTCAATTGAATCTGGCCGACCTGGGAAGCCTGCGTCACGCCAGGGAGCAAGACGGAGACGGTCCCGTCCTGGCCGATATCCATTTTCAAGGCCCCGGAAGGAATGGTAATCACGGGATTCAACAAGTCACCGTCGCCCGTGACCAAGTTGCCGACGTTGTCGCGCTTGAATGACCCGTTCCTGGTGTACATGATGGTGCCATCCGGTCTGGAGACTTGAAAGAACCCCGGTCCATCGATTGCGATATCCAGGTCGTTGTTGGTCTGACGCATGTTCCCCTGGAGCCATTCCTTTGAGACGGTCGTGGGGCGAACACCGGCGCCGACTTGAATGCCCACGGGAAAGACGCCCACGTTGGATGCGCTGGTGCCCGGCAAGCGCTGGATTTGGTAGAGCAGATCAGCAAACTCCGCCCGGCTGCGCTTGAACGAGTTGGTGTTGACGTTGGCCAGGTTGTGGGCCACGGTATCCACGTTGATCTGTTGTGCCGTCATTCCGGTGGCGGCTGTCCACATTGCCCGAATCATAATCGCCTCCTAAGCCACTCGTCCGACTTCTTGAATGGCCGTTTCAGCCATCCGGTCCAGGGTTTGAATCAACTTCTGAGCCGATTCATATCCGCGCATGCCCTCGATCATCTTGACCATTTCACCGATAGAATTGACGTTGGAATCTTCGATGTGCCCGACCTGGACTTGGGGAGCTTTTGCAGGGAACCCCTTATCGGAGATGAACATGCCTTCCGCGTACTTTTGCGGCATGTTGGAGTCGGGAAAATCCATGACCTTGATGGTGCCGACGGGATTGCCGTTGACCTTGATTTCGCCCTGATTGGAAATATCCATTTTCCCGACGGGAATCTTCAATTCCCCCTTCGTGCCCATCACCGGATACCCGAGATTCGTGACAAGCCGGCGTTGGTTATCCAGAGAAAGCATGCCGTTGCGGGTATAGCGTGTGCCTTGAGGGGTTTTGACTTCTAAGAAGCCGCGGCCTTGGATGGCGAGATCCAGGGGATTTCCGGTCAGCCGAATGCGTCCCGCGTCATAGGTTGTTTTGACTGTATTGGGAGCCGCATACACGCGTTCAGTCGGGCCGAAGGGTTTGGCCACGATCTGATTGGCGAGAGACACGGTTCCTGGAATTGCGGGAATCGCAAGATGCGCCTTGGGGAAGACCGCTTTGAAGGTCTGCTCATCCTGCTTAAACCCGGCGGTGTTGACGTTCGCCATGTTGTTCGCAAAGACTTGCATCCGGCGTTCGTGCGCCAGGGCTCCTGAGAGAATTGGATAGATACCTCGATTCACGGTCTTGGCTCCTTGGTAGTTCGTTTCGCAAGGAGATACAGCAACGTGCATGCCAGGCCGTGACACTCAGACGGCGTAGGCCTGTTCGATGTGGGAAGTAAGAAATGCTGGGGAATCTGGCAGGCTGTCAAAAAGTCGACGGTCTGACGGAAAGAGAACCGGACACGGTCTCTCCTTCGATCGGCGAATACTTCCGCTGACGAGGTAGAAGTTGCCTAGTGCAAAAGGGATTCGCTGGGAGCTGATTGCATCGCCATGGAAGATGGGCTGGGTGCGGCAGTGAGGGAATCGGAAAACCGGATGGGATTCTCAGAGGTCGCGAGGGCGAGTGATTTGACGGCCTGACTCAGCAAGGTTTCTCCTGATGCGCCAGAGGAGGCATACATTGCTCCCCCAATCTGACAGGTCAACAGGACCTCCTGTCCTTCAATCATCAGGGGTAGCGACATCGTGCGATAAATATTCTGTGCGAGCGTATCGATCTCCTCCCGTGCGACCACGTTTTCAATCAGGATGGCAAAACGCCGGTCGCCGATCCGGGCAACGGTATGGTTCGAGGGCAGCGCGCTCTTGATGCGGGCGGCCTGCACGCGCACGATCAACGAGATATTGGAGATATTGGGAGTGGGTATGGAGGTCGGAAGCGGACGAAATTGATGAAGATCTGCAACGAGGACGCCGATACTGCGGCCCATATTCGATGCCCGAGTGAGCCCTTGTTCGAGAAGCACGGTGAAGAGGCGTAGCGTGGGCAGGCCTGTCACGTGGTCGTATGCCGCCAAACTGTCTTCACGGGGCTGGCGTCTGGTTCGCCGGCCAAACGGCCAATACCATATTCCGGCAAGGCTGAGGCTGATGCTTACGAACAGTCCTACTCCGCCAACGAGTAATTCGGGAGCGATGAGGGACGCACTGCCCAGAGAGCTGCCGATGCTCGTGCCGGAAGGGGTTCTCCCCGGTGAATTCATGAGCCATTGAGCAGCCACTAGGCCGGTCGTGAGGGCTAGCGCAAAATAACAGATGGCCTTCGAGCGAGACGATACGCTGACTCTTGAGCGAGAACGACCCAGGCGGGAGAGACCCAGGGTGAATGGCCCGCGGTATCCGACGGAAGCACTGAGGGTCGTCGAGCGAGTTGATGGAGGCTGTTCTCTATCCATGAATGAGAGGCGGAGACATCCTTCTAAGTGATGCCTCTGTCTCGGCTATTCAGAGAGAGAACTGAAGCCCTGCTAGGGGAAGGATGCAATCCGGCACCAACCGTCACGAACAATCACGGGAAAGGCTGCCTGAAGGCAAGCGAGTCGCTCCCCTGCGGTTTCCGTCGGGCCCTACCCGTCAGCATGAAGAAAGGCTTTCAGTCGGAGGATGGCCTTGGTGTGAATTTGGCACACACGGGACTCCGTGACTTTCAACAGCTCGCCGATTTCCTTCATCGTCAGTTCTTCATAATAGTAGAGGGTCAGGACCAGCCGTTCTTTTTCAGGCAATCCTTGAATGGCATCGCCGATCGCTTCGCGCTCTCGCTCGTTCACTAACGTGGACAAGGGATCCGGGTGATGCGTATCGGCGAGCATCTTGACGACTTTGTGTCCATCCGGCTCTTGAAGTCCCAGGTCGTCGATACTGATCATCACGGCCCCTCGGGCCCGCGAGATAAAGTCGTCGAGTTCCTCCAGGGGCATCTTGAGTTCGGACGCCACTTCTTCATCCAACGGAGGGCGTCCCAGTCGATTCAACAACGTGATATGGGTCTTTTGCAGGAGGCCGATGCGTTCGTGTACGGATCGTGGAATCCAATCCATCGAGCGGATCTCGTCCAACATGGCGCCGCGAATCCTGAACTCCGCATAGGTCTTGAATTTCGCTTCTCGATTGGGGTCGTATTTCTCCATCGCATCCATCAGGCCGATGGTCCCGACGGAGATCAAATCCTCGGCATCCAGGTACGCGGGCAATCGAAAGGCCAGGCGATGGGCCATTGCCCGAATCACATGCGCAAATTCTTTGATCAGTTGCTCCCGATGAGCATCGCCGCTGGGAATCGCTTGATGAACACGATGAACTGCCGTTTTACTCATAGTAAGTATGCCTTTGACTCCATCACATGACTGCGGTGGTCTGAAGTAAGCGTTGCCACAACAGCTGCACAGCGCTCTTAGGAAAATTCGGCTTCGGCCACTGCAAAACTTGCCCAGCGAGCCGCGTCAGCGCCAGGGCCGCCGGCGAGCCTGGAAACAGCTCCAGCAAAGCCTTTTGCTGCTTCACAGCGAGCGGAACATAATCATCCTGAGGGATATAGCCGACATATTCGAGGACAACATGCAGGAACCGGTCCGCTGCGGTGTCGAGCTTTCTGAACACTTCAGCCGCTTCTCTCGGGCTCTTGGCCATGTTGACCAACACCTTGAAGCGACGTTCCCGATATTGTCTGGTCAACACCTTAATCAGGGCGTAGGCATCTGTGAGGGAGGTAGGTTCGGGAGACACGACGACAATGGTATCTTGAGCCGCGGAGGCAAAGAAGGTGACATTCGGCGAAATCCCCGCCCCGGTATCGATCAGCAGGACGTCGACGTCCCGCGAGACCGCCTCCAATTGCTCCATGAGCAACATTTGTTGCGATTCACTCAATGCCGTCAGCTGAGGCACCCCGGAGCTGGCGGGCAAAACCCGGATTCCACCGGGACCGTCGACAATCACGTCATCCAAGCAGTGAGTCCCGGCCAGCACATGCTCGATCGTATGCTCAGGAACCAAACCCAGCAGCACATCCAGATTTCCCAATCCGAGGTCGGCATCCAAGACCAGGACACGCTTTCCTGCTTTACTCAGTCCCATCGCCATATTGGCCACGATGTTGGTCTTTCCCACGCCGCCTTTGCCGCTGGCCACGGCGATGACGTGCGTCAGCGACGAGGCTCGCTCCGACACGTCCCCTGCCGTTGGTGTATACGATCCGCTCTGCATAGTGTTTCCTCCTACCGCGTAACAGTGTCCATGGTCACTTCGTGTGCGCTGCGTAACGCTGACCGCTCCGCCGAAGCCTGAGAATCCAGCGACGATCGGAACGGAACGGTGTAGCGACGGCTGACGAGAAGCTCGGCCAGCCGTTGCGGCGTCGCGACTTCAAGATCTTCTGGAACCCGCTGACCGGCGCTCCAATAGGACAGTGGAATGCCTGATTGGTGACTCAATTCGTACAGGGCGCCGAAGGAGTCCGTCTCATCGAGCTTGCTGAACAGGAGTCGCAAGAGCGGGAGCGCATGGATCTGCGCCACCTGACGTTGCAAATCCTGCTCACGTGTCGAGGCCGAGACCACAACGTGCGTCTGCACTTCCGGTTCGGTCTTGAGGAGCTGGTGCAGGGTATGCACCAAGGCAAGATCTTTCTCTCCAAAACCGGCCGTATCGATCAGGATCAGATCGGCATCGGTATGCTTGTGGACATAGGCCGCAGCCTGCTTCGCAGACATCGCCGATTCGCATGGAATACCCAACACATCGGCATACATCCGGAGTTGCTCGACTGAAGCCAATCGATAGGTGTCCAGCGAGACAATGGCGACGGACTTCTTTTCTTCCAACTGATAGTGGGTTGCCAGCTTTGTGATCGCGGCCGTCTTGCCGGCCCCGTTTGTTCCGATCATCATGGCGATAGTCCGATCTCCCTGACCGGAGAGCAGAGATCCGCTCACGCGCATGTCCTGAGCCAGGCACTTCGCCAACGCATGCTGCAGGTCGTACGGCGCCGTCGAGTTGCGACGAGCCAGTTCCACGCCCACGGACCGTCCGATCCTGTCGGCGCTCGACGGGCGCAGCCCTTGTGCCACAAGATTGCGGCACAACGATGCGATGGCCGGCTCCGCATGTTGACTCAACGATTGTGAGGCCGCCGGCAAAGACGCGCCGATCTCCCGGCTTAACTCGCGTAAGTCTTTGCGCAGATCTTGTAAACGACTCTGTTTGATATCCGATGAACGCGGCGCAGTCGGGCGTGTCTGCCGAGGCGCAGGAGCCGTCACCGGCGGCTGATTCATGCCATACACATGAGATGCAGATGCTGGTTGCGCTAACATTCCCTGCAGGGTGTCACGAAAGACTTCCGGCCCGACCGGCTGGGTCCATGTGCTGGCCGAAGATGGCGCCTGCGAAGCTTTCCGTGGCTCGCTCGGGGCCGATGTATCCCGCGACGGCTTGATCCGGGGCAACGGATCATATTCGGCCGCCGCCATGACCTCCAAGACCGGCTTATTGAAATAACTCATCAACCGGCCGCCTTGATGCACTTCCTTGGATGAAAGAATGACGGCATCCGGCCCCAGCTCTTCCTTGATCGCTCGAATCGCATCCTGCATGGTCAAGGCATGAAACGTTTTCACTTTCATGATTCACCTCACGACGGTTGTGGGAGCTCTGAGTCGAGCCGGATGGTATCCAGCGACTGCAAGCGCACCATGGCATCGATTTCATTCAGTCCGATCACCGGAACAGAGTGCAAGAGCCGGTCCGTCAATCGTCGCAAGTGTCGTCGCACGGCCGGGGAACAGAGCAGAATCGGCTGCTGGCCGCGCGCAGCCACGCGTTCCGCTGATTGCTTGAGCGCTGTCAGAAGTTTGTGCGACAGCGCGGGATCCAGATTCAGCATGGCGCCCTGCGGCAATATTGACGCTTGCTCCGCCAGCGTTCGATCGAGGCGCGGATCGAGTGTAATGACCGGGAGCGAGCCGTCCGGCGCCTGATACTGCTTGGTAATGGTCCGGGCCAGTGATTGGCGGGCCATTTCCGTCAACAGTTCGGCATCCTTGGTCGTCATGGCATGATCGGCAATGGCCTCCAGGATGGACCGAATATCCCGGATGGGAATCCCCTCCTTGAGAAGATTGCCCAAGATCCGGACCACCGTACCCAGGGAGACCATGGTCGGAATGAGTTCTTCCACCAGCTTGGGATGCGTCCTCCCGACTTCGTCGAGCAAGGCTTGGGCTTCCTGCCGGCCCAACAATTCATGACCGTGCCGTTTGATGATTTCGGACAGATGCGTGGTGATGGCCGAGCTGGCATCGACGACGGTATAGCCGGCCATCTGGGCCTGCTCGCGCTGGTCCTCAACGACCCACAATGCCGGCAAACCGAAGGCCGGTTCCTTGGTGGGAATGCCTTGGACCATCCCACGTTGCGCCGTGCCGGGATCGATCGCCAGCACATGGCCCGGAAGCACTTCAGCCTTGGCGACTTCAACGCCTTTGAGCATGATCGCGTATTCATTCGGGCGCAGTTGCAAATTGTCCCGGATATGAATGGGAGGAACGACAAATCCCATGGATTCGGCAAACTGCCGCCGCAGACCCTTGATGCGCTCCAGGAGCGTATTGCCCTGCGTGCCTTCAACGAGGTTGATCAGGCCGTATCCCACTTGCACTTCCATGAGATCGAGCGGCGCGATGTGGGCGACCGGTTCTTCAACCTTTGCGGTTACGGGCGGAGGAGCCTGAGTCTCCGGCGTCTGCTCCCGTTGATAGAGATGGTAGGCGATCCAGCACACGCCGGCTCCGAGGACCAGGAAGGCCAGATGCGGCAGCCCCGGCACCAGGCCGAGGGCCAGCAGGATTCCTCCGGCCGTTCCCACAGCTCGGTGTGAATTGAGGAGTTGCTGTGTCATCTCCGCGCCAAGATCGTTCTCTGAGGCCGCGCGCGTCACGATCATACCGGTGGCGGTCGAGACGATGAGGGCCGGAATTTGAGCGACCAGGCCTTCGCCGACAGTCAAGAGCGTGTACGTTTGCGCCGCCAGGCCTGGGCTCATGCCCTGCTGCAGAATGCCGATGGTCAGCCCGCCGACGATATTCACCACCACAATGATGACGGCCGCGACCGCGTCCCCTCGCACAAACTTGCTGGCACCGTCCATGGCTCCATAAAAGTCGGCCTCTTCCGCGATATCCTTCCGCCGCCGTCTGGCTTCATCTTCTTTGATGAGGCCGGCGTTCAAGTCGGCGTCGATGGCCATCTGCTTACCAGGCATGGCATCCAACGTGAAGCGGGCGGCGACTTCAGCGACGCGGCCGGCACCCTTGGTGACGACGACGAAATTGATGATCACCAGGATGGCAAAGACCACGAGACCGACGGTGTAATTTCCGCCGACGACAAAGGTGCCGAACGTGCGGATGACTTCCCCTGCCGCCGCCGCCCCCTCATTGCCATGCAACAGAATCAGGCGGGTCGACGCAATATTCAGGGACAGCCGGAGGAGCGTGACCATCAGGAGAATCGAAGGGAATACCGAAAAGTCCATCGGCCGGCGGACCTGTAGTCCCACCAGCAAAATGATGATGGAAATCGTGATGTCGAAGCTGAGCAACAGGTCCAATAGAAACCGCGGAAGCGGTAACAGCATGACCATGAGCACACCGACGACACTCACGGACATGACGATGTCGGGATGCTTAAGGAGTGGTGGATGCTCGACTGGAGACACAGTTGTCGTGGATGCCATGTAATACAGCCCTTCTTATAACTGTCCGGGGTTGATCCCTCTGGCCCGGTAGACAAAGGCCAGAATTTCGGCGACGGCGCGATATAAATTCGACGGAATTTCTTTTCCGATATCGACCAACCGGTACAGCGTTCTGGCCACCAGCTTATTTTCGACCACCGCCACTCCATGATGACGAGCCAGTTCGCGAATACGCTCCGCGATAAAGCCAGCCCCCTTGGCCACCACGAACGGAGCGGCCTTTTGGGTGGCGTCATACTTCAACGCTACCGCCAGGTGCGTGGGGTTGGTGACCACGACATCGGCGGTCTTCACCGCCGCCATCATGCGTTTCTTGGCAAGATCGCGTTGCGCAGATCGGATACGGCCACGGACTAACGGATCGCCTTCCGATGCCTTGTGCTCTTCCTTCACTTCTTCTTTGGTCATGCGTAGGTCACGGGACCACTCAAACCGTTGGTATATGTAGTCCACGGCGGCGAGGACGGCCAATGCGCCCACGACACCCGTCGCCACTTTTAGCGTGAGGTGCCCGGCCATTTCGATCGCCGCCGGCAGGTCGTAATCCATGAGGCCTGGTACCATGAGCAGATCGCGACGGGCGGTAAAGAGAGCCACCGCCATGATGATGGCAATCTTCACGAGACCCTTGACGAGCTCCATCACCGACCTGGTGGAAAACAGTTTGCCCAACCCCTTGAGCGGATTGAGCTTGCCGAAATTCGGCTGCAGCGCGTTCGGCCGCCACATAAATCCTGTTTGCGCCAGTGATGCGCCGGTCCCCATGAACAGCACGACGCCGAGAATGGGTAGAATCAGAATCATCGTCGTCACACTGATCTGCACGACAATGGTATGGATATGTTCAACCGTCAGCGCTTTCCAGAACGTTTCATCGAACGACAACGACAGCCCGCGCCGCGTCACGTCGGTCAATTGGCGCAGTCCGATCGGCACACCGATTGCCAGAAATCCGACCCCTCCTATAAGGACCGCCGCAGTCCCGACGTCGCGGCTCATGGCGACCTGTCCATCGGTCCGGGCCTGCGACTTACGTTTCTCAGTCGCCTCTTCTGTCCGGCTGCTCTTATCTGACTCTGACTCAGCCACGTCCGAGACTCCTCAGTAAAGCTTCAATCGTGAGCTGGAGCTGTTCGAACTCCGACCCGATTAAGGCGACCGTAAAGGGCATTCCGAGACTGAGGACGAGCAATCCCCCGGCAATCGTAATAGGGAAGCTTAAGACAAAGACCTGGACTTGCGGAACAGCGCGACCGAGCAAGGCCATAAGGACATTGATGAGCAAAATCGTAATCAGCCCCGGCGCGGCCAATTTCATACCGATCGTAAACATTCGCTGTGACAGCAGGAGAATCTCTTCTCCCAGGTGCGAGGAGAGATGGGCGCCGAACGCCGGGATGGCCTCATAACTGTGGATGATGGTCGCCATGGCAAATAGGTGCGCATTCAATGAGAGGAAGATCAACGAGGCCAACATGGTGAAGAACTGCGCGATCATCGGAGTTTGGTGAGAGGTTGTCGGGTCGAACAGATGGACCGCCCCGAACCCCATTTGAATACCCAGCAGCTCGCCGGCCACCTCCAATGCGCCGAACATCAACCGCACCGCCAGGCCGATGGTGACGCCAATCGCCATCTCGCTGAGCATGCCACCGACCAAGATCATGGGATCGAGCGACAGGGTAGGCATCGGTATCGACGGAGCCAGCATCAGGCTCAGCGTCAGCACCAGGCCGAGCTTGACCTTGACAGGAATCGTCCGTCCGCTGAAGACCGGCAGCGCGGCCAGCAGCCCTCCAATGCGGGAGATCAGGACAAGAAACGCCTGGAACTGCGGAAGAAGGATGTGAATGGTCTGCGTCAGTCCCATACCGTCCTAGCGAATGTAATCAGGAATATTGGTCAGGAGATTCGTCATGAAACTCGTCATGATGCCCAACATCCAGGGTAAAAAGACGAGAATGGCGCCGAAGAGGGTTAAGACCTTGGGCACAAAGCTCAGGGTCGGCTCATTCAACTGTGTCATCGCTTGAAAAGCGCTCACGGCCAAGCCCACCAGCAAACTCAACCCCAAGATGGGGGCCGAGACCATGAGGGTCGTTTCCAACGCCTGCCGTCCGAGTTCCGTGACTAATTCCGGTGTCATAGGATTACTGGAAGCTCCTTACCATTGAGCCGACGACGAGATACCATCCATCGGCCAGGACAAATAAAATGAGTTTGAACGGCAATGAAATGACCGCCGGCGGCAAGAGCATCATGCCCATCGACATGAGAATGCTGGCCACCACCATGTCCACGATCAGGAATGGGATATAGATCAAGAAACCGATCTGAAAGGAGATACGGAGCTCACTGAGAATGAAGGCCGGGATGACGACATGCGTCGGTACATCCGCGAGCTTTTCCGGTTTCGGGATCTTGCTGAGCGTAATAAACAGCTCCAGGTCCTTGTCCCGGAGCTGGCGCAACATGAATCCTCTGACCGGTTCGATACCTTTCTTCCAGGCATCTTCATAAGAGAGCTGTTCGGCCAAGAGCGGTTGCAACGCTTCGCTGTACACTTGCTGTCCCACAGGGGCCATGATGAACATCGTGAGAAACAAGGCGAGCGCCAGCAGGACTTGATTCGGCGGAACCGACTGCGTCCCAAGGGCCTGGCGGAGGAACGAGAGGACGATCACGATCCGCGTAAATGACGTGACCATGATAAAGAGGGCCGGCGCCAGCGACAGCACCGTCATGAGGATCAGAATCTGAATGACGACGGCCGTCTGCTTGGGCGAATCCGATCCCAGATCGATGCTGACCGAGGGACCCGCTGCCCAGACCGGCTCCGGCGCCGCCAGCCCCAGGCCAAGAAGGATCAGAATTCCCATCAGCATGAGCCTGGTCCACGACGTTGCCACCTGCGTCAGGCTATACATGCGGTCCGCCTTGCTTTCCCTGCCCGAATACGTTGGCCACATGCTGCCACCAGTCAGCCGACAGAAGGTTGTGAGGAGAGATTCCGCACGACGTACCGGTCTGACCGGAGGCTGATACGAGGGTCGCCAGATGCTCTGTGGCTTCGATACGACCGAGCGGAATCAACGTCTCTGACGTCACTCCGACGGCAAAGTATTGACCGGCAATGGCCACGAGGGCGATCGATTGTCGTGGGGCTAGGTAACTGTTCGCGATAACCTGGATGAGGGGCGTGCCACCGGGCGTGCCGATGCGTTGCGAGAACACTCGCCGGGCAACCCAGGCGACGGCTCCCATGAGAAGCAGGACCGTCCCCAACGCCAAGATTGTTCGGCCCATGCTGTCCCACACGTCAACCACGGTATCGCTCCCCTATTGCTTAGGCCAGCTGCTTGACACGTTCCGCTGCGCTCACCACATCGGTGAGCCTGATACCGAACTTTTCATTCACCACCACCACTTCGCCTTTGGCCACCAGCTTATTGTTCACCATGACCTCCATCGGTTCCCCGGCCAACTTATCGAGTTCGATGACCGAGCCCTGCGCGAGCTGCAAGAGGTCGCGAATGGCCATCTTCGTCGAGCCGACATAGATGGATACCTTCATCGGAATATCGAGGATGAAATCGATATTCTTCGTCTGTTCCGCCACCGCGGTGTTCGTCACCGGCGGAAACGAGGCCGGCGTTGCGGCGACCGGCTCCTGAGTCGTGGTGTCAGCGGATTGATTGGCATCGTCGTCAGCCATACGGTCGTCTCCCCTACGTACGAGTTAAGTCAGCACCTTCGTGACGCGACAGGCGTGATTCCCCTTAAATACCCCAGGGCTTCCCAGAAACTTGAGATAATCCTCGACATAACACTCCAACGGATCACCGGGGCGCTGGTCCAGCATCACCACATCGCCGGGCGCGAAATTCAGCACGTCCTGGACGGTGACGGTGGTGGAACCGAGCTTCACGGCGATCGGCAGTTCGCACTCGTGGATCAAGTCGCGGAATTTGCTGTTCCAGGATCCATCCTGTTCCAACTGATCCGACACCAGCCCCGAGTAGAGCTTTTCCTTAATGGGTTCGAGCATCGAATAGGGATACACCACGAACAAATCCCGCGTGGTCTCGCCGATGATGACTTGCAGCGTCACCACGATGACGACCTCTGAGGCCGTCACGACCATGGCAAATTGGGGGTTGCTCTCGGAGCGCACATAGTCCACTTTCACCGGCATAATCGCCTGCCAGGCTTTCTCAAGATCGGCGAGCGCCAGCATGAGCAGCTTCTTGATCATGCGTATTTGGACGGCTGTAAAATCACGCCCCTCCGGCTTCACATGAGTTTGTCCCTTGCCGCCGAAAAAATAATCGACCAGGAGGTAGACCAGAAAGGCATCCATCACAAACAGCCCGCTGCCTCGCAGGGGAGCCATGTGAAAGACGTTGAGGGACGATGGCATCGGAATCTTTTTCAGAAACTCGCCGAATTTGATCACCTGCGTTCCGACCACCACAAATTCAATCGCTTCGCGCAACACGCCGGTCCACGCCACGGCCTGGCGTCGGACAAACCGGTCGTTAATCATCTCCAGGGTCGGCATGCGTCCCCGGATAATGCGTTCCTGATTGAGGAGATCGTACCCCTTCACGCCGGTGGTCGCTTCAGCCGCAGCTTCCGCCGGTGGCGCTGTTTCGACCTCGCCGGAGACCACGCCGTTCAACAGCGCATCGATCTCATCTTGTGAAAGAATCTTTTCCATAGTCTTCGATCTACTGGACGACGAAATCCGTAAAGTAGGCGGTTTTCACGCCTGGCTTAGGCAGCAGGCCGTTGATCCGCTGGGTAATCTCATCGCGGAGTTGGAATTTGCCTTGCGGACTCCGAATCGACGTAGAGTCTTTGCTCGACAGCAACACCAGGATGGTGTCGCGCAATTGAGGAATGCGAGCGGCGAGATTCGCCGAAACCCCTTCATTCTCCACCTCTAACTTAATAGTCATCTTGAGGTAGCGGATATCCGGCGCGTCGGCGAGATTGACAATGAACGGGTCCAGATCGAACACGACGCCTGGCGCAGCTCCGGCGGCGCCCTTTCCGGCCGGTTCGCCATGTCCCTCCGACTTGGCTACGGCTTCTGTCTTATGTTCATCCCCTGCCTCTCCTCCTCCGCTACTGTGACCGCCCATGAATTTCACGATCACAAAAGCGCCGCCGAGTCCGGCGACGAGCGCCGCGGCGACAACGATAATGAGAAGCTTAATAGGAAGCGCGGGCGCCGGTGCTGCAGGCTTGCCTGCTTCTGGGGTTGCTGCTGGTTCGTCTGACATGGAGACCTCCTCAATTCGCACGCACAATTGTCGTCACAGGGGTTTGTGCAATGGATATGCCATCTGAGATTGGGTCGCTCGTCATGGAGTTGGCGGACAACTCCACGCCAAATGCAGGTGATGAGTGGGCTATTCGGAAGAAATGATCAGAAGACCGCCCGTGAGGAGCCGGTCCCTTGACGCTGTCAGAAATCTGACGGTGAAGTGAGGTGAGGCCCCGTGGCCTGCTAGTGCTCTACGGGAGATTCAAGAATAGAAAGAGGGAGAGGGAAGCCGGGGTGAGTTCTTGTAGGAACTCACCCCGGCAGAGGCGTGCTATTTACCGTTTCAAATTCACGAGTTCTTGAAGGATTTCGTCTGACGTCGTGATGACGCGGGAGTTAGCCTGGAAACCCCGTTGCGCGGCAATCATATCGATGAAGCTTTGACCGAGATCGACGTTCGAGAGCTCCAGTGAATTCGCGAGCACCCGTCCCAGGCCCGCACTATCCGGAGAGCCTGTGACCGGCTGGCCGGAATTTCCTGATTCGGCGAAGGTGTTCTTGCCGGTCCGGGTCAAGCCGATCGGATCCGGGAACCTCGCAAGAACCACCTGAGCCAACGCGCGCAGTTGTCCATTGGAGAACCGGCCGCTGATGGTGCCGTTCGTATCGACGCTAAAGGCCTGAAGAGATCCGGCGGCATACCCGTCCTGGGTCTGCTGGACCAATGCGGAAGTGGAGCCGAATTGCGTCGATCCGGTGAGGCCGTTCCCTCCGTCCGTAATGACGCTGTCGCCGAAATTGAACGCTATGAGCTGGTCTTGCGTGGCTCCGACAAAGTCGATCTGAAGTTCTCCCGCTGTGGTTCCCACTGTCCCCGCGGCTGTATTCGTATCGAACCGAATCACCGGCCCTTCACGCTGTAGTGTCCCATCGGTCCCGAACGTCAATGTTCCGGCTCCGACTCGAACGATTCCGAGTGTCGAATCGATATTGCTGGAGTGGTAGTTAGCCGTATTGATATCAACGGTGGGTGACACCACATTATAATTCCAGGTGTTCGCTCCGACCTTGGTGAAATAGGTGGTCAGCAGATGGTCGTTTCCCAGTGAGTCGTAGACGGTGAGCGATGTGGTGAAGTTGGACGTGCCGACTGGATCGCTCACATTGAAATCTGTGCCGGTGGTTGAGGCGCCCGCGAGCATGTTCAAGTTTGCAGCCAGCGTGTTGGCGCCGCTGGCGGCGACCACCACAGTACTGGTATTGGTGGCTACATCGTTGGTTGTGCCCGAGATACCGGATCGGAATGTAAAGATATTGCTGGCGCCCACTGTGGCTTCAAAACCATCATAGGCCGATTGCAAGTACGGGTTCGTTGCCGTCAAGCTGCGCACGGCGCTCTGGATGGCGCTGGCGAGCGCCGACCCAGTCAGGCCGTTCGCAACCGTCACGGTCTGGACTCCATCGCCGTTCAGATTGATGGTAAAGGCATTATTGCCGGCTGCCGAGGTCGTCACCGAAGCGGACGATCCGATAATGTTGGCTCGGATGCCGGTCGTCGGCGTGCCGGAGTTCAAGTTGGCGGCCAGTAGTGCCGTGGTCGTGGGGTTTGGCGACGCCGTGGTGGTCGGCAAGGCGATGTCCCCGATATTGCCGGTAATGGTCCCGGTCGTGTCAGCGAGGAACCCCTGCAGTTTGAATCCGGTCGGGTCAACCACGACACTGTCTTTGTTCAAGCGGAAGAGGCCGTTCCGTCCATAGAACGTCCCGTTCTGCGCATCTTTCATGACAAAGAACCCGTTGCCGTCGATCGCCAGATCGAGCACGTTTGAAGAGGTCGCCAGCGAGCCCTGGGTGAAATCCCCCTGCACGGAGGTGAGGGCCACACCGATTCCGGTCTGCACTGAACCTGACCCTCCCGAGATCGAGGAACTGATCAAGTCGGCAAAAGTCGCACGACTCCCCTTGAACCCGACAGTGCTGAGATTGGCGATGTTGTTACCGATGACCGACAACGCCGTGCCGTTGGCATTGAGACCGCTGACACCGGCAAACAGGGACGACAGAATACCCATGGATCAGACCCTCCTTTGTAGCAAATGCTCTCTTGTTCGATTTATCGCAGTTCAATAATGTCTTTGCGGTCGATCACAAAGTCCCCGGCGGCAAGCTGCGGGGTTCCATTGACCATCCGCACACCGGAGATTTTCAAGATGGAACTCGGGGCCGCGATGACCGCTCCACCTTTCGCGTCCTTTGCCAGGACTTGATACTGATAGGTTCCGTTCGGCATCGCTTGACCGTTCTGATTGTGCCCGTCCCACTGTACTTCCTGCTTGCCGGCGCTCTGTGTACCCAAGTCGAGAATGCGAATGGCCTTTCCCTGCTTGTCCTGAATGGTCACCCGCACGGTGGTCGCTTCGCGCTCCAACGCGTAGGTGAGTTTTGCCGGTCCGTTGTTCAAGTCAATAAGCGAGCCTTCGACCTGCACGTTGCGCCCAATCATCGGCAACAAGGTGTACTGCATCGAATCCGTTTGTTGCGCAATACTCTTTTCCAACAGTTGGACTTGCTTGGTGCTCTGGTCCAACTGACTGAATTGGGCCAACTCCGCAACAAACGCAGTATTGTCCATCGGCTTCAGTGGGTCCTGATTCTTCAGCTGCGTGACCAAGAGCTTGAGGAAATCGTTCTGGCCCAGTTGTTGGTTCCCGCTCAACGCGCCGGCGATCCCGCCGCTCGCTGGGGTCGTGACACCGGGGGTCGTTTGTGATGTTGCTGGGGTAATGGTTGCCATAATCCGATTTCCTTATCGCTATGCCACAAGATTCAACATGCCGCGGCGCGGGGCAGTGTCGCGCGCCGCCTCTTCACGCCCCGGTCCTGAGTTCCGCCCTTCTCCCTGTGGCGTATGGCCATGAGACTGTCCCTGGGATGTCGGCTCTTGGAAGGACCGTCCGGCGCTCTGGCGATCAATGTCGACCTGGAATCGCCCCAGATCCAATCCTGACGCGTTCAACGCTGACTGCAGTCGGTCTTGCCCATTCATCAGATACTGTCCTAACTCGTTCCGCTCTGATACGAAATGCGTGTGCACGGTATCCTGATTGACCGCGACGCGAATATTCACCCGACCCAGATCGGCTTGAGAAAGCTCTAGCATCATCGACTTGGTCTGGTTCGTTGAAGGGCCTGGCATCCAATCGGTCGGTTGAACAGGAAGAGTTGGCGTCGCAGGCTGGGTGTCGGCGGGAAGCTTGGCCGAAGGCGCGGAAGAAAACGCCCGGTGATCCACCCCGTTGGTCATCAGCGAGGAGTGTGATGGCGTCGCCGGCGCAGAGACCTCCGGCGTAGCGGACTGTGCCATGGCCTGATCTGCCGCCTGGCGTTCGCGATGGTCGCGGCCGGACCATTCCATCCCGCGTTCATCATCCTGCTGTGTGGGCTCCTGCCAACCGGTCGAGGGAACCGCCAGCCGACGAGACACTACATCTTCTTTAGGTTCAGGGGCCTGTTGTGCCGGAATCGGGCGCTCCAGGACAACTGGTCGATTGTCTTCTGGCTGCTGAATCTGCTCGGCTGCGAGCGCTTTTACGGCATTCGGATCATCCCGCACTTGAGAGCGCTGATCATTCGGCTGGACCATGAACTCAGTTTGCACCTCACTGTTCGATGAAGCCTGCGGTCGTTCATCACGGGTGAGCGGGAATGTCGATTTCTCCTGCTGAAGATGGCGAAGGTCCTCGGGAGTCGGCTGAACCGGACTCCTCAACGTGGCATCCTGGTCCGTCGAAGCACTCTGCAGCATGTTCGTATCGTCAGCAGCGAGAAGGCCTGTCCCTGCTTGAATGGCTGTCGTGGGGTCTGCGGGCTTCCCCGTCATCTCTTTCTTCTCGATCTGTGGAAATGTGGAGGAGTCCGCCGCCGTGACCGGCAACGATGTCCCGTCCTCCATGACAGAAGGCATCACGGACTCCACGGGGTTGTTCGTCTGTTCATCCGATAAGGTCTGCATCATGGCCGTCCCCTCGGTTTCGGCAATGGGCTGGGCGATCAGAGCGAGTAAAACGCTTTGGGTCGTCACATCGGGCAATGGCGATGCGGTGACGGCATCGGAGTCGTGCCGGGAAGGTTCAGCCGACCTGTCGCCCGCCTGTTCATCCCTGGCTGCGCCGGAGGCCGGCGATGCCGTTGTTGTGGGCGCCGACTCGTCCGAAGACATGGGGACATCGGTCTCGTCGCTCTCTGCCTGGCTGCGCCCCATCTCGTGACGCGGCTCCTTAGCCGTACGAACCTCACGCAATTCAGACGAGAACGATTTGCCGGATCCGGCTGATTCTCGTTTGCCTCCCCCTTGTCCTGGGCGAGGAGCGCTCTGGGTGCCGGAGGCGCCGGATGTACCGGGAGTGGTGGAAGAGGCGATCTGAGGTAGTTGAAGGTCCATCATGGCTTCAGGTTTCCCTATGATTGTCAGATGACACGCACCGGCATAGTTCAAGCCTCGTGCCAGTTCGCCTCACCGAAAACTCTGCGCCAATTGATCGAAACGAACGGGGCGTGCTGACCGGGTCTCAAGGAGGAGGAAAGAACTTCCTATCCTGTAGGCAAGATGCATCCACCTGCGGGCGGAGAGGCCTAGGGGGCTTGAACGAGCAACTGCTCGGTGAGCTTTGCGGCCCGTTCCACACGGACCTGAGCGAGAATCGCTCCGGCGGTCTTCGGCTTGACGATGCGGAGAATTTCGATCGCCTTGTGTTCCGGCATCTTTTCGAGTCTGGCTGCGGCTTCTTCGGACGGCATGGATTCGTACATCTTGGCGAGCTGCGCCTGGCTTTGCGTCTTCTGATCCTGGGCATGCTTGGAGTACAGAGCTTTTCGATCGGCGATAAACTGGTCCTGCTGGACTTTCTGCTCCGTCGTTTGTTTCTGATGCAGTCGCCGAGACTCTTCAAGCTTCTTCTGCATCGCTTCATTCCGCGTAAGAATCCCCTCCAGTTCCGTCTTGAGGGCGAGGAGACGTTCTTCTTCTTGCCGGATGACGGCTTCACGGCGATCGAGATCCTTCTTACGCTGATCTAACATCTCGATGATTTCTCGTGGCGTCTCGATTGCCGGTCCTTGCGTGGCAGATGCGGCCGTCGTGTCGGCAGGCGTTTCGGCCCCCCCGGCAGGTCCCGGCGAGGTCGACGAGGCTGCCGCAGCCGCCGGCTTCGCCGGTTTCGGCTGCGGCTCAGACGAAGCCTGACCAAGCTGCACCATCACCCACAGCAGAAAGACCGATCCGGTGACGCCTCCGGCCAAGGTCCAGAGATTGGAGCGCCGCGCTGACACTCCCGGAGCCGGTCGAGACTGCACGACATGCCGGAATGTGATGCGATCTGAGACTGCACTCGCGGGTCTCTGTTTCATGACAACGCATCCCCCTGGCCGGCAAAGCGATGATGG
This sequence comes from Nitrospira sp., assembly GCA_030653545.1. Taxonomy (NCBI): domain Bacteria; kingdom Pseudomonadati; phylum Nitrospirota; class Nitrospiria; order Nitrospirales; family Nitrospiraceae; genus Nitrospira; species Nitrospira sp. Next base: position 91,302 of record JAURZE010000022.1, on the reverse strand, counting down.
GCTGACTCATCCGTCGCCAGTTGCTCGCGGCGACGCAGTTCCGTTTGTGCCGCCTCCCGGTACCGCGCGATCAGGCGATCCAATGTGCGGCGATCCTGGCTCGCGGCCACCAGCTTGGTGCGGGCCTCGTCCCATTGCAGTTGCCAATGCGCCATGGTTCGACGGGCCTGCTCCGTTGCGGACGCCTGCGCTTCAAAGCGGGATTGCCACTGCAGCAATTGCTCAATCGTCAATCCTCGGCGAGTCTCCTCATGGTACCGTTCTTCCTGCAGCCGCTGGTCGTCCGCCAAGCGTGCAAGCGATTGTTCGGCCTGGAGAAGTTGCTGAGTCACCTCTGCGAGCTCCATTTTGAGCTGCTCCTCGACTTGGACACGATAGTGCTGCAGTGATTGTACGCTCATGTCTGTTGTGCCAAGGTCAGAAGGTCCTGTCTCGACGAAGCGAAATCAGCCGGTTGTTCAACCGCCTGACGGAGAAACCCGTTGATGGCGTCTTGTCCCCGCACGGCCCGATCCAGTGCCGCATTCATCCCCTGCTTATAGGCGCCGAGAAGAATAAGATCTTCAGATTGCCGATACCTCGCCATCAACTCGATCGTTTGGCGCGCCGCGGCCTCATGCTCACGCGTCACAATGTCGCGCATGACGCGGCTGGTGCTTTGGAGCAGGTCGATGGCCGGGAAGTGGTTTTGCGCCGCGAGGGCGCGCGACAGCACGATATGTCCATCCAAGATAGAGCGCACCGTATCCGCAATCGGGTCGGATAGATCATCGCCGTCCACGAGGACCGTATACAGCCCTGTAATCGTGCCGACTCCGGGTCCCGTCCCCACCCGTTCTAATAGCTTGGGCAGCATGGCGAATACCGACGGCGTATAGCCTTTCGTCGTCGGGGGTTCGCCGATCGCCAACCCCACTTCTCGTTGGCTGTAGGCCAACCGAGTCAGTGAGTCCATCATCAGAAGGACCTGCCGCCCTTGATCGCGAAAGTATTCCGCAATGCAGGTGGCCACAAGGGACGCCCGCAACCGAACCATCGGCGGTTGGTCCGATGTGGCCACAATGACGACCGATCGCTTCAGAGCCTCCGCTCCCAGATCGCGTTCAAGAAACTCGTTCACCTCACGCCCGCGTTCGCCGATCAGCGCGATGACATTGACATCCGCTTGCGTATAGCGGCTGATCATGCCGAGCAAGACGCTCTTCCCGACGCCCGATCCGGCGAAAATCCCGACTTTTTGTCCGCGCCCGCAGGTCAGGAAACCATTGATCGCCCGCACGCCCAGATCCAAGGGGGTCGTGATCCGGTTCCGAGAGAGCGGATTCGGCGGACTCGTCCGGAGTGGGTAGTGCGCCTGTGCGACAAGAGGGCCTTTGCCGTCTAACGGCTCCCCCAATCCATTCAAGACCCGTCCGAGCAGGGCCGGTCCCACCGCGAGTCCGGCCGCTTGACCGGTCATCGCGATGCGGCTCGAAGGTCCGATCCCTTGCATTTCCCCAAGCGGCATCAGCAAGACACGATCCCCTCGGAAGCCCACCACCTCCGCCGGAATCACTCCTTTGCCGTCTTCTCTCGTAATGTGACAGATATCACCAACGGTCGAGCGGGCGCCGGTTCCTTCAATGACCAGACCGACGGCCTGAGCCACGCGGCCCGTAATATCCAATGGTTCAACCTGATCAAGCAGATCACTGAGCGACATGTGATCCTCGTGCGCGAAGCGCTTCGCCTAGTCGAGTCAGTTGCGTATCGAGCGACGCGTCCACCACGCGGTTGGCCGTCTGCACGATACACCCCCCCCTGGACAGTGTGATATCCGGCTCAATATGAAGCGAGAGCGTGAGATCGCCGACCTGGCTCAATTCGCCCCGCAGCGCTTCGAGCGTTGCGGCGTCGGCGGGATGCACCGTGATCGTCACTCGGCCGGACTCTTTCAACGCCGCCAGCGCCGTCTTGGCCTGCGCCACCACTTGTTCTTTGACCTGGTCGGCGCGGTCGTGAAGGACTTTAGTCGCGATGTGAAAAGCCAGGCTCACCACTTCTTCTTCCACCGTTTGATGCAAGGCCAACCAGGCTTGATCGAACTTTCTCACGGCATTCGAGAGGACCGTCCGTTCATGGCGCCGGCGCTCCTCGTCTCGGGCGCAGGCGCGGCGTTCGCCTTCGGCAATGCCGCGTTCAAATTCAGTGAGTCCGTCTTGGCCCCGTGTCACACCGTCTTCGCCGAATGATTGCAACACCATACTTTGCACGCGCAACCCGCCGGCTCGCACGACGGCGTGTTTCAAGACCGTGTTTTCCGCGCGCAATGCATGCAGTTCGAGCAACCGTCGAGCGGTCATCAGCACGACATCATTCTGAATCGGCTTCATGAAGAATTCGGCGGCGCCGGCTTTCATCGCCCGTACGGCCAGCTCGACGCTCGGCGACCCGGTCATCACGACGCTGATGACTCGCTGGTCACAGGCCTGGATCTGCTCCAATAGCTGAATCCCATCCATATCGGGTAATGTCACATCGACCATCACGAGAGCCGGCGGGGCTTGTTTCACCATTGCCAGCGCTTCTCCGGCGGTCCCGGCGACACGAATGGCCACTCCTTCCGATCGAAAGAGCTCGACAAAGAGATTCCGTATGATCTCATCGTCATCGACGACGAGAATGGAACCATGTAGTTTCGGAGACCCCGTCGCCGACGGCGCCGACGCTCTCGCAGGAAGTGAGACGCTCGTAGCCATTTACAGCATCTCCTCGCCGGCTCCGGCGACCACGATGCGGCCTTCTTCTTCCAGCTTGCGGCAGACTTTGAGGATGTTCTGCTGAGATTTCTCCACATCCGTAATCTTGACCGGCCCCTTGGACTCCATGTCGTCCTTGAGCATCTCAGCCGCCCGGCTCGACATGTTCTTGAAGAATTTCTCTTTAATATTCGGGTTGGCGCCACGAAGTGCCATCGGCAGATCTTCTTTACTGATTTCCTTCATCAATTCCTGCATGCCGCGATCATCGAGCTTGATCAGATCGTCGAAGACGAACATCAGGGCTCGGATGGCATCGGCCAGCGGCTGACTCTTCTCCGCAATTTTGGCCATGATGTTGCCTTCGGTATTCTTGTCGAGCCGGGTCATGATGTCGGCCATCATCTCCGTCCCACCCAGCGATTGAGCCCGCATCCCGGTGTTCGACAACAGCGCTTCCTGCATCGTGTTGCTGAGTTCCTCCAAGACGTCGGGTTGGACCTCTTCCATGGTCGCCAGCCGCAAGGCGACATCGCCTCGCAGGAACTCCGGCAGTTGGGCGAGCAACTGACTGGCTTGCTCACTCTCCAGATGCGCCAGAATGACGGCGATGGTTTGGGGATGCTCGATTTTGATCATGCTAGCTAACGATTTGGCTTCAACCCACTTCAACGCTTCCAGGCCGGGATAGGATTTCCGCGTCATCGATTCGATGATGGCTTTGGCCTTTTCTGGTCCCAGCGCCTTGATTAAGACACTGCGGATATATTCGTTCCCCTTGAATTGCACCTCTCCCGTCGCACTCGCACTTTCGAATTCAGAAATCACCACCTCTTCATCTTCTTTTGAGATGTTCGCGGTCCCATTCATGTAATGTCCAAGCTTCTTGATCTCTTTGGGATCGAGTTGCTTCATGACCTGGGCCGCCGCTTCTTCTCCGATGGCTCGAAGCAAAATCGCGGCCTTCTGTTCGCCGGACATCTGTTTGGGTTCACCGGCCATGGCTAGGCATTGCCTTTCAACCACTGTTTTACGACCACCGCAGTGCCATCAGGATTCTTCCTGGCCATATCGACGATTTGAGCGCGATTGGCACTCGCTTCCAGCGAAGCTTCTACGGCGCTGACAGGAGCGGGCAAGGCCGGCGAAGCGGCTTCCGCCGCCGTCGCATCCACCGCCGAGACGCCCAGCATTGCAATGAGGGGCCGGACGACAAAGAAGAGGATGAGCAGGAATAACAACGCTCCGACGCCATATCGCATATACGGCATCCAGGGTTGAGTAGTCTCGGAGACCGCCTCGACCGTCGCCGTCGCCGGTTCTTCAGGACCAAACCCGAATTGGACATTTACGACCTGAACCTGATCCTGGCGTTCGGTCGAATAGCCCATCGCCTTTTTGACGATGTCTTCGATGCGCTTGAGGTCTTCTTCAGTTCTGGGAATATACTTCTTGACGACCTCCCCGGTCGGCTTGTCGGCCGTCTCCCCTTCCCCGGCTTTAGGCGTTTCGTAGGTGCCATCCACCAGGACCGCCACCGAAAGTTTCTTGATGGCCCCGATCGGCTCGACGATGCGGGAGACGGTACGGCTGATTTCGTAATTGACCGTTTCATTCTTCGTTTGCGTCGCATTGGAACTCGTCTGCGTCGGCTCCGCTTCCGTTCCCGGAGGCACGTTGGATTGCACGCCCGGCACGCCGCCGGACAAGCCATTGACGCCATTGGCCTTCTCTTGGCCGCGCTGTTCGCTCCGGACGACTTGCCCGTTGGGATCGTACCGTTCTTCCGTCGTCTCCACTTTTCGGAAGTCGATCAGGCTGGAAACCCGGACCTCAGCTTTATTCACTCCGACGATTCGTTCGAGCATCGACTGAATCCGGCCTTCGATATCCTTTTCAATCGTGCGCTGATATTCGAGCTGGGTATTGGTCAGGCCGGCCGTTTCGTCCTGGGCCGTTGATGAGAGGAGATGGCCGTGGCCGTCGACGACGGTGATATCACGGGCCTGCAATCCTTCCACGCTGCTGGCCACCAGATGCACGACGCCCTGCACTTGCCCCTTGCTTAACGTTTGAGCATTTCTGAGTGAGACAACCACGGAGGCCCTGGGTCGCTCTTGCTCCGCGGCAAACAGCCGCCGTTCCGGAATCGCCAAATGGACGCGAGCGCGTTCCACTTCAGGCATCTGCGCAATCGTGCGTGCTAACTCTCCCTGGAGTGCGCGCCGGTAATTCAGCTTTTGAACGAATTCAGACATCCCGATGTTCGTGCGATCGAAAATCTCGTAGCCGACGCCGCCGCCTTTGGGGATCCCTTGGCTCGCCAACGTCAACCGCAGGTCATGGACTTGCGCGGTGGGAACCAGAATCGTGGCCCCTCCGCCCGTCGTGTCGTAGGGGGTCTTCGCTTCCTTCAATTTATCGATAATCGACGAGGCGTCTTCACTATTGAGATTCGTGAAGAGCACCTGCATATCCGGCTGTTGCGTCCACAGCGCGAGCGCAATCAGGCCGGCGACGGAGCCCGCCAGCGCAACCAGGATGATCATGCGTTGATTGATCGAGAATTTCGAAAACATACAGCTGGTTTACCTCATCCGCCTCAACAGGCTTCGGTCACACTTGCATCCGCTGAATTTCTTCATAGGCCGTCAGGAGCTTGTTGCGAATCTGCATCATCAGTTGGAACGAGACGTCGGCCTGCTGCAACGCGACCATCGTGCCATGGACATCCTGTGTTTGGCCGGTGACCAGGGCATCGACGGCCTGATTGGCTTGCATCTGCACGTCATTCGCCTTGCCGATGGCGTTCTTGAGCGTATCCATGAATCCGCCTGGTCCGGAAGCTTCCGGAGCTCCGACCGGGGTAATTCTGTCCGTGATTGATGGAATAACCGGCGAGATGCCTTGAATAGGTGTCATGGTCTACCTCCCGATCTCCAGCGCCTTCGTCTTCATCGTCCGCATCGCATTAATCGCTTGCACGTTCGCTTCGTAGGCCCGCGAGGCGCCGATCATATTGACCATCTCCTCCATCACATTGACGTTGGGAAGACGGACAAACCCTTTCGGATCCGCATCAGGATGATGCGGATCATAGATCAACTGGCCCGGCTTCTGATCCTCGACGACGCGCGCCACCGCCACGCCTTCCAAGGCATGAGCCGTCGTGCCCATGGCGACCTGTCGAAACGCTTTTTGGAACGCACTGGGCACCGGAGCGGAGTGAAACACCACATCCCGGCGCTTGTAGGGTCCACCGCCGGGTGTCCGCGTGGACTGGGCGTTGGCCAGATTGCTCGCAATGACGTTGAGCCGACGCCGTTGAGCGTCCAACCCGGATACCGACACCGCCATCGAATCAGACATATCCATCGTCGCGTCTCCTTTCTCAGTTAGCGGGCGTCGCGAATCGCGCTGAGGAGTTGGCGGAACCGTTGAGCGGCTATGGTGGCCGCCGTATTGTATTGCCCCGCGTTATCAGAGGACTTGGCCATCTCTAATTCCAAATTGACGGAGTTCGCATCCATAGGAAGATCGCCGGCCGGCACTTCCGTCAGTTTCCCCGTGACGGTCTGATATCCCTGCCCGCGCAATCCGATATGGTGTCCTTGTGTCATCGCCATCGTGAGCGGAAACCGACCCTTGTGGGCCGCTTGCAGTTGTTGGGCGAACTGCAGATCGGAGGCGCGATACCCCGGCGTTTCCTCGTTGGCCAGGTTGGACGCAATCACCCGCTGCCTGGCGCTATGCAGATCGAGACTCCGATGTAGCAACTGCATGGTCTTATCGAGCAGTTCCATGGCCGCCTCCTCCGGTGTGAATACCCATCTCACGTTCTATAGCAACGTCGATGCCTAAGAATGCACCGTCTATCGCCCGATCATTTCGCCGGCCTCGGCAAGGATTGCCGGGGCACAAGATGCCGATGGGAAGATCTGGCACCGGTTAGTGCTCCAACATCGTCAGCGGCTGTTCCGTCTCACGATATTCCCGAAGTTTATTCCTCAAGGTGCGGATGCTGATTCCCAGCTCTTTCGCCGCATGGGTCCGATTATCCTTTACCCGCGATAATGTCTTGAAAATCAGCTCCCGCTCCATTTCCCAGAGCGATCCGTTCACCGGTGTAGGCGCGCCGGCTGGAGCCGGGCTGGTGGATGCCACCTGATCCTGACGGGCCTCGGGAAGGTGCATCGGGAGAATGGTTCCCTGTCCGGCGAGCAAGACGGCGCGCTCCATCACATTTTCGAGTTCCCGTACGTTCCCTTTCCAGGGCAGGGTTTGGAGATGCGCCACGGCGGCCTCAGACAAGGCCGGTTGAACGACGCCATTTCTGACGGCGGAGGCGCCAGTAAAATGACGAGCCAGCAAGGCGATATCGGCCGGCCGTTCTCTCAGCGGCGGGACGGTGATGGGGAACACGTTGAGCCGGTAATACAAATCTTCCCGGAAGCGCCCCTGTTCCACTTCGCGATACAACGTGCGGTTCGTGGTCGCAATGACCCGGATGTTGACGGCGACGGGGTCCCGTCCGCCGATACGGTCGACTTCCCGTTCCTGCAAGACCCGCAGAAGCTTTGCCTGCAAGCCTAAGTTCATTTCGCTGATTTCATCCAACAGAATCGTGCCGGTGTGCGCCATTTCAAACTTGCCGATCTTCTTCATCATGGCACCGGTAAACGCGCCTCGTTCATGTCCGAAGAGCTCGCTTTCCAGCAAACCATCCGGCAGGGCGGCGCAATTCACCGCAATGAACGGCCGGTGGGCACGAGGGCTGCGCGTATGGATGAACCGGGCCAGCAATTCCTTTCCGGTGCCGCTCTCCCCATTGATCAAGACGGTGGCTTGGCTGGCCGCCACACCTTCCACGGTGCTCAGCAATCGGATCATGCCCGGATCTTGGGTCAGAATCGCGCGCCCTTCGACGGCCGTCGACGTCCCGGGAGATTCGAGATCCCGTCCTTCTTTGAGGTTGGTGATGACCCGTTCAAGTAAATCCATGGAGAACGGCTTGAGTATGTAGTCACTCGCCCCGAACTTCATGGCATCGACAGCCGTCTCTACGGTCCCATAGGCCGTCATTAGTACAATCACCGTCTGCGGGGCGCGCGCCTTAATGTCTTTGATCAGATCCAATCCGGTGATGCGCGGCATCTTGAGATCGGTAATGACCAGCCAGGGACGGAAGCGAGTGACCCGTTCCAACGCATCGGCCCCATCGATCGCCCCTTGCACCTCATATCCCAGTCGTCGCACGGACTCCATGAGCGCCGTACGCATCGAGGGTTCGTCGTCGACGATCAGAATGCGGTCATGGCTCTCAGAGCCTTCTATTGCGGTCTCACGGTCATTCATGGGCGCGTTCCTCCATCATTTCGATATGAGCGACAGGCTCCAGTTCAGGAGAGGGTCTCTCCTCTTGACCAGTCCATGCTTGCCACTCGTCATTTGTCCTGGTGGGTTCCATCGGATGAGGCAGCAGGATCGTAAACGTCGTGCCTTCTCCCTGCCGGCTCTCGACATCAATCCGCCCATGATGGGCATCGATGATCGCATGCACAATCGCCAGACCTAACCCGGTTCCCTCATCCTTCGTCGTAAAAAACGGATCGAATATTCTGGACCGATGGGCCGGATCGATCCCGGGGCCGTTATCGGTGACCGTCATGCAGATCGCGTCCGTGCTAAGGGACTGATCGTCCGCCTTCACGAGCTTGAGCGTCAGAATGCCTCCGGCGGGCATGGCTTGAATGGCGTTCAGGATCAGATTCAACACCACTTGCTTGAACTGCCCTTCGTTGCACCAGATCGCCGGAATGCGGGGATCGAGATCCAGCCGAATATCCACGGGAGTCTTGGTGATGGCGTGGGCGGCTAAGGTCAAGGCATCCAACACCAGCGTTTCAACGGTCTGCCACCCGCGCGCGGTCCGTTCGGGTTGGGTATAGATCAGCAAATTCGACAGCAAACGATCCAGGCCATGGACCGCCTGCGAAATCTGTTCAGCATAGGTCAGGCTGGCAGGCTGCTCTTGCAGGTCGCGCCGCAACATGGACGCGAACAGCTCGATGCTGCCCAGCGGGTTGCGAATCTCATGGGCGATGCGGCCGACCATTTCACCCATGGCGACCAGGCGGTGCTGGCGCTGCAGGCGTTCCTCCAATTGACACATCTTCGTGACATCGTGAATGAGGATCAGTTGACCGGACGACTGTCCCGCAGAGGTCTCCAATGAACGTTGGGCAATGGTCAGCACATGAGACTCGTGCCGCTGCGGCTGTTCGCTCACGGTGAGCTGGAGGTCAGCCAAGAGCTCGCTGGCGGATTGCCCCCGAAGCGTATCGGCGTGGCGACCGAGCAGCACACTGGCCGCCGCGTTGACTCGCGTCACACGACCGCCAAGATCCAGCACCAAGACGCCCGTCGTCAGGGAATCCAGAATTCCGCTCAGGTGAGTCCGCATCGCTTCATTGTCCTGAAGCTGCTGCCGCAAGGCGGCATTGCTCTGCGAGAGTTCGGCATCCATCTGCTCAATGCGATCCGTCAACGTGGAGTAAGACTGTTGCAGCGTATGCGCCGCTTGATCAAACGTGTGAAAGGCCTCTTGAAGCAGGTCTCGCTCAGCGGGATGTAATGCGGTTGACATGGTCATAGTCCCTCCTGCGGCAACTGCCGCTCCTGTTTGATGCTTTCATGGAATGAGCTAGAAAACCTGGTTACGAGAGAGTCATCGGTCTGTCCGAGTTCCGCGAGCGCCACCGTGGCGCGGTCGTATTGCTTCAAGGCCTGCCAGCCACGGACAATCTGCAGGCGAGCCCATTGGAGCTGAGATTGATCGGGCTTCTTATCGACGACGGTGTGGTAGACGTCGATGGCCTCTTGATATCGCTTCATCTGCGCCAACAGATCGGCATAGTTGAGCAGGGCGACGATGGTCTTCGGTGCCCCGGCTTTAAACGCTTCTTCCGTCGCAATCACCGCTTCCTCATGCTTATTGAGACGCAGAAACACGGTGGCCATCTGCTGATACATCCAGGGCCGCTCCGGGTGCTTGGGATGGTGGAGCATCCAGGCCCGACAGAAATGCAGCAGACCGGCCAGATCCCCTTCTTCCGCCATGGTCTGGACAAGCAGATGAAGCGCTTCCTGCTCAAAACGGCCCGCAGGATACTCCAAACGATAGCGCTCCAAGACTTTTCTGGCCGCCGAGGCATCGCGTTGCGCGAGATACACCTTTGCCAGCCCCAGGAGCGCCTGTTCAGTGACCAGAGGGCGCTTGGTCCCTTTCGCCATGAGTTGATAGAGCCGACCAGCTTCTGTCGTAAATCCTAGACGATCGTGCGCCTCGGCAATTTCGAGCAAGAGCGGAGACGACAGATAGTGCCGTTCAGCAGCGGGCCCATGGCGATGAAACAGCGTGGTCAGCGTCAAATCGTCGTGTGATTTCACCGCGGCTTCCATCCAGGGATGCAAGATGACGGCGAGCCGATCGCCGGCTTTGGTCGGCCAGGGATCGTCGGGTCCCGCACTGCTCCGATTGGCGACTTGCTGATAGGCAATCAACGCCGGGGCAATCTCGTCAGACTGTTCAAGACGCGCGGCCACATGAAACAGCGCTTCGCTCCCGATAGCATCGTGATCGTGTTCTGCGGCAATCGCCTGCATGTGTTTGATATAGTCGGCCACATTCTGATCCGGAGAGGGGGTGTCATACATGAGCCCCGCAGTATTCCGCGTCACCGGATTGTTACCGGCTGCGACCTTCTGCTCCACTCTCAGGGTGGCCAGGCGGACAGTAGCTAACGCCGCTTGTGGGCTGTCTGCGTAATGGGTCGAAATAAATCCGTAAAATAATTCCGCGCTTGGCAGGTGCTTCGAGGACTGAAGACTATCCGCCAATCGCAAGAGCATGGTTGACGCATCCTGGTGAGCGGGATAGAGATTGTAAAACTGCAGCAGCAAGCCCCGGCCGATTACCTCACGGTGCAAATCCAGTTGAATCCAGGCATAGCGTCCCAGGGCAAGTGGATTCATTCGCAGGGCCTTTGGCCAGCGTCGATACGCCAAGTCATACATGGCCGAAGCATCGTGAACCCGTCGTTGATGGAACAGAGAAGCGGCGAGTCCCACGGTGGCATGCAGAAGAATTTGATCGTGATTGCTTCGCTTCCGCAAATCCTCGAACGTCAGCTCAGCATCCCTCCATTTGGCCAGAGCCAACGCGGTATAGCCGATCCCTAACAACGCCCGCTCCCCGTCGGGCGTTTGCGCATTATGCGACAGCGCCCGTTCGTATAAGGATTGCGCTTCCTGATGCCATCCTTGCGAGAGATACACATCAGCCATACGCCATTCCGCGCGTTTCGCGTTGAGGGATTGAGGATAATCGCGTATCAGCGTCTTGTATCGGTCAAGCGCTTCCAACCGGTTGCCATTCGAGGTGTTTTCCTTCAACGCGGTCTCGGCGAGGAACGTCATCGCCGTGGGAGTCAGCGCGCTTTCCGGTTGTTGAGAAACCACTTTTTCGAATAGCCGGCGCGCCTGAGGCCACTCCCCCTTGCCATACGCGTTGAGGCCCTCCTGCAAGGCCAACGCATCCATTCCTTGCGATTGCCCTTCGAGCCGCGGTCCGTCATCCGGCAAGATTGCGAAAGCGAGTTCAGTCGATTCAGACGTGTGAGTCGGAGTGGAGGCAGCTGCTACCGGAGGGCCGGCATGGACCAGCGCGAGATTTCCGGGCGCCAGCGGGCGCAGGCAAAACCAGGCCAGAAGAAATAGGGTCAGTTGTGTCCAATATCGGTGTGATGAGTACACGGCAAGGCTACTTCAGCAAAGACCGTGCCTTTAGCCTCGCGGAGCGGATTTGTTTGAATATCCGGCAGGACGGACGGGATTCAGCTGATAGAACGAGTCGACCGTCAATTTGGTCGCCACGTATTCATGAGGGTCGTCAACGATTTGACGGCAGCGAACGGATTAATTCGGCAGCGCTTCGACGCGGGATTTCGAGTCGATCCCTCTGCGCTTCAACTTCTCAACAAGTGTCGTACGATTGACGTGGAGCAGCTGCGCGGCGCGTGCGGTGACGCCATTCGCCTTCCGCATGGCTTCGCCGATCAATTGATTCTCGTATTGCTCCACTTCATTGGATAGATGAATTCCGTCTTCGGTAAAACGGATGAACTGGTCCTTCATCTCGGGCTGACTTGCCGTCTTCTTGTGCAGCTTCTCGGGCAAGTCGGCCACGGTCAAGAGCCCCTGTTTCTTGAGTACGACCAAACGCTCGATCATATTTTCCAGCTCGCGAATATTCCCGGGCCAATGAAACGCCGTCAACACCTCCAGCGCCTCAGGGGCAAACCCCGTGATGGCGGTTTGTTTCATATGATTGAAGCGCTTCAGGAAATGTTCGATCAGCAAGGGAATATCGCTTTGCCGATCGCGCAATGGCGGGGTAACGATCGGAATGACGTTGAGGCGATAAAAGAGATCTTGCCGGAACCGCTTCTCCTCGACCATTTTCTCCAGGTCCTGGTTGGTAGCCGCGACAATTCGGACATCGACCTGAATCGTCCGACTTCCCCCCACCCGCTCAAACGATCGTTCTTGAATTACTCTGAGGAGTTTAACCTGAAGCGAGAGACTCATTTCGCCGACTTCGTCGAGAAAGATCGTTCCGCCATTGGCGAGTTCGAATCGGCCCATTCTGGTCTGGGCTGCGCCGGTGAAGGCTCCTTTTTCATGCCCGAACAGTTCAGATTCGAGCAACGTTTCCGGAATGGCGCCGCAGTTGACCGGAACCATCGGGCGATCTTTGCGGGAACTGTTGAAGTGGAGCATCCGTGCCACCAACTCTTTTCCCGTTCCGCTTTCTCCCTGAATCAAGACGGTGCTGTCGCTATCAGCGACTTTTTGGACAAAGTCCAAGACCTGCTGCATTGGTTCGCTGACGCCGATCAATTGCTCGAGGCGGTACTGCTCGCGCACGGCTTTCCGGAGAAATTGGTTTTCCTGGCGAAGACGTTGGAACTCGATGGCTTTTTTCACCACCACCACGACGGTATCGGGATCGAAAGGCTTCGTCACAAAATCGAATGCGCCCGCTTTCATGGCCTGGACCGCACACTCAACGGTTCCAAATCCGGTCATGACGATAGGAATGATTTTCGAGTCAATCCTGGTCACTCGCTCAATGACTTCGAGACCGTTAAAGTCGGGCAGCTGGAAGTCCGTGACCAGAATCTGAACAGGATGCTCTTTGACGACTTGCATGCCGGTCGTGGCATCGGCGGCGACTGAAACAGTATATCCTTCAGAAGACAGGGTCTCCTGCAGAACGTCGCGCACCGCTTGGTCGTCATCAATGACTAAAACATGAGGAGCAGTCATCAGGTGTTTATTCCGAGGGACGGCCAGAAGTATCGCGCATAGAATAAAGATCCTGTGGCATCATTGCAAGCATGACCAAGCATCAATAGCTGAATCGTCAGCCGCACGTTTCTCGGCCTATTCCTTGACAGAATATTTGGTGAGTTGCTAGGGTGCGCGTGGTGGCTTGCCCTGTGGTATCAGGGGTCTCTCATGTGGCTGGCGTAGCTCAATGGCAGAGCAGCGGTTTTGTAAACCGCAGGTTGGAGGTTCAATTCCTCTCGCCAGCTCCATAAAATCCGCCGACGATTCGACCGCTTTGCGACTTGCGAATTATTGCTCTCCCCTCCCACTTTGAGGAACACAGGCTACTCAGGGCCTTACCATTAATGGAAGGCTGAAGCTGAACGTGCTTCCCTTCCCCAATTCAGACTTCACCCCAATATGTCCCCCATGCGCCTCCACGATCCACTTGGCGATAAACAGTCCCAGACCCAGGCCACGGCGGTCGTTCCTATTAAGCTGCGAGAACCTTTCAAAAATCTGGTGCTTCTCATCTTCGGGAATCCCAGGCCCATTATCGGCTACTGAAAGTTCCACTTGAGCATCCTGTTTCTGCACAGAAAGCTCGATGGTGCCACCATTGGGCGTGAACTTCAGTGAATTGCCGATCAGGTTGGACAACACCTGAAGAATCCTGTCGTGATCCATATCGGCGAATATCGGCTCAGGGGCTGTGCGAAGGGTCATGGAAAATGACTTACTTGAAACGATCGGAGCAAATAGGTCTATGCACTCTTGTAGCAAAGCGCGAACGTCGATCTGTTCAGGCTTAAGTATGAGCTTCGTATGTGAGAATTCCTCCACATCAAGGATATCGCTGATCATCCGGTCCATACCTGTGGCGGCCTGCTCGATTAATGTAAGGTGTTCAAGCACACTGCCAGCCTCCACTGCACCTTTAGAAAGCCCCCCCCGCATCAAACGAGCGCCGATCGCAATTGCGACGATGGAATTTTTCAAGTCGTGACTGACTATTGCGAGAAATTGATCCCGCGTAATCAACTCTAGATCCCCGTGGAGCCGTTCTTCGAAGAGAGTGTTGTCCGTTTTCTTACGCTCCCGTTCAAGGAGCGTCTCGGCAATGACTTGCTTTTGTTTCCGTTCATTTATCCGAGCACGATCTTCTGCTTCTCGCTCAAGCGCCTTCGATTTGTCTGACATTTCGCGCTCTTGAACGAGAAGCTTCTCGGCCATGTGTGAGGGCGGGATGCCGGTTACTTCACGCTGATGCTCTTTGTTGAGATCTACTTCTTCACGTTGACTTTCGACAGCCTTATCGGTGGCCTGCCGAATCGACTGGACTTTCTCGGTAGTCTTTTTTTCGACCATTGCAATAGTTTGATCGAGAAATTCGTCAGTTTTTTCCCGCTCCTCCTCTAAGCTCTGATCGGTGTTATCGCGCAGCTCCTCGGCGGATTCTTTTTTGTCAGTGTCCATAATGGTTAGACTCCGCTTTCGGATTGGAAATATCCACCAGGCATCTGTGTAAATGTTTGCAAATTATCCGACTGGGTCCTATCACATTGCAAGCGTGCCCCACAAATGCGAGAGGCCGGCCACGGTCAGTATTGTCCTGTAATCGAGTAATTCCATATCTTCGCCCACTCTCTATTGCGGAGTATGCGGCCGAGTTGAAACATGACAGATCCAGCACACTGCTACCTGGACAGGTAACCCATCCCTTGCCGCCGGGAGGATGGGTCTACCGAATCGTCAGTTTTCGTGGGTTCACTTGCAAGATAACACAGGGTAAACTTGGCTTCGGCTACCAGCTCTTTCATGAGAGGACCCTCTTTTGGGAGCACTCCTAAGTTGCCCACACTGTTCCTCAGTGGAATGCCGTCGGTCCATTCGGCGTAGCTGGCGAGATTTTGTCTTCCGACTGTTAGGCATGTTCCCATGGCATTGCCATGCGTGCAAGAAGCGCTTTTATCGGCGGAAGCGGTCCCTGATCTGATAGCAGACATGATCGAATGCCATAGTCTCTGCGGCTGTTAATGCCTCTAATCTTGTCCGCTACACCACATTCCGTTGAGCAATCGGCACTGTAAAGGCTTTATAGCCTTGGTGAGGGACCCATTGCGCACAGGGGGGGATGGACGCAAGCTGGGGTATGAACTTAGACGATGCCTCCTCTCCCAGTATAAAAAGAAAAGGGCTGCGCCGTCGAAGGCGCAGCCCCCTTCTCTATTCTCGCCGGTGTAACCGTTTCGCAGTTACAGCCGCACACATAAAGTAATCAAACAGAATAGCCGGAAGTAGCCATTCTCATGATGACGCGAGCATGCTATCGGTCCGCTTCCATCAGAGTCGACTCATCCTCCATCTCTTCGATGTCAGCCTCAATCTTCCCCTTCGTGGTCGAGGGGTGCAGTCCGTATTTTCGCAACATCTTATAAAAGTCTGCCCGATAGCGGCCGGCAAACTGGGCGGCGCGGGAGATATTCCCACCGGTCAGCTGAAGAACATTCTTGAGATATGTCCGCTCGAATTCTTCTTTCGCCTCTGTCAGAGGTTTCAGCGGCGTATCCGGAGACACGCCGACGGACGGCAGAAGATCAGGCGTAATCATATCCTGCCTGGTCATCACCACGGCTTTCTCGATGGCATTTTCCAGTTCGCGCACATTTCCCGGCCAGGGATTCACCATCAAACGATGCAATGCCGTTGGCGTGAAACCACGGACGTCTTTATTCGCCCGCTGGTTGCTGATCTTGAGGAAATGTTGCGCGAGCAACGGAATATCGTCGCGACGGTCGCGCAGCGGCGGAATGAAGAGAGGCACCACGGAAATTCGATAATAGAGATCGTTGCGGAAGCTGCCGTTCTTGACTGCTTCGCCGAGATCTTTGTTCGTCGCAGCAATGATGCGCACATCGATCTTGGTCGAGAGTTCAGAGCCGACTTCGCGGACTTCCCGCTCCTGAACCGCACGCAACAACTTTACCTGCATCGACAGCGGCATTTCTCCGATTTCATCAAGGAAAATTGTGCCGCCATTGGCGCTCTGAAAGAGTCCTTTTTTAGCCCCATGCGCGCTGGTGAAAGCCCCGCGCACATGCCCGAACAGTTCGCTCTCGAATAGGGTTTCAGGAATGGCTGCGCAGTTTAACGCGACGAAAGGCCCTTTGCTGCGGCGGCTGTTGGTGTGCGCCACCCGCGCCATCACCTCTTTACCCGTGCCAGTTTCACCGAACAGAAGAATGGTGGCATCGGAATCCGCCACTTGGGCAATCTGCTGAAAGAGTCGCTGCATCGCGGGGCTGCGCGCGACGACGTTTTCAAGGCCGTAGAGTTCCTTGACCAAAGACTTGAGCCGCTGAATTTCCTTGCTCATGCGCTGTTGCGACAGAGCTTTTTCGATCGTGGCTTTCAGTTCTTTGTCGTCGAACGGCTTCGTCAAATACCCGAACGCTCCGCGCTGCATCGCTTCGACGGCATTCGGAATGCTGCCGTGCGCGGTCAGGATAATCACCGGCAACTGCGGATGAATCCGCAGCAGTTCCTCCGTCACGTCGAGACCATCCTCCCCGCGCAGTCGCAGATCCGTAATGGCCAGGTCGAACATCTTCTTCTTCGCCTCCACCAGAGCCTCGTGCCCGGTGGTGCAGGAGGTGACGGCAAATCCCTCAGCGGAGAGCCGCATCTTCAAGAGATGCAGCAATCCTTCATCATCATCGACGACTAAAATTTGTTCCTTGTCCATAGGCTCCTTACTGCGCAGGTGCGGGCTCCGGCACAGGAACAGGCGCACTCGCTGATGGCGGACGAATCGGTCGAACCTTCTCCCGCATTTCTTGATCGATCCGCTTCAACGCCTCCAATTGGCTAGTAAGCTCTTCGATCTTTTTATCTCGTTCGATGACTTGCTTCTGAAATGATTGGACTGTGCCTTGCTCGGAAGGCGGTTTTGATCCGTCTTTGTCCTTCTTCGATGTCAGCGTCTCGATCTTTCGTTCCTGGTCGGCAATCTGCCGTTGTAGCGCTTCAATCGCTTGCGAATCGGCATCCTTCATCCCCCGAAGTTGCTGCATAATCACTTCTCGATCAAGCAAGTCCCGCACCAGGCGGTCTATCGCTTGATTTAAAGAGCTATTCGCATCCGCCATGGAAGGAGCCGTTAACACAGCCTGCACCCAGGAGGGGTCCTTCGAGCCATTCCAATCCTGCAGCACTTTTAGCCATGCTTTGCTGGAGGTCGCTAACTGACTTTTGGGCGCAACGGCGAGAACCTTTCCAAAGTATTTTTCAGCAACTTCGCGGCTTTCGTACAATCCTAAGAGGCCACGGGTAAAATAGGCATGATCGCACGAACTCGTTTCGTTGCATTTCTGGACTATGGCCTCCTGCTTCTTTGCAAGTGTCTGATAGAGCTTGGATTCTCCTGAATCAACATGAAAAAAAGGCTGATTCAACGGCAATGGAGAAGTCCAGCTCGCACAGCCGCTTACCGCGATAGGAATGATCCACAATATGGCACTCTTCATAGTCACCCTCAGCTTGTCCCGCCAGGTTTGGTCAACCGTAGGATAAACCGTACAGTCGTTCCCTTTCCAGCCTCACCTTCAATCCAGATCCGCCCACTATGGGCTTCCACAATTTTCTTTGCCAGCGCCAATCCAAGCCCGCTCCCTGCGGAGGCATTCTTGGCCTTATTTCGTCCCTGATAAAACCGTTCGAAGATATGGGGAAGATCTTCCGAATCGATACCGGGTCCGGCATCGGATACAGATATCTCCAAGACCCCCGCCTTAGGATCGGGAGCCATGTGCAGCTTGACGATGCCTCCTTCAGGGCTGAATTTCAAGGCGTTTGACAAGAGATTATCCAGTACCTGTTCAATGCGCAGCGCATCGGCCTTCACCCAGAGACGTTCTTTCGGGTGTTCCGTCAGGAGCTGAACGTGTTTGGAATCAGCCAAAAGTCTGACTTTGTTGACTGAAATATCCGCAATGCGATTCAGATCGATCGGGACAATGCGATACTCCATCATTCCGGCTTCCATCTTTGAAAGATCGAGAATGGTCGAGATCAGATGAATCAACCGTCGACTGCTATCGGCCATGATCCGAAGCGTGGTTCGCTGCTCTGCTAGGAGCGGTCCGGGAATTTCATCGAGGAGCAGATGAGTCCCTTCCTGAATTGAAGCCATCGGCGTGCGTAGTTCATGCGACACGTGGGCGAGAAATTCCGACTTCATGTCGTCCAGCTCCTGGAGCTTCCCCCCCATCCAGTTCACAGTGTCGACCAGATCGCGAAGTTCCGAAGGTGCGGTAATCTCCAACGGTGTGCCGAATTTTCCTTGCCCGATCAGCTTGATATGTCCCTGCAACTGACGAAGCGGACGCAGAATACTATAACTGGCAATCCCCGCGAGTCCAAGTCCGAATACCAAGGCAACCAGCACTAACTGCTCCGTGACGGCTTCCGCCCGCGCGGCACTCGCACGTGATTCGCTGACCCCCACACTCACCCGTGCTTCATGTACGTCGATATAACTTTGAATCGTCGCAGACATCCGATCCATGATGGCATCTCGACGGTTCTCGTATCCTGCCTCATGCCCGCCCACCCGATCGCCGGGTTGCTCGAATTCGTCATGAAAAAGAACTAGGCGCTCTTGCAGGAGCTGCCCGGCCTCCTGAAGCAACGTGATGGCATGAGGCGCGATTTCTTGATCACGAAGATGCTGAAGATTTCGCTGGAATTCTTCAACCTCTTCATTGAAATTCGTGAGAAACGTTCCATCTTTCGTCGCCAGATATTTTTTTTCACTATTGAGTTGGGCAAACAAGGACTCCTGCAGTCTCTTGGCGGCCTCAACGGCCGGATAGTGAAACGAAGCCATTTCTGTACTGAGCGCCGTGAGCTGGCGAAGCTGGAATAAGGCATAGAGATTCACCCCTGCCATGACCACAATAATCACCAGGCAGGTGAGAACCAATCGCCAAAATATGGAAAGTCTCATGATCCGGGATGCCTTCGTCTGATGAGCAGGAATCACTCAAAGAGCAAGTGTAGGTAAAACCATACACTATTTCACTCTTCGCTACAACCGTTGCGGTACTGTTTCCAGTGAAATCCAGAATGTTTTATGAAGTCGCACGCTCTCAACCATGAAATCTGAGCGAGTATCGCACCGGCAGTCGCAATCCGACTAGCTATCGCCCGTCATCAAATCGACGGGCGAACGCGCGCTGCCGGTGAGATGAGCCATGGAGTAATGCAAAGAGATGGCCGCGGAACAGAAGGATGCTCATGGCCACAGGAGGAGTCAGAAGAATCGCCAAAACCCAGTAGGCGTCGGACGGGATTCCCAGATAGCCGAACCACCCGCCAAGGACAGTGAATGGGAGAATCAAGAGTTGGAAAAAGTCGAGCCCGGCTCCTCGACCCAGACGACTGGACAACCGGACAAACTGTTCAAGCCCGGAGGGCGATAGCACGACTGGAAGTATCAGCAGTCCGAACGGCAAGAACCATTCGATCCAATTTTCCAGCACAAACTCATAGCAGGTCTTCAACACATCCAGCGGTGAATCCTGCCGTACCTGATAAATCACCTCAGGCGCCGGATTCAGTAAAATGAAGAGCAACAGGAGCGCCGCCGACGAGAGAAATTGCCCATAGGGGCTCGCCTGTGTGCCAAGATCGAGCGCCATGATGGGGAGCCACAAGACAAACCCTACCCCGATCACTTCCCAAAAGTAGCAACCCAGACTTTCCTGGATGTCATGCAGTTGAAGGGAACGCGCGCCGCCGAGCGAGTGCTCGATCAAAGACAGCGTCGCTCCCACCAACAGCGCATTGAGCGCCCCGAGCAGAAAACCGCCGGCGATCCCTAATGCGCCTGCAACCTGCGACACCCCGGCAAACAGCAGCGCAAATCCCACCAACGCAAGCATGGCGATCCAGCCATGACGGAGCGAACGTACGGTGGACCGAATCGCTTGCCGATAGAGTTCAAACAGTGAGGAAACGTGGCTGGGCATCTGTAACTATTACCGCCTCATCCTATCTTCTACCTTGCGGACAGGCCGGCTTTGCCGGCCCATCGACTATTTGACGAACACAATACTGCACGGGTCCGCACCTTAATCCTGAACGGCTGGCCGGTCAAGAACCGATAGGCGAAAGGAGAATCTCCCCTCTCATGCCTTGACACGTGTTGACCGATGATTATTAGAGATTCATCAGCAACTCGCGCACCTGTCGAGGAGGAATTCCCGTGGATATGAACACAATGACGATGAAACTCCAGGAAGCCCTGCAAACGGCTTCATCGCATGCCATGCGCCGCAGCCACCAGGGCATCGACGTTGAGCATTTATTGCTCGCGCTCCTCGATCAGGAAGGCGGAACCACATCCACACTACTTGAGCAAGCCGGTGTGGCACTCCCCGCCGTTCGTCAGGCCACCGATCAGGCGCTCGGTAAATTGCCTCAGGTACAGGGTGCGAGCGGTGGTCCCGGACAGGTGCATGTCACCAATCGCTTAAGCCAGGTCCTCAGCAAAGCCGAAGATGAAAAGGCCGCACTGAAAGATGACTTTCTCAGCGTCGAGCACGTATTGCTCGCCATGGTTCAAGAAGGCGGCATTTTCAAAAAGCTGGGGGTGACGCGCGATCGTCTCCTGTCCGGCTTGCAACAAGTACGGGGCAATCAACGGGTGACCACGCAAGATCCCGAAAGCACCTATCAATCGCTCGAAAAATACGGCCGTGACCTGACGCGGGCAGCGGGTCAGGGAAAGCTCGATCCGGTAATCGGACGGGACGATGAAATTCGCCGCGTGATTCAAATTCTCTCTCGACGGACCAAGAACAATCCCGTCCTGATCGGCGAGCCCGGTGTGGGCAAGACCGCCATCGTCGAAGGATTGGCCATCCGGATCATCAAGGGAGATGTTCCGGAAGGGCTGAAACAGAAACGAGTCATCACCTTAGATATGGGGTCGCTGGTCGCGGGCGCGAAATTTCGCGGCGAATTCGAAGAGCGGCTCAAGGCGGTGCTCAAGGAAATTCAATCCTCGCAGGGACAGATTCTGCTGTTCATCGACGAGTTGCACACCGTCGTCGGAGCCGGCGCGGCCGAGGGCTCGATGGATGCGGCGAACTTGCTCAAGCCTATGCTCGCGCGCGGAGAGTTGCACCTCATTGGCGCCACAACGCTCGATGAGTACCGTAAACATATCGAAAAAGACGCGGCGCTCGAACGGCGGTTCCAGACCGTCCTGGTCGATCAACCGTCGGTCGAAGATACGATCTCGATCCTGCGCGGCCTGAAGGAGCGATACGAAGTTCACCATGGCGTGCGTATTAAGGACGGCGCCCTGGTGGCGGCGGCAAAGTTATCGAACCGATATATTGCGGACCGCTTCCTGCCCGACAAAGCCATTGATTTGGTCGATGAGGCGGCGGCGCGGTTGAGGACCGAGATCGATAGCCTGCCGGCCGAGCTGGATGAAGTCTCCCGCAAAGTACTGCAACTGGAGATTGAACGCGAAGCGCTCCGGAAAGAAAAGGATCAGGCGAGTGCCGCCCGCTTGACCACGCTCGAAACGGAACTGGCCGAAAAGCAGAGTGCCGCTCAGGTTCTCAAGACGCAGTGGGATTCAGAAAAGGCCTCGGTCGGGCGTCTCCGGAAGACCAGAGAAGCCATCGAAGAAGTGAAACTGAAAATTGAACAGGCCGAGCGGGCCTACGATCTCAATCGGGTGGCCGAACTCCGCTATGGAGACCTCCCCCGTCTGGAACGTGAACTCGCCATCGAACAAACCTCTTTGGGGAAAAAGCAGGATCAGAACCGGCTGCTCAAGGAAGAAGTCGATGAGGATGAGATTGCCGCGGTCGTGAGTCGGTGGACTGGAATCCCCGTCTCACGGTTAATGGAAGGCGAGTCCGACAAACTGCTCAAGCTGGAGGATCTGCTGCATCAACGGGTCATCGGTCAAGACGAAGGCGTGCGCGCGGTGGCCGACGCGGTACTGCGGGCGAGGTCCGGCATCAAAGATCCCAACCGGCCGATCGGATCGTTCCTCTTTCTCGGCCCGACCGGTGTGGGGAAAACCGAGTTGGCGAGAGCGCTGGCGACCGTGCTCTTCGATGATGAGAGCAACCTCATTCGTATCGACATGTCGGAGTATATGGAAAAGCACACGGTTGCCCGTCTGATCGGAGCGCCGCCGGGATACGTAGGCTTCGAGGAAGGTGGGCAGTTGACCGAAGCGGTGCGCCGTCACCCCTTCTCCGTCGTGCTCTTCGATGAAATCGAAAAGGCGCACCACGACGTCTTCAATGTGTTTTTGCAAATCCTGGATGATGGGCGGCTGACGGATTCCCAAGGCCGGACGGTCGACTTCAAAAATACCGTCCTAATCATGACCTCGAATATCGGCAGTCCCCAAATTCTTGAGTCGCAACAGACCGGGGCCTCGTATGATGAGATGCGATCGGTCGTCATGGGAGAACTCCGGCAACATTTCCGCCCGGAATTTCTCAATCGCGTGGACGAAACCGTCGTCTTCCACCCGCTGGCGACCGAGCAACTCGTGAAGATTGTGGAGATTCAGCTGGAACGGTTGCGGGGACGACTGGCCGAACGGCGCATTCAGCTGGCCATTACCCCGGCTGCTCTCGCCTATCTGGGAGAACGCGGCTACGATCCGGTCTACGGCGCGCGCCCGCTCAAGCGGCTCATTCAGCAGGAGTTGGAAACGCCCCTCGCACGACTCCTCGTGAAGGGTGAACTGCGCGACGGGGACACCGCATCAATCGATCGGAAGGAACAGGCGCTGGTGATTGTTCCGACCGTGACAGCGGAGGGCTGATCGCTGATTGGCCGTCGGACTTGCGCTACCCGAGTTTGACGGCTCCGCCCGAGGCGTCCTGTGTCGTGCCGCTGGCTCGAAGTTTGTCGATTTTCCATTCCTTCGAAGACACTTCCAGGAGGTGACCCTTCATCGTGGGGAATTCACCCTTGGAAAATACCACCACGTTCGGCGCTTTCACGTCGAACTGGAGCAAGACTTTCCCAGAGGTCGATTCCTTCAACGTCACCGTCTTGGGTGTTTTCGTCACATCATAGGCACGACGCTCGTTGAACATGATGGTGCTGTCGACTAACTTGACGAGCATTTTCCCCGTCTGGTCGAACAGCGCGAAATTCAGCAGGATCGCTCCCGTCGAGCGGTGTTGCGCGACCTGGATGAGCGGCACCCCCTCAACTTCTATGGTGCCATCTGTATTGCGATAGAGATTCGATCCGACTTCAAGATCCATGTTTCCCCTCGTGTGACCAACTGTCAGTAAAAAGACAGACCGCGTTACGACTTCTTGATGCGATCGAGAATCAAGGCGATGCAGCCGCCGAGCAGGCCCCCACCGATGATGGTCGTCAGCAGTTCCGCCAGTTTGAGCGTCCAGACCGACCCTTGCGCCTGCATGACATCGCGTATGCCGCCTTGCAGCATCAGCACCGAGAGCGCCATCGTCGCCCCGACGACGAACCACCAGAGAAAGACTTTCATGGTCGTCAGCACTACCCGTCACACCTCAATCGCCCGATCGAGCGCCCGATACTGAATCGCTTCCGCGACATGGACGGTCTCAATCTTATCAGAGTCCGCTAAATCAGCAATGGTCCTCGCGACGCGCAAAATGCGTCCATGGGCGCGGGCTGACAGATTGAGCCTGGCCATTGCCTGCTCCAGCAACTCTTGGGGTCCGGCCGCAAGCCCACAATACCGCTTCACGAGTCTGGGCTTCAACTGGGCATTGGTGTAAATGCCGTCGTCCCGATACCGTACCTGCTGCCGCCCGCGCGCTGCGAGCACACGGGCACGAATCGCGGCGGAACTTTCCGTCGGAGGCTGTTCATGGCGCAACTCCCGAATCGGCACCGGCGGTACTTCCAAGTGCAGATCCAGCCGGTCGAGCAAGGGGCCGGAGAGCTTGGCGCGATAGCGACGAATCTGCGGCACCGTGCACACACAAGGCCGGGACCGGTCACCATAGTATCCACAGGGACAGGGATTCATGGCCGCGATCAGCATGAAGCGGGCCGGATACCGTATCGTGCCGCTGGCTCTCGTCAGCGTTACATGACCATCTTCGAGCGGTTGGCGCAATCCCTCCAACACCGGACGCTTGAACTCCGGAGATTCATCCAGAAACAGCACGCCGTTGTGCGCGAGCGACACCTCGCCCGGTTTCGGAACGGCCCCTCCGCCCACAAGGCCGGCGTCCGAAATACTATGATGCGGGGATCGAAACGGCCGCACCATGAGTAACGGATGATCCGGCGGCAGCTGGCCGGCCACACTATGGACTCTGGTGGTTTCAATCGCTTCGTCCAGCTCCATGATCGGGAGAATCGATGGGAGACGGCGCGCCAGCATCGTCTTTCCCGATCCTGGCGGTCCCACCATCAGAAGATTGTGGCCGCCGGCCGCGGCGACCTCCAGCGCCCGCTTGGCGTGGTCCTGCCCGCGTACATCGGCATAGTCCTCATCATCCGCCGGCCGTAAGGACTCGAGATGGTTCAAATTCGATGGGCAGGCATTGAGCGGCTGGCTTCCGTTTAGGAACTCGACGGCTTCCGGCAAGGTATGGAGCGGATAGGCATTCACCCCATCAACAAGCGCCGCTTCGGTCCCATTGGCGGCAGGCAACAGGAGGTCATACCCTCTGCGGCAGGCGAGTCCGAACGATAACGCCCCGGTGATCGGTTTGATTCGTCCGTCCAGAGAAAGCTCGCCCAATAAGACCCGCCGGTCCAAGGCCTCTTGCGGGATCACCTCTTCCGCGACGAGGATCCCGATGGCAATGGCCAAATCGAGGCCGGAGCCTTCTTTCTTGATGCCTGCAGGGGCCAGATTGACGGTAATGCGTTTGGCAGGAAAATGAAAACCCGTGTTCTTCAGAGCGGCGCGGACGCGATCACGACTTTCGCGCACGGTCGCATCCGGCAATCCCACCACAGAGAATTGTGGAAGCCCTCCGGAAATGTCGACTTCGACGTCGACAAGATGAGCATCCAGCCCCACGAGTGCAGCACTCGCGACCTTGGCCAGCATGGAGCATCACACCTTTCTGTGCCCGACGAACGCGGGATTATAGAAACTCCTCAATGGTGTTGCAAGCGAATGATCGACCGGCATGACGCCGGTAGCTGCCCTCCGCATAAGACTGTATAATGCCCGCCATGCGTCTCTCTCTTCGATGCCTCTCACCGGTGCCGCAATCTTCCGCGTCCATCATGACGCTCTTCCTTCCGCCCCTCATGCTCAGCGGACTCCTGGCGATCTGTGAGCTTCAACAGGCGTGGGCTGACCCTGTCCAGAAACCGGACCTGACCCAAGCACAACGATCCACCAAGACCGCTTCGCCGCACATCGGTTCAGCGATGGCTGTGCTGGCCACGCTGCAAGACGCGGAGGTCTTACCCCCAGAAGGCACGCCTGAGGCCAATCACATTATCCGGTTCGTGATTCAGTTCCAGTCGGTCTTTGCCAAAAGCGGTGATGCTGCGGTCCTAGAGTTTGCTCGACAGGCGCTTGGGCAGAAGTATGGCGACCAGGCTGAGGACATCGTCAAAGCCCTCCGGACAACCGGATGGACAGCGGACGTTTTGGAGCGGCTCTCCGATGAAGAAGCGCGACGCTCGCCTGAAGACTTACACGTTCTCGCGCAAGGGTTCGCACCGTTTAATCTGTCGGTCGAGGAGTTTCACCGGTTCATGCATTTGGTCCGAGATGCCCGGCAAGCTCTTCACGCGCGCGGGCTCGAGTTTCAGCAGATATTTTCATCACGCAGAAAGGAGATGCCTGGGGCTGGATCAAGTTAGTATCCGATGCGACCTTTGAGACGAATCACTGCAGCACACCAAGGAGGAAGCTATGGCAACACGCGCGTACATCCTGATTAAGGTCAAGGCCGGCAAGACCAAGGACGTCGTCCAGGCACTCAAAAAGATTACCGGAGTTGAACAGGCCCATTCCTGCTTCGGTCGGCCGGATATTTTCGTCTTCATCAGCGTGCAAGACGAGCGAACCCTGTCAGACGTCGTCATTACAAAGGTGCATGCGATTGAAGGGGTCGAGGAAACGGATACCCATATCGTAGCGGACGCCTAGCGTCCGGCTGGCGCAAGGATAACGGGGAAGACGTTCGAGTCGTAGCCTGGATGATATGGAGCTAGGCTTTCAATGGGAGAGTGATGGTCACGCCATCAGCCTCGGCGGAACGGTAGCAGGCTTCGGCGATCTCGACAGCTCGGCAACCGTCGTCCCCGGTAATCGGCATCGATGTGTCATGCTGCAGCGCACGGACAAACTCCCGCAGCGTGGTGAGGATGGTCGGACTCAGTGCGGTCGACCACTCCTCGCTGCGGGAGGCTCTGTCTGTATACCGAATCTTCCGGTTCGTCCAATCGGCTAGAAGTTGGCCGTCTGAGCCGATCCATTCGGCCCGCCCTACCCGCCCTGCCTCCACACGTGCGACGTCGATGCTGCACGGTATCCCGCTCTTCGTTCGGAGCTGGACCTTCGCGCATGTCTCCGGGTGAGCCGGCGGCATATGATCCAAGACACATTGCACCGTTTCAATTTCCTCCCCGGTGAGCACGCGAACCAGATCCAGCAGATGCACCCCGAACTCCAGGAGCGCTCCACGCCGGCCATAGCCATCCGCATGGTCCGCACTCCGCCCTTTCGTCTCGATGTGGCTCGTCAAGCCGAGCTGTCGGGACTGGCCGATTCGTGAGCGAGACGCGAGTAACGATTGAATCGTCGCATCGAATCGGAGGGTGTGAGCCGTCATCAACGGCACCTCCGCCCGTGCAGCCGCCTCAACCATGACGCATGCATCAGGGTAGGTCGTTGCCAGAGGTTTCTCGATAAGCACCGGCTTCCGCGCTGAAACCGCGGCCAGGCATAGATCTTTATGGAGTACCGGCGGAACGACAAGGATGATCGCATCGACCAGGGGATCAGCGATCAGGTCTTCAGGCCGCCCATAGATCCTGACGGCCTCGCTCCCGGGAACGTCCAGTCCCTGCTCCGGGTGTTGCCGACAGACCGCGTGCAGTCGAGCTTGAGGCATGTCCTGAATCAGATGGCGGGCATAGCGAGTGCCATGGCGCCCGGCGCCTATGAGCCCCAGGCTGATTTGTGGCGGTACCGTCATATGAGCTCCTCCTGTTTGGCACTGTAGAGTGGATGTCCTTACGGGTCAATGAGTTCACGTCATGACACTCCGTTGACATTCCCGCAAACGGTTCCCTATAGTCGGAACCCAGGTTCGATACGGATCAGCTTTCTGAAATACGCGCGGGGAAAGGGTTTAGCACCATGACCACGACACATTCGGCACCGTATACCTTGGATCAGATCGGCACGGGAATCGCCCGATTCCCGAGCGGGGTGCCCATCCCGACCCATAGCGATGCCATGGTGGATCCCTACATCAAGACACGCATGCCGAAAGAAGTGCAGGTTGAAACGATCTTGTTTTGGCCGCAGACAAAGATGCTCTATCCGAGTCTCGTGCTGCTGCACGACCGATGGGGATTAACCGGGCAAATCAAGGATCTCGGCGCTCGGCTGGCCTGTGAAGGGTACGTGGTCATCATCCCCAATCTCTATGGACGGATCGGCGGCATGGTCACCGCCAATGATGAGGTCGGCGAAGCGCTGATGGCAAAAATCGACGAATCTCTGGTGCTTCGGGACATCAACTCCTGTTGCGAATATCTGAACACGAAAGATTTCACCAAGCGGAATATTCACGGAGTGGTGGGCTATGGGATGGGGGCCTCGCTGGCACTCCGTTTTGCCGCCCAGCGAAAGCGATTGCGTGCGACGGTCGCCTACTATGGGAAAATGTTCCAGCCTCGCGAGCTGATGAAAGAAGTGATCTCCCCGATTCTCTACCATCAAGCCGGGCGAGATACCTGGGCGACCGCAGACGATGCCGAACAGTTACGCGCCGCCGCCGCTGAATATGGCAAGAAGGTCGAGATTGCTAATTACCCAGATGCGCCACATGCCTTCAGCAATGAAATGAAGGCCGACTCCTATCGCGCGGATATCACCGCCACAGCCTGGGAACGATCGGCCGTCTTCCTCAAGGCCTGCTTTCAAGGAACCTAGCGAACATCTCCATCACCCTCGCATTCATCCCTATCCTGGTGACCTATGAGTCGATCCCTGAACATCGCAGGTTGGTTTGTCAGTCTGCTCCTCCTCGTCTCCTCTAGCCACGCAGCAGACCCTAGTTCCGGACCTGCTGAACTGTATCCGTTAGTCCAAGCTCAGTCGGAAGCGCTGGGGACCCTGTCGGACAATGCGGCTGCATTGTCCCTCTTCACAACGAAAGTGGGACCGGCGCTGGGCCTCCAAGATGTCGCGAGTACCGTCGCCGCAAAGAACATCCCCGCCAAAGTTGCCAAAGAGCTGGGCGTCCAAGAACTGACGGCGTCTGCCCAACGGCTCATTGCCAACTTGGCTGCCTGGCAGACAGCCGACCGCATCACGCAATCCTTGAGTCAGCATGCGGACCTCGTTGCCGCTCCGTCGGCCACAGTTGTGAACTGGATCCAGACGACGGCAGCCATTCCCAGTCTCGCTCAGACGATGAAAGAATTGACGCAACTGGCCGACGTGAAACCGGATACCACCGCAGCCGACCGCGTGCCTCTCGCCCTTACCGCGGGACGCTTGGCCCTCGATGCGCAACAGCGGGCGATCGCGGAATGGTGGCAACTCAGGACCTGGAAAGATCGGGTACGAACGGTGCGGGGACGCAATAAACTCTGCGGAACCTGGCAATGGATCATTCACAATCACCAGCAGCATCATCAAGAGCAGAAGCTGGCCATGCTGTTCCCTCCCCCGGGGCCTGAATATCCCCAGGTCTCCGGGCTGGTCGAAACCGTCGTGCTGGGAGAGAACGTCTATCTTCGTTGGGAAAGCAACGGCCAAGTCCAGGAAGACAGCCTGCAATTCACCAAAGAAGGAAAAGGCTTAGAAGGCACCTTCGTGAACTCACAAGGCGGATGGGGATCGATCAGCGGAAAACGGACCAGCGACTGCAAGCCGTAACCCTTCAACCCGGGTATTCTTACTCTTGCGTGACAACCTGTTCGCGCCAGACATACCAGCCGAGCAAGCTCCAGCCCGTCATAAACGCCAGCCCCCCGATCGGCGTCATGGCTCCTAACCAGCGAATACCCAACAACGAGACACCGTAGAGACTCCCGCAAAATAGGAAGATCCCGGCTGCGAAACACCAGCCGGCGCGCGCCACCTGAGGGCAACCAAA
Organism: Nitrospira sp.; assembly: GCA_030653545.1. Lineage (NCBI taxonomy): Bacteria > Pseudomonadati > Nitrospirota > Nitrospiria > Nitrospirales > Nitrospiraceae > Nitrospira > Nitrospira sp. The sequence goes on along the minus strand of JAURZE010000022.1, from coordinate 61,811 downwards.
GACCTGCCCCGCCAATCCAACCGCGATCATGCCCAGAGCATGATACATCTGATAGCGAGCCGCCGTTTCAAACACGGCCAGCATCGGCGGATCCAATATCGACTTCAACATATGGGCGCCGAACGCTCCCGCGGCAACGGCCAGCGCGGCAAAAAGGCTCCCCAGAGCAATGAGCGTTTGACAGGATCTACGTGACTGCATCGTGGTCTCGCGGTATGGTGGCGGTGGAGAGAAGCTTCGTTCGAATGCATTCTAGCAGACTGCGGATATTGTCACATGTCGATTGAATGCCCACGCTGCCTTCAAATGAACCCCGACTCGTCGTTATCGTGTGATTGCGGATACGATCTCACTCCGCTCGTCCGACGTCGCTTGATGTCCCGCACGGATCTGCCTCCCCAGACCGGCAACCAGGATTCTGAAAAGCCGCTGACGCACTGGCATTTCTCGATCGGCGTGGCCATTGTTGGCCTTCTACTCATCGTGGGGGAAGGCATCCGCCTCAAACTCGATCTCGGTTCTCGCGCCACCTCGCGACTCATCGTCGACAGTGTCCTGATCGGGCTCACCGATTTAGCGGGAGCCCTGGGAATCGGCGCCTTGGCCTGGATGATTGTGTGGGTGCTGCGCTCATATGACGAGGGCCGCTTTCGTCCCTGTCCCAAACGCACCACCTTAGGAGCCACGATCAGCGCAGCCGCCCTGATCTTCCTTGGCCGGTTAACTCCGCCGGATATTGCCAGCCACTACTTTGTTCAGGGGCTGGTCTTTCTCGCCATTGGCATCCCGGCCTACCTGGCCGGATCCCGCCACTGGCTAGGAAAGTGGTAACGACTCCGCACCGGATTCCCGTCTTGCGCCTATCCCCGTCCTTTAAACTTACAACAACCGTCTAGTCGCAGACACCATCGATCAATGGGTCGCACAGGAGTGCTCCGATGGTCGGTGGACGCATGTAGGCTGACGAAGGATCTTGTGCACCGAGCGCCCCTTTGATGGGTGGGCCTCCCGGCATTCCGGGTAATCCCCTCCCCGCAGAGCCCAATGAGCCTGGTTTCGTGGAACTTGGTATGGTTCCAATCCCTTGCACCACGGATGGCGAGGAGAGAGGCGCAGCTGGAACTCCGCCGGATCCACCGGAAGGATCGAGTCCATTTTGCAAGCTGAGTGAGGACGGATTCTGCGGATTCGCTGAGGAGGCACTGCTTTGCGCGCTCACGGAAGGAGCGTTATGACAAAGGCAGAGCAAGAAGAGAAGTGCATACCGGATGACTCGCGTCATGGAAGCAACGCTTGCTTGGGGATGGGGCCTTAAGAGGTGGCACATACGCAACCAATGAGCACTCGTGGTGCGCGAGGCGGGAATTGAACCCGCACGCCATTGCTGACCCAGGATTTTAAGTCCTGTGCGTCTGCCGATTCCGCCACTCGCGCATGCCGCGCAGTGTAGCGGGAAAGGCGCCTGAGCCGCAACACCTTGCTCAGGCCCGCACTGGAATGTGTGTGACCTATTGAACCACGAAGAAGCTGAAGCCTAGGTTGAGCGGGAGTCCGGACCTCTCGCTCAACCGTAGCTTCGACTGCGTGCTTCACCTAACAGGTTTACGCTGCTTCAATCACAGGCCGCGCCTCGCGACGCTGCACCAACTGCTTGCTCCGATTCATTACGTCCTGCACGCCCGATTGAACGGTGCGGCCCCAGCGGGTGGCCTGCACTTGGGCCTTCTTCGCATAGCGTCCGATGTCCCGGCGTGTTTCCGCTCCGGCTTTAGGCGCAAACAGGATTCCTAATCCGGCTCCGATCACAGCTCCACCGGCGATCATCGCGGCGACCTTGGCTGCCTGCTTTCCCTGTTCTGACATCGCATGCCTCCTGGTGATTGATGAAGGTTTGTGGAGGGTCTTGTTCTCGCCCTCTTGTCTAGTCAGTACAGCAGATACCGTGCCAGGTCATATTCTGCGCAATTTCACCGGGATTTCCTCGATCACCCCTGCCAGCGTTAGGACCGTCTCATGAAGGGTGCCGTTTTCTCTACAGTCGGCAACACACCCGTTACAGAAATCTTACAGTCCTGGGCCAATCTCGACAAACCGGCCACAGCATTCACCTTCCGGCTATCGTCGCCCTGCGTGTGACGCGCGCCTTGCTTTGAAAGGTGGTCTTCCCTATGATCCCGACCAGTCATTCGTTGGAGGTCTCATGGGTTCGTTCGCCGCACTCCCCTATCCGCATATCAATCCGGTCTTCCTCGATCTCGGTCCGCTCCAGTTCCGCTGGTATGGGTTGATGTATCTGATCGGGCTGACCGCCGCCTATTTCTTGATTCGCCACCGAGTCCGCGCGCAGCACATTCCCCTCACGCCGGATCAGATCTACGACATGGTCGTGTTCGCCGCCTTCGGGGTTTTTATCGGCGGGCGCATCGGGTACACGTTGTTCTATAATTTTTCTTACTACGCCCAGAATCCGTTGAAAGTCTTCGCCGTGTGGGAAGGCGGGATGTCCTTCCATGGCGGCCTCATTGGGACGATTGTCGCCTTGATCTGGTTCAGCAAACGACAGGGCTTACCCGTCTACACCATTGCGGACCTGGCTGCCGCAGTGACCCCGATTGGACTGGGATTTGGCCGACTCGGAAACTTTATCAATGGAGAACTCTTTGGACGGGCGACCGATGTGGAGTGGTGCATGGTCTTCCCATCGGGAGGACCGGTGTGTCGCCACCCTTCACAACTCTATGAAGCAGGACTGGAAGGTATTCTCTTGTTCACGATCCTCTGGTTGCTCGCGCGCACGTCACCGCCACCAGGGTCGTTGTGCTGGACATTCATCGCCGGCTACGGCGTCAGCCGGATGATCGTCGAGCTCGTCCGCGAGCCCGACCAGCATATCGGCTTTGTCCTTGGACCGATCACCATGGGCCAGTTGTTGTCGGCTCCCATGGTCATGTTGGGTCTGTTCATGCTGATATGGGGATATCACAAACGGTCACTGGAACGATCACGTTCAATGCCGCACCTTCAATAGGGCATCTCGTCGTCATCCAGACCGACATGGTGCCCCAGTTCGTGCACGAGCGTATCGCCGATTTCCTGAATCATCTCCCTCTCTGTGTCGCATTGCCGGAGAATCGGTCCGCGATAGAGTGAGATCTGTGCCGGCGCCTGGCCTCCAGCGCGAAAAAATGAGTCGTCGTGCAGTGAGAGACCATGGTACAGACCGAGTAGTTCCTCTCCGTCCTCCATCTCCAAATCTTTCAGCACGCTCGGAGGAGGCTCGTCTTCCACGACGACCGCCACGGCATCGAGCAACCGGGCATAATCGTCAGGCAAGTCCGCGATGGCCTTTTCCACGAGATGGGCAAAGGACTCCGCCGAGATTCGCTGAGACACATCCCACCTCGCTAGAATCGTTGCCCAGGAGTAGGATCCAGATAGGATTTTTTCCGCAAGTTGTGATTCAGTCCCGTCTCGCGAAGCGGTGGTGAATCCCAAATCACTTTGTTTCCCGGTGCCAGGTTCGCGGCCTCCAGATAGTGTTTCTTCGCGTCCGCCTTGCTCCCCATACGATCCAACGACACCGCCAAATTGTAGTGTGCCTCAGCCAATGTCGGTTGCAGAGTGGCTGCGGTTTGATAGGCCTGAGCTGCACCGGCCCAGTCGCCCGACCGGAACAGGCGATCTCCTTCAGTCATGGCGGCCGCCGCCCGCGCCGAAGTGCCGGCCGGACTCGCCAGAATGGTCGTCGGCACTTTCGCCGGGCTCGCACAGCCGCCGGTTAATCCACAGAGCAACACCAGCATGAGATAGGATCGCATGGTCCGTCTCCTGTTACAGTTCGTAGCCAACGCCGCAGCGAAGAAACATGAGCTGCGCGGATACGGCTGACACCCCTAAACTTTTCTGAGCCGCGGCCTTATAGAGTGCCATCTGAGGTCGATACCGCTCCGCCCGCTCGGGCACATTCTGCACCGTCACCTGATCGGTCTTATAGTCCCCAATCCAGATTCGGTCGTCAAGACGGTAGATGACATCCATCATCCCATGGACGATCTGGCCCTCTTCCCAAGACATGGCAAACGGCACCTCGCGACCCAGAATGGTGGCCAGGGCCAGCCGCTGATACAGGTCAGACCGCGCAAAGTTACCGAGGACATCTCTCAATGAATCAGCCACCGCCGGCATCAGCTCGGCTTGTTCAGTCGTAAGGATCTGCTGCATCACGGGCTCGATTCGACCAAGAAGTCCCTCAGAAGGCAAGTGAAAATCCCACTGTTCGAGGATATGGTGGGCCAGTATCCCGACCAGCCGCCCGACCTCAGGGTCCGCTCCATCAGTTGAGGGGCGGAAAGGACCAGGCTGTCCCCCTTTTCCGATCGTGCTCGGAGTGAGATGCCGGGGCGTCTGGCAGGCGTGCTTCCAGCGATCTTCCCGGTCCCTCCATAATGCGGCGATGGCATCGGGGTCCAAAGCTCCGGCAACCGGTCCCACCGCGCCAGGTCGACTTGAACGTTTCCGGGACGGCGCAGTCGTGGTCCGGTGCGGTATGACAGAGGCCCCGATCGTCAGCGCCTCTGTTTCCGAGGCACCCACCACACCTTCGCCGATCGCTTGCAGCATCCCCAAGACGGTTTCCCCCGCGGCGCGACCGGTCATCCCTCCGGAGAGCACTAACATATCCTTGGCCCTGGTCATACCGACATAGAGCACCCGCCGCCGCTCGGCTTCCTCTCGAATCTTCTGCTTCTCTTGGACCAACACGGCGCCGAAATTGTGCACCGGACCAAGGGACAGGCCATAGGATCCGCTCGACCAGTCAAACGTCACGACGGGCAAGCCTCGCTCCCTCCCGCTCCCCTGATGCAGGCCGGGCAACACGACAATGGGAAACTCCAGGCCCTTGGCTTTGTGAATCGTCAAGACCTGGATAGCGTTGGACGATTCCTCAGATAGTGGACTCTCAGCCTCATCCGGCTGCTCCTCGAGCCTGGCGACCATCAAATCCACAAAACCGCTCAACGTCAGATGCGGACGGTCAGACAAGGCGGCGGCAGTGTGTTTCACCTTGAGAAGATTCGCCACCGCCTGTTCCCCATGCACGGAAGCGGCGGCTATTTCCAAAATCGGAAGACGGTCGAAGATCAGCTCCAGCACCTCAGCCAGCGGCAATGCTCCGACCTGTCGATGCAACCAGGCCAGGTGGCCATACAGAAGACGGACAGCGGATGCCTCCGGATGCGTCCACGCCGAGAGTGACTCGCTTCGAAGATAGTCAAAGCCCTTAACCTGGCGAAGGTCATAGAGGGCGCGGTCAGACAAGCCGCCTAACGGGCTGCGCAGCACACCGGCCAGCGCCACATTGTCATGGGGATGATCGAGCACCCGCAGGACATTCGTCAGGTCGATGACTTCCTGACGTCGATAAAAATGTTTTTCGCCTTCGATGACATAGGGAAGGCCGTACCGTCGCAACGCATCCACATAGGTGTCGGCCTGCGTCAGCTTTCGGAAGAGCAGCGCGATATGCCCGGGCTTGACCTGCGGACGGCTCAGCACCTCTTCGGCAAGCCAACGCGCCAGCGTCTCCCCTTCCGCCCTTGTCGCACCGGCGGCGTCGAACGCCCGCTCGTCCGGAACCGGGAGCGTCACGTGCACGCGCACACCGGCCTCGAAAGCTGAGGGGCGTCGTTGTGGTTGCACTTCCAGCCTGACATTGGCCGGTTGGACGAGGGCGCGCCGTTCGAACAGTCGATCGAACACATCGTTGACCGGGCCGAGAACCGCCGCATCGCTTCGAAAGTTTGTGGTGAGCGTTTGAATCACTCCCCCGTCCTCTTCAATTTTCTGAACGACGCGATCGAACGCTTCGATATCGGCCCGCCGAAAGGCATAGATCGATTGCTTGGGATCTCCCACGATAAAGAGCTTGCCCGGCTCTAAGACCATCTCCTGCCATGTCGAGGCCTGAGCCCCTACACATTCTGAAATCGCGAGCATGAGTTCATACTGAACAGGATCGGTGTCTTGAAATTCATCCACCAGCACCGCACGATAGTCCTGTTTAATACGCTCGCGAATGGCCAGATGATCCCGTAACAACGTGCGCGCCCTGGCGAGCAGCCCATCGAATGAGACCCACCCTTTCAGCCTGAACGAGAGACGGATTTCAGAGACCAGAGGCTCAAGAAGCGTCAATGCATACTTGAAGAACTGACTGTTAACCGATTGATATTGCTTGGCTGCATTGATGATCGACTCGGCTTCATCAAATTCATCTTTTTCCCATCCTGCAACGGGATTACCCAGATCCTTTCCCAGCGATTCGAGATCGGCAGTGGAGAGGGCCTGAATACCAGCTGCGCCCTGATCCAGGATCGCCTTCATCAGGTTCACCGCGGCAGCCAACATCTGCTCGATCTTCCGCCGCTTCGGCCGATCGTGCGCCTCGAGAAGCCTTTGCCCGCGTTGATACGCTTGGCGCACCCACTCGACGAGCGCAGGACTCAGCTTTTCTTCATGGACCTGAGCACGGACCACATCCATATCGACCAATTCGCTGCAGAGAGATCGAGCCAGGGAGCGCACATCGTCCAGCGTGACGAGCCCCAACACCTTCCGCCACAGCTGATGATGTGAGCCCAGCCGGCTCAGCTCCCGATCGATCCATATCTCCCAGGCCGCCGCAAAATGCTCTTCGAACCGGAGGCCGTCATCTTCCTGAAAGGTCGGATCCACACCACCCTCTAGGGGGTGGAGCCGCAACAGATGAGCCGCAAAGCTATGCAACGTGCCGATCTGCCCCTTCTCAAGATCGTGGAGGGCCGCCGCGGCTCGGCCGGCGATATCGTCGGTGGAGAGACCATAGCGTGCGCGCAAGTCGGCCATCGACACTGCCCCGCCATCAACCGCTCGTGCTGCTTCAGATTCCGGATGGGCCAAGACCATCAACCGTTCACGCAGCCGAACCTTCATCTCCGTGGCCGCCTTGTTCGTAAAGGTGAGCGCCACGATCTGAGTGACGGTCACCGGGCGGGGCTCCTTGATCAGGAGATGCACCAATCGATTCACCAGTAATGTCGTCTTGCCGGTTCCGGCACCGGCTACGACGACGACATTCCGGTCAAATGTCGTCTCCGCCAGAATCCGGGCCTGGCGATCAGGAATCAGTTCCACGCGGCTCCTCCGACAGACGTTGCAGACGAAGACTCTTGAGCGCTTTCACCTCGTCCGATCGATACGACCGCCACCACGACGGTTGGTGTTCGCGCCGGCAAATGACGCGGAACTCGCATTGCTCGCAATAGGTGTCGGGAAGAATGAAAAACCGCCCGGCCTGGAGGCCGGTGATGAGCAGACGCAGCGTCTGCTGGATCTGCCGACCGGATTCCCCAGACAGGGCCGCGACATCGAACGTCGAACGGGATATGGGCGATTCCCAGAGGGGCGCCAGAAACATGAATTGCACCTGACTTGGCGGAGGCATACCGGGCATGAGCAGGCGGGCATATAACGGAGGCTGGAGGCGATAGCCCCTCATGGCGGATTGCAGCAAGTTGCGATCCTCCGATTTCATCGATCCACCGGTCTTGAATTTATAGTCGATGATACGAAGGGCGCCGGTATCCCGATGCCGGTCGATCCGATCGACGCGCCCTCGAAGCTTGAGCGTCGCGGACGGATCGGGCAGCACCTCGGCAATCGTGCCCTCGACATCCAGTTCGAATGCGACAGGCATAAACGGCGTCTCGGCATATGCGGCCGTATCCCCATCGACCGCGGCTGTGATCAGCGTGATGACATGCTCCTTGGCCAACTCCCACAACAAATAATGACCGGTACGATGGCGCGCTTCACAGTCCTCCGCCGCCAGATCCACCGCCGAGCGAATACACCACTCCATCGTGTCATCGGTCACCGGCTCGGCCGGCCATCCGGTCGGCAGAAGCTGCTCGTAACAGCGTTTCAAGGCCGCATGACAGAGGGTGCCCAACAAGGCGGCATCCGGCTCCTGCGCGAGGGTCCATCGCACCGGCTCCAGCCGCAACACATCGGCGGCAAAATACTGGAAGGGGCAGCGCGCATACCGCTCCAGGGGCGTCGGGGCCAACCCGCGTTCGGACAGCCGTGACCAGTAGGCGTCAAGCGGGCCGGTCAAGCCGTCATACCCATTCAGCGCGGGCGCGTCGTCCTCCATCCCGACTAAGGCGCCGGCCGCATGCCGAAAGCCCTCGGCTTCCCGGCCGACCGCCTTCAGAAGGTCTGTCGGGTCCTGCCCGGTCAGCGCCATCCATTGGGCGAGTTCGGACGGCGGAATCAATCGTTGAATGGTGGAACGTTGCGCGACTCGATCGGTCAGCCGTCGTGGCACCGCTTCCGCCGATCGTCCGTCAAGGCCGGACCGCTCGAGCAATTCGTTCAGAAACGGAGAGACCGCCAAGACACGACCGGCCTCATCAGCCCGCTGATAGGAGAGCACTACGCGACGGCTCGCCCCTTGCGTGATCAGTTCAAACAGCAATGTTTCCTCTTCATACCCGCCGAGCTTCTCATCGATCTTGAACCCGAGCGTCGCGTCGAGCACCCGCCGATGCCGATCACGCAGAAAGGCGTCCTCGCGGATATACCGTGGAAAGAGCTTCTCGTTCAGGCCCAACACACAGATCGCTTTGAAACTCAGCCCCCGAGCGGCCATCGCGTCGACAACGGTGACCCCTCGATGAGCGGTCGCATCCAACGGAATCAACGTGCGTTCACATGTATGGGTCAGGAGTTCCACAAAGTCCGCCCAGGACATGTCTTCCCCAAGAAGATCTAATTCCTCCAGCCGGGTCCACACTCCATCGATGGCGCTCCATGTCGCCACCAACCGCGCCGTGAGCGGATCTCCTTCGGTCCCGCCGACGCCGACCGGGTCCACCAGATGCCGGCGGGCCAGTTGGCGAGAGGCCGTGATCAACTGCCCGATTGTCCCCCGTTGAGGGAGCGCCAAACAATCAGTCACCAGCTCCGACACCAGGCGCCACAGAAGCGTGATCACATCGGAGGCAATGTCCACCCCATCAACCGCTCGCCCCTGCTCTTCACCTTCCACTAATTCCAGCGCCGCTTGGGACGCCGACTCCAATCGCTTCCACTCTTCGACTCCACGAGTGATCTGCAAGCCCGCCACCGCCATCCTCCATTGTTCAGGACGGTAGCCGGCGGCATTACGGTCGAGTAGATCCGAGGCACAGAGCGGCGAGGTCACCACATCCAGCATGGTCGTGCGATAGAAATCGTTGAGTGGCAATGTCAGTACCTGCAACAAGACCTTGCAGAGAGGTTCTTGCATCAGCGGTCGACCGGCGGTCGTGACAAACGGGATGCGATATCGATCAAACATGCCCGCCAAGAGAGCCCGATAGGGATCCAAGGTGCGAGCCACCACGCCAATGTCGTCAAACCGATACCCGTTCGTCTCGACCAAATCCAGAATCTTCCGGCAAATCGCCGCCAGTTCCTCTTCCGCCCCGATGACGCTCTGCACGAAAATCGTCATCGGCTCATCGGAGCAGGGCTTATCCCGATCCGTCAGTTTCGTGATCATGTCGGAAGTTGTCGCACGGGGCTGAATACAGCGATCGAAGAAGCGCCGGGCAAATCCCCACCGCGGTCCCTGTTCAACGGGAAACAGCAGCGTCGTCGGAACGGCAGTGCTGACAGCCTCAAACACGGACAACTGCACCTGCGTCAGATCGTAGAAGCCATAATAGAATGCGTGCTGTAGGGAGGCCAGGAACGGTGAATGAGGAACCTCCGGGATGAGCGACTCGGCCAGGTCGTCCTGGGTGCCGACTCCCAAGGTCTTTCCCACGTCGCGAACGGCGGCGTGCAATGAAAACAGCGCCGTCAGCCAGGCGTGATCCTCCTGATCGAAGCAGCCCTCTTCGAGGCCGCGCAAGGCGATGGCAGGATCGACTCCGGCATCTTTCAAGTCACGTACGGTCGACCACAGGGCGCCCCACATGCCGGAGGACTGCCCAAGCTGTTGCAGCGGCGTCAAACTGAGAAGCCGGACCTGCACGATCTGCCGGACCAACTGTTCGAAGAAGATATCGTCGACGACATGCAAGGGAGATTGCGCAAGGCGACTACGCCGCTCATCCGCCAGACGGAGCACCAGCTGATGGAAGGTCATGAAGTGGATATTGAGCGTGGCCTGCAGCTCAGCGGCCAGCACCTGACGCACGCGGGCAAGGAGCGGCGCGGAGGGAACGAAAATCGCGAGCGGAGCGAACGGATCCGTCGCCTTCGCCTGACTCACTTGAGCGACCAGCGCGGATTCGAGCGACGGATGAAAACGGCCGGCAATGACGTGAAGCATCAGAAACCGTGGCGCATGAACCGTGATGCGTGACGAACGGACACCGGACGGAGGAGCAGGCGGCTCACATCAACTCTCGATCGCGCGTCCATCACCATTCACGTCGACTAGCCCGTCTCGGGCCCCAGCAGTTCGCCGTTGCAGTCGACACAGGCCCAATCGCCATCGATAAACTTCATCGGGTCGCCGCAAATCGGGCAATCCGGTGGCGGGCCTTTGTCGTAAATGGGCAAATCAGGCAATTCAAAGTTGTCATCGTCGTCATCAACCATTGAAGATATTCTCATTTCTCAGGATGCTCAAAATGAGGCATCCCGCAAGGCCGAAGGGGATGCAAGAACCGCAGGCGTACGCTCTTGGGTACGTTGAGGATTCTTGCAAGCCGTGAACGAAGCTGGTGGCCATTTTCAGTATCCTGCTCTTTATTCGCGCGGCTTCATTTTCAACAACAACGCCTTTTCGGCGCTTTCTCGACTCGGTACACCGACAAAGGTCAGTCGTCCATCGATGATCGTGGCAGGCACCGCCCGCACCGAATGGCGATTGGCCAACTCAGCGCCATCGGGAGTGGTGATGTCGACTTCCCGGTAGGAAAAACTATATTTCACCCGCAGCTGCTTCCAAAGGCTTTTGGCCGAGGGACAAGCTCCACAGCTGGGAGAAACTAATAACATGATGCTTGGCATAGTGTGTCTCCAGAAAGGTCGGTGGCGGATCTTAACACCCAGCGGAATGAGGGGGCAAGCCGCGCTCCCGATACGCTTGCTTCGGACAGAAGAGCCGGCCGATGCATCATCTGCCTGCGCTGGTTTGACTTCCCTCACCGGAAGGCGCAGCATACGCGAAGCTTATAGACAAAGAGGTGTTCTGTGACTCCTTGTTAGATACAACCAGTCGTCTCATGGAATACTCCCCCCGAACTTCTCCACGCCCTCTTGGTTTTCTTTGCCCTGAGGGCGTTGTTGTGTCCGCATCCACGCCCCTCCCCCATCCATTTCCTCTACCTTCACCATCCTCTGAAAGGAGTTTTCAATGAAACGACTAGCGACTCTCTCTGCCGCCGCAATCCTTGCCTCACCAAGCCTGGCGCTGGCAGTCGAGCACAATGCGAGCTACCAGGGTATCGCCCAGATCTACTTCGTGTTTATCGCCGCCGTCCTGATTTACGGTGTGTACGACTCCTTTGGAAAGACCGCGATGTATGTGGCGACGCCCGTGATTCTCGGCTGGTGCTATTGGATGCTCCCACCCGCCTAGTTCTCGCGCACAGACCGCTGCTGGCGGCATCGGAACCCTGCTGTTCAGGTGCCGTCAGCGACTCTCCTTCCGTCATCGCTTGCCGTCATACCCCTTTTCCTGCCATCGCTCCAACAGTTGAATGCGCTTTTGCAGCTGATCGGTCGTCGCCTGATCGACGCGCCCTCCGGTCCGCGCGATCAATTCGGCATTGAGCCGTCGGTGATCCACGCCGGTTTTTCTCGCCACAGACGCGACCAGGAGTCGATGCGTTTCTCGCAGATCGAGCTTCTGTTCGTGCAATGAGACGGCAATATCCCCCGCGATGGTGCCTCCACTCTCCCCTCGCGGGTCTTCTTCTCCGATGAGCGAGTCGAGCTTCGCCACCGCATTCAACGGCATGTATTCTTTGGTGCTGGACACAGTGATCCGGCCGAACAAGTCCCGTTGTCCGGCGGGCATGATGTCTTCCAGAACATGGTCGCGCTCCGCTCTGATTTGCCGAGCGTAATGAACCAGGATCGGATCTTTGGGCAAATAGAGCCAGGCCCGTTGCGGTGTAGGCATGCCGTCCTGCATGCGCACGAATCGCCCGACCACCTGCCGGAAGTACATCTCCGTCAACACGTTGGTCCCGTACACGCCCACCCGTAACCGGGGGATGTCCACCCCTTCGCTCACCATGTTCACCGCGACCAGCCAGGCTTGGGTCTTATGATCGGAAAAGGACGCGATGGTCCGTGATGCCCCCGGATCGTCCGACACCGCCACGACCGCCTTCGTTCCGGTGATTTTCCCGATCAACTCGGAGACCCAACGGGCGTGATCCTGGTCCATGGCGACGATCAATCCGCCGGCATCGGCCTGCTCTTCCTTGCGGAGTCGGGTCAATTGCTTGTGCGCGTCGGTAATGACCGGACCCAGCCAGGACTCTTGCAAGAGCGCTGTCTTCAACCGTTCACGTTGGAGATCGAACTTCAGTCCATCCTCGAAGGTGGCCGTGTGCTCACGACCGTCGGAGAGCCAGGTCAATTCGCCTTCATAGCTGGGGAAGACGATCGGACGGCACACGCTGTCTTTAATCGCCTCGGTATAGCCGTACGCGAAGTCCGCATGGCTCTCGCCCTGCTCGTAGCGGATAAACGGAATCGGGTTATTGTCGGAGCGAAACGGCGTGCCGGAAAGAATCAACCGAAATACCGCCGGATCGAAGGCCATGCGCAACGCCTTCCCCCAGTGCTTGCCATCTCCTGCATGGTGCAACTCATCCAGGATAAGGAGCGTCGGTTTACTCTTACATGTACGCTGAAAAATGTCCGGAGCAAGACTGACTTGCTGATAGGTTACGACCGCGCCGTGATAATCGGCAGCTTCGCTGGCTTGATCGTTCGTCAGCCCTGGATCGAGCTGAAGGCCTATTTTCCCGGCGGCTTCCGACCACTGGGTACGCAGATGGTTGGTCGGACAGACGACGAGGACACGACGGGCGGTCCCCTTGGCGAGAAACTCGTGTGCGACGCGCAGCGCAAAGCGGGTTTTCCCGGCGGCCGGAGTCGCCATAGCGAGAAAATCCGCCGTCTGATGGGTCTGGACGGCGACGAGCGCACGGCGCTGCCAATCGCGTAACGGAGCCGTCCAGGAAGGTAGGGTCTTCATCGTGTCTCTGAATCCGGGGCGGCACGAAGGCCGGCAGCCGCGGCGTAGGCGCGGGTTCCCTGATCTGCTGGTTCCTGATTGTCGTACGGTGGACCGGGGGCGATGACTAATCGATCCAATCTTTTTCTTTGAGCTTTCTCGGCAGATACTTTTTGGTCAGGTATTGAAAATCTTTATTGGCGAGCGAGTCCAGCTCGTACTTGAGCCCGCTGGCCAGCATGCGCTTGATCTCCGCTTGCCAGGCCGGCTTCTGGAACCATTGGTAGTTCATCAGCTCTTTCGCCCGCGCGATGTCCTTCTCGTTCAGCTTGATGCCCACATTCCGGGGCAGCTCGTACCGTTCCGGGTCGGCGCTCGACAGCCCGATGAACTTGGCTTTGGGAATGGCCATGCGCTGGCTTTCGAAGGCCAGATTGATCGAACCCTGTTTGATCACTGAATAGATGTAGTACCCCCAGGGATCGTTATCGACCAGCACGTACACCGGCAACTTATGCTCTTCGTGCAGCCGGCGCGCCAGCCGGCGGACTCCGCGCGGCGGCTGACCGTTGCCGGTCAGCAGGACGCAATTATACCGGCGCCAGAACTTATCTTCCGAGAGGCGATTCCACTGCGTTCCCTTTTCGACGAGCAGTAGAAAGTCGGCCGTGCAGCGGCGGATCTCCAGATACTCCGGCTCGACGATCGACGGGACCGAATACCCGCCTTTCCCGAGCTTGGCACAGTCCACACGATCGCCGTCATCGCCAAACACGACCGGCCCGACGATGCTCCCGCTGTTCTCCGCCCGCACATGCAGCTCTTCCCGTAACGCCGCAAGCGACACTTCAAGATCTTCGATGACCGGGTCCGATTCATCCTGGGTATCGAAGGTGTTCTCGTGGGAATCTTGAATCGTATGTTTTGTCCGGTAGTAGATTTCTCGAAGCGACGTGGTGAGGTCCGCCCGCTGGAGTTCGGAAAGGGCATCGGCAACGAGCACCGTCTGCATAAACTTCTTGGCCATCCCGACGTTGAAGAACGACCGGGTCTGCTTCTTACTCCCCATCTCAATGAGACCCTTGCGCTCATTGAAGGACACGTTGGACAGCGCCCGAATGGGAATCGCAAACGTCGGATCTTTCGACCGGTCAGCCGCCGCGATGACAATATCCGCCAAGCTGATGAGCTTCTTCTCAACGGCGGTCGTTTTTTTCTGTTTGGTCGCCATGTGGTTACTTCTTCCCTCGAGGCGCGGATTGCTTTCCAGGCTTCGCCGATGAGCCCTTCGATTTCTTATTCATGGACCCCGTATCGGCACGCACGGCCGTCTGTGACCCCTTACCCCTCTTGTGTTTCTTTGGCAACGGCTCGGCCGCATTCGGAACCGGGGTCGCTGCCGGTGCCGCCGGCGCAACAGACGCCTGCACCTGCGTAGCCAACTCGACCTCGCCTTCCACGCCTTCGGCAGTCACGATGATTGAATGGGGCAAGCCTTCCGGCCCGGCACCGGTTTTCCCCAATGCTTCATCCGTCTTGAGTCCTCCCGTGCGTGATGTGGCGATTTTCTGGAGCTGGGCTTTCAACTTCTCTTTGGCAAGCGTGCCGCCTTTGAGGCGATTGCAGGCTTCCACGACTTCTTCAATATAGAGTTCGAAAATATTGCGTCGCCGATACTCGCTGGCCGCGCGCTCACGCCGCCGCAAGAACAACCCCAACCGCCGACCGCACTCACGCAAGGCCAGCGTGATTTCCTTTTGTATCTCATCGTAGTCGGCGATGGCTTCTTTGGATTCGCTCGTGAACGGCACCCACACCGAGGCCATATGCACAAAAATCACCATCGGTCCGCCCGGCAATGCGCCGCGTGACTGCGTCACACCATAATTCTTCCAGGACGTGCTGAGGACGGCCTTGAAAGTCGAGCAGGCGGACTGCTGATAGAGGAGCGGCACCCGGTTGGCGTACCGAATTACGCGCGCAAGCTCCGAATCCCTCTCGTCATCCTCCCCTTCCGCTTTCGGCATGGTGGGTTGTTTCGGCTTGGTCTGATCCTCCGGCCGATGGCCGAAGGCCAACCCGGCTTCGATGATAAAGGGATTGCCCCGATAGACCGCCGGCGGCCGGCTCACCGCCGTGTAAAACTCGCCTTTGATCTGCTTATAGAGCCCCGAGAGAATGGCCCGCTCGCCGATCGGAGAGATACAATTCGTCGGCGGCGCCATGATCTTGGTGTCTTGAATGGTCCTATAGAGAATCTCCGCTGCCGGGCCCTTCAGATCTCGCGGCTTCATGTTGGGAGAGACCTTGGCAGCCTTGCAGATCTCGTCCGCCAATTGCGGCGAGACCCGGCAGAAATCGCCGGAGAGGAAACCGGAGACCGAGTGGCCTTTGGTATCCTGCAACATTTTCAGCAACATGCCGAATTCGATGCCGTACGGATGCGGCTTGATCTCCCGTGGAGACGGCGGTAATTCGTGGTACGTTCGGGGATAGTCTCTCGTCTCGCCTTCCGGCGGAGAGTAGATCAGCCGCACATGGGGATTGGCGATGGAAGTTTGCTCCAGCCATTCGTCGACGGAGGCTCGGCCCTTTTGATATTTCCCCTCGACCTCGATCGCGACTTGCGTCCCTTGCGGCTGATTCCATTCAATCTGCTTATTTTCATGAACGAGCGGCTCGTTCTTCTTCGTGTCGATCTGCACTTCAAAATAATGGGCCGTTGCCTTCGGGCCCGTACGGGAAATAATCTTCACCGGCTTTCCGGTCGTCAACTGCCCGTACATGCCAGCCGCCGAAATCCCGATGCCTTGCTGTCCCCGGCTCATCCGCATGCGATGAAACTTTGAGCCATAGAGCAGCTTCGCAAAAATCCTCGGAATATGCTGACGGACAATGCCCGGCCCGTTGTCCGTGACCGTGATGCGGAATCTGGACGCCTGGCTGGGAGCGACCGGCTCCCCGTTCGATACCACTTCCAGCCGAACGGTCACTTCCGGGAGAATCCCCGCTTCTTCACAGGCATCGAGCGCGTTATCGACCGCTTCCTTCACACAGGTCAATAACGCCTTACGCGGGTTATCGAACCCGAGCAGGTGCCGGTTCTTCGTAAAAAATTCGGAAACGGAAATTTCCCGCTGACGCGCTCCCATCTCAGCTGCGGTGACCTGTTGGACCGGCTTGGCGGCAGCCTTCTTCGGGCCGGCTGATTCAGAAACGGGTTGGGCAGCAGAAACGGACTTCGAAACGGAACGCGCGATGGCCATTCACCCTCTCACAGCATCATATTGGAAAAGTGGGCGGCATTGTACACAGATTGCCCCGCCGAGAAAACCCTCGTGCAGGGTCGAGCACGACCTGATGGCAAGGAGGAGATTCGCAGGAGGGCAACCATCCGCCAAAACAGTTTAGGGTGGGAGGAGCACGCACCTACCGAGGAGTTAGTAGGTACGGCGGAGATCTCGGGAGAGCATTAGGCTTCCCAGTACAAGCTGGTCCTGCACACCGCTCTCACACTCGACCCCCTTATGAACCATATTCCCCCGGGGCGTTAACTCCCCCCACGTGGTTAGAGTAGGCCCCCGGTATGAGCGAGTCAAGGGCTCTCTCGCTCCACGTAAAAAACATTGTGCCGAGGAATTTTGCCGAAACGAGACCGTCAGTCTATCTCGAAGCATGAGAAATCTCTGATCGCACGAACGATCCACCGTGAGCACGACAGAGATACCACCCAGAATCACATTTCATGAATAGCAAGAGCCGACAGAGGCACGGGTGATAAATTCATTCGAGCGTGGAAAATATTTTTCACTCCGAGAGAAAAAATATTTCACACGTTGCTGCTCTTCTTCTTGCGTGAGCATGAATCTGCCAGACCCCTCAAAAACCAAGCACTTCCACTACCGAAACCGTGATTCAGGCCGATGCTCTGCAGGGACTCCCCAGCTTCTGTGGATAACTCTGTGCATGAGTGAGATCCTGTCGTTGAAATGGCTGATCTCAACAGTCATGCGAGCAGATTGCCTAATAAATAGGCATTGTGCTCTCACCAGCCGACCCACTATATTTAGCGGCTTGACGGATGATTCTTTTTCTTTTCCACAATCCCTGGGCAGATCCTGATCCGGGAGTGACCCGCTGACCAAAACGATCTTGTCTAGAGCCAAATAGGCCCAACCAATACCGACTTATGCACAGCACAGCAGTCTCACTGTGGAGAAACCGGTCGCATTTCATGAATATTTGCATGTTTTTCGGCAGAAATTGTCGCCGATCGCCGAGAGGACTCTTCCTCTCCTTCGTTTTTCGTTCAGCTCAGACATCAACAACCAGCTATTTCTTGCGATAGACGTTCAGTCCGACCTTTTCTTCACGGCCCGGGATCGTCACGTTGCCCTCCGTAGAGGCTATGATCGTGGTCTTCCCTGATGCCGATGGACCAAACTCCTTCGACATGTCCACCTTGATAGTCAGGATCGTTCCTTCCATCACCATCTCAACATTCTTCATGATCAACTCCTCTGGTCAATAATCGGCCTACAGATCATCACGGCTCCCACATCCGCAAACACAATAAGCCATGACTCCTAGGCCCTTCATCAAGACATGACGGCCTGATACCGATAGGGTTATTATTGCGCGAACGACCTTTGAGTGCGAGAGGATATAGCTGATGGCTGAGTCAATGACGAATGGAGCGGTACGGGAAGCCTGGACGACGCTGGGACAAGAGGTGCGAACAGGTGTGCTCCTCACCATGAGACAGGGAAAGCCATTTGGCTCGCATGTGCCCTATGTGCTCGGCGAGAATTGGACGAGAGCGTATTTACACTTGAGCCAGCTTGCCCTGCACACCCAGCATCTGCTTCAGGACCCGCAGGTGTCGCTCTTCCTCTCCGAACCTGATCACCCTGGAAAAAACCCGTTGGCCTTGCGCAGAATCAATCTACAGGGCACGGCCGCAATCCTGGCACCGGACGCGCCCACCTATGCACAGATGAAAGCACGCTATCTCGCCCGATTTCCAAAATCCGCCATGACCTTTGGATTTGCAGATTTTTCGCTATGGGAACTGCAGCTACACGACGCCCATCTGGTCCTGGGGTTCGGCCAAGCCTACCAGGCAACAGCCCACTCCCCCGAACTCTGGATTCACCAACAACCTGAGCGGAATAAATAGCAGGCTGCTGAATAACTCTGCCAGCGGCGTTCTCGCTTCGTTCAGAGGCTCAACGTTCCACAAGGGTACGCCTTCGCCTCTTCACTCGCTGCAGCCATGCTGAACAGCCTTTTTGAGCAGCCTGATAAAGAGGAAGGCGGGCTCGGACTATGGCCGCGTCTTGCGCAGGAGTCTGGACGTGACGGTCCCCAAGGCCAGGCCACCCAAGAAGGTGAGGCCGAGAATCGTGAGGGCGAGGCCCGGTGTATTCCGTTCAGTCTGGCGGACATGCCGTCTGGCCTGAGTGCCCACTGAAGCTTCTCCGCCCATCCAAATGGCAGAGTCATCCACTGGCGCGACGGCCGGTTTTGTGAATGGTGTGATACGTATCCTGCGGGTTTGTTTCAACTCGTCCATAGATTCCCCTCGAATATGTTCTGTGTCTACTTGCTGTCAGCCGCCATCACGTCGGAGGGATCCTCGGATTCCCACGCATAGGTCGGTGTCAACAAGGGCTTATAGGTCGGCAACGGAACCGGGAAGGTCGCCGTTTCCACGGCACCGGCTACTGTGCGAGCGAAAAACATTCCGATTCCGTCGAAAGGACCTCGCAGCAAACCGCGCACCCAGCCCTCATGAGTCCCGACTTCATAAATCTGACGCGGGACCTCTATCCATCCGGTCGAAAGATTCACCATACCACGAATGAGCTTCCCTGAAATCCGGTCGCCAAGTGCATGAGACTCATCTGCGTGGGCCGGAGCATCCGCTGCCAGACTGGTAACAAGCACCGTTAGCAGAACCCACATCTGCACACCTCTCCGATTCAGCAACTTGCTCCTTCTATCGATTCCTTGCAAGTCGAAATCGCTTTCGTTATGGTACCGCACGATGGATCGAATGCGTGCGCGCCAGCTCATACTTGCCTGCATAAGTGGCCTCCTGCTTCCTCTGTGTTTCCCGAAATTTGATCTGGGTCTCCTCGCTTGGATCGCCATGATTCCTCTCCATGTCGCCCTAGACTCGTCTACGAGACGACGTGCCTTTTGGATTGGATGCCTGGCAGGGACCATTGGATTCACCGGAATTATGGCCTGGGTCGTCACCGCGATGACCACCTATGGGAAGGTCCCCCTTCCCGTGAGCTACGCCATCTTGCTCCTGCTCACTGCCTATCTCGGACTCTACGTCGGAATCTATAGTTGGAGCGTCGTCTGGCTACGTGAATTCTTACCACGGTACGGAATCTTTTTCTCCCCCTGTGTCTGGGTTTCACTCGAACTTCTCCGGACCTACGCCTTTTCCGGATTCCCCTGGAGCTTGTTGGGCTACTCACAGTATCGCGAGCTGGAACTCATCCAGGTCGCCGACCATCTCGGTGTCTATGGCCTCTCCTTCCTGATTATCCTCGTGAACCTGACGCTCGCCGAACTGTTCCTCTGGCTCATGCCCTTCTTTCGCGGATTTCATCCGAAGAAGCTCCCGTGGGAACTGACCACCATCACCACCCTGCTCATGGTGCTGACATACGGCTACGGAGATTCGCTCCTGACCGGACCCGGCCTCATGCCACCTAAGGGCACCATCACCGTGGGATTGGTGCAGCCCAACATTGAGCAGGCCGTGAAGTGGGACATCGCGTTTCGCGACGAGACTATGCAGCGATTCGATCGTCTGACCAACCAGATCGGCAGCATCGCCGATCTCATCATCTGGCCGGAGGCCGCCACGCCATTCATATTCGAACGGGAGAAAGACTATCAGCTCCAACTCATGGCCCTGGCCGACCGGGCCAAAGCCCCGATCCTGTTCGGCAGTCCGGCGCTCCGCTTTTATCCGGATCGCCGTCCCTACCTGTTAAACAGCGCCTATCTCCTGTCGGCCGACGGGACGATTCTCGGGCGATACGACAAACACCACTTAGTCCCGTTCGGAGAATACATTCCGCTGAAGTCATCGGTGCTATTTTTCCTCGACAAGCTGGTCGAAGGCATCGGCGACTTTGAGGCTGGTCCAGGCGGAACAACGTTGTCGCTGACTCCCAAAGCAACGATCCGAGAGGACGGGACGTCCGTTCCCTCCCGCCCCCTGAAGTTCGGCGTGGCCATCTGCTATGAGGTGATTTTTCCGGATCTGGTCCGGCAGCTCGCGGTCAACGGCGCTGAATTTCTGGTGACCATTACGAACGACGGATGGTTCGGAAACTCCTCGGCACCCGCGCAGCATTTTTCCATGGTCGTCTTCCGCTCGGTAGAAAACCATCTCGCCTTTGCCCGCTCCGCCAATACCGGAATCACCGGCGCCATCGATCCCTACGGGCGGATCCTGCACGCGACCGGACTCTTTTCAGAGGAATCGGTTCGGGCGACGATTCCGGTCTGGCAACCGCGGACATTCTACAGTCGGCACGGGGATGTGTTTGCCTACGGCTGTGTGGTAATCTGCGCGCTGTTGTGCCTGATCAGTCTTCTCCGGCCGAAAGAGCCGGTTCACGGCACGACCGCTATCACTCCGGTATAAGCAGGCCTGTGCTTGCCTGCTGCCGTGTGGTACGCTGTGCGCGTTTGTGCCTGATCAGTCTGCTCCGGCCTAACGAGTCAGCCTATGGCACGACCGCTATCACTCCAGTGTAATTCGAAAGGATACTTGCATGTTAGAAGAGGTGCGGAGTCGCGTGCAGACGGTCGGAGCCCAGGTCTCGGAACTACGGGGGCATCTTTGACCTCGCTCGCATGACCGCCGAGCTCGAAGAGCTCGAAGCCAAGATGGGCGTCCCGACGTTCTGGAACGACACCAAATCAGCCGCAGCGACCAGCAGGAAAAAAGTCACGCTGGAGCGCGAACTCATCCAATGGCGTGAGATCGAGACGAAACTTGGCGACCTTCAGGCCTTGCTCGAACTGGCGGAAGAAGGCCAGGATCCTTCCCTTGAACAGGAGCTGACGACGGAGCTTCACCGGCTTGAAACCACGCTGGCCACGCTTCGCGTGGAAATGCTCCTCTCAGGAGAACTGGATTCGAACAATGCGATCATGGCCATTCATCCCGGTGCCGGGGGCACGGAGTCGCAGGACTGGGCGCAGATGCTCCTGCGCATGTATGTCCGATGGGCTGAGACCAAAAAGTTCAAGGTGGAAACATTGGACCTGCTCCACGGCGACGAAGCGGGCATCAAGAGCGTGACCATCTCGGTGACGGGCCCCTATGCGTACGGGTACTTGAAGGCTGAAGCCGGCGTGCATCGCCTGGTCCGAATCTCCCCCTTCGACGCGAACAAGCGACGCCATACTTCCTTTGCCTCGGTCTTCGTCTATCCGGAACTCAACGAGGACATCGATGTCGTCATCGACGACAAAGAGCTCAGAATCGATACCTTTCGAGCCGGCGGCGCCGGCGGCCAGAATGTGAACAAAGTTGAAACGGCGATCCGGATCACGCACATCCCCACCAACATCGTGGTGCAATGCCAGAACGAGCGATCGCAGCTCCAGAACCGCAATGGCGCGATGAAGATTCTGAAAGCCCGTCTGTTCGAAGTGGAACAGAAAAAGAAAGAGGCGGAATTCAACGCCATCGTCGGCGAGAAGAAAGAGATCGGCTGGGGCAGTCAGATCCGGTCCTATGTGTTCCAGCCCTACCAAATGGTCAAAGACCACCGGACGGCCCATGAAACCGGAAACGTCGCGGCGGTCATGGACGGCGATCTGGACACGTTTATTGAAGCGTATCTGAAGAAGAAGATGGCCGGAGCGCTCCTCGCCCCGACCACGGCTGGAACGGATGAGGACTAACGGGACACGGAACGACCATGGATGAATTGAACGAACAACGACAGCAACGCATCAAGAAGCTCGATCAGCTGCGCGCAGGCGGCGTGGCTCCCTACGGCACTCGATTCGAAGTCAAAGACCGCGCCGAACAGCTCATCAAGCTGCATTCCGAAAAGTCAAAGGAAGGCCTGGAAGAGGAGAAAATCGGCTGCACCTTCGCCGGCCGCGTAGTCGCCTTGCGCCGGTTCGGGAAAGCCGGGTTTGCAGTCATACAGGACGGCGCAGACCGCTTACAGGTCTATCTCAAGAAAGATCTCCTCACCGAACAATCTTATATGGTGACGGAACAGCTCGACCTGGGCGATTGGATCGGCGTCAGCGGCATCCTCTTCCGCACCAAGACCAATGAATTCACCGTGGAGGTTCGAGAGCTGACCTTCTTGAGCAAGGCCCTGCGCCCGTTACCGGAAAAATGGCACGGACTCACCGACGTCGAAACGCGCTACCGGCAGCGCTACGTCGATCTGATCGCGAATCCCGACGTCCACGGCATTTTCGCCATCCGAAGCCGGATCATTGCGGGCATCAGGTCATACCTGATCGAACGCGGATTCCTGGAAGTCGAAACCCCGATGATGCACCCGATCCCCGGCGGCGCGGCCGCGAAGCCTTTTGTGACCCATCACAACGCCCTCGGTATCGACCTCTATTTGCGCATCGCACCGGAGTTGTACCTCAAGCGGCTCATCGTGGGGGGCTTTCCCCGCGTCTTTGAAATCAATCGCAATTTCCGCAACGAAGGCATTTCCACGATTCACAACCCCGAATTCACGATGCTGGAGTTCTACGTCTCCTATGCGGACTATCAGGATTTGATCATTCTGACAGAGGACATGGTCTCCAGCCTGGCCCAGCAGATGCTCGGAAAAACCGTGATCGACTATCAGGGCAAAGAGATCACCCTCACTCCACCCTGGCGGCGCTGGTCCTACCACCAGTCCATTCTGGAAGTGAACAAACTGGATGCATCGGTCCTGCAAGATCGCGACAAGGCCGCTGCAGCCGCGAAATCACTCGGCATCCAGGTCGATCCCAAGGCCACGCTCTTTAATATTGTGAACGAGATTTTTGAAGAAACGGTCGAGCCGAATCTGATTCAACCGACGTTCATCACCGACTACCCGATCGAAATTTCCCCCCTTGCGCGGCGGAAAGATTCCAATCCCGCGCTCACCGACCGCTTTGAGCTCTATATCGCCGGACGAGAAATCGCGAATGCCTTTTCCGAGTTGAACGATCCGCTCGATCAGCGGGAACGATTCGAAGGCCAAGCGGCCCAGCGCGAAGCCGGCGATGAAGAAGCGCATCTTGTCGATGAGGATTTCTTGCGTGCCCTGGAATACGGCATGCCGCCGACCGCCGGCGAAGGCATCGGCATCGATCGCTTGATTATGCTGTTCACGAATCAGGCCTCGATCCGGGATGTGGTCCTGTTTCCTCAACTCCGGCCGGAGAAATAACCACCCATGTCGATGCCCTATGAAATCTTTGTCGGCCTTCGATATCTGCGCGCGAAGCGGCGGAACCGTACGATCTCACTGAACACGTTCGTGTCGATCGCCGGGATTACGCTCGGCGTGGCCGCCCTGATCGGGACCGTCGGCATCATGACCGGCTTCAAAGAGGACATTCAGGCCAAGATTCTCGGGACCACGGCCCATATCATCGTGCAGGACCGTATGAAAGACGGCATGTCCGACTACGAACCGACCACGAAACAGATTGAAGCCGTCCAGGATGTCGTCGCCGCCACACCGTTTGTCCTGAAGCAGGTCCTGCTCACCACGCCGAACGGCGTCCAGGGTATCGTGCTTCGCGGGATCGACCCCCAGCGGGAAGGGCATGTCACCGAGCTCGCCAAGAATCTCGGTACCGGAGAACTGTCCGACTTGAGCAAACCCGTGAAGATCAAGCAACCGCCGGCCGACGACCCCACCGGTCCGGCCGTCGAAACGGAGAAACCGGGCATCATCCTCGGCAAAGAGCTGGCTATGCGCCTTGGAGCTTTCGTGGGTGACACGGTCAACGTGGTCTCGCCCGTCGGCCCGATCAGCGCCATGGGCATGGTGCCGAAGATTCGCACCTTTGCCGTCGTCGGCCTCTTTCATTCCGGCATGTACGAATACGATTCCTCGCTGGCCTATATCGACCTTGCCGAGGCCCAAAAGTTCTTCAATATGGGCTCGACCGTCTCCGGCATCGAAGTGAAAGTCACCGACGTCTTTCGAGCCAACGACATCGCTCACAACATCGAAGGCTCATTGGGATTTGTCTACGGCGCGAGAGATTGGATGCAGATGAACCGCAATCTCTTTTCAGCGCTGAAGCTGGAGAAGACGATGATGTTTCTCCTGCTGGTCCTGATCACCATCGTCGCCTCGTTCAATATCGTCAGTACCCTCACAATGATCGTGACGGAAAAGCAAAAAGAGATCGCAATTCTGAAAGCCATGGGGGCAACCAGGAAGAGCATCCGGCGCATCTTTATGCTGAACGGTCTCATCATCGGCTTCAGCGGCACGGCCATCGGGATTCCCCTTGGCTACGCCTTCCTCTGGCTGATCCAGACCTTTTGGGCGTTCGACCCGACCGTCTATTACATTTCCAGAATTCCCGTCCACGTCCAGGCGCTCGATGTGCTCCTTGTGGCCGGCTCCGCCATCCTCATCAGCTTTGCCGCGACCGTCTACCCATCTCTCCAGGCGGCCAAGCTTGAACCAGTCGCGGCCCTGCGATACGAATGAGTACGACTCCTACACCACTGACCGGCGAGAACTATCCGATGATCCGTATAACGGACCTCCACAAATCGTTCATCATGGGCTCACAGGAGCTCACCGTGCTAAAGGGAATCGATCTCGAAATTCCTCGCGGACAAATGGTCGCGATTGTCGGGGCATCGGGCGCCGGCAAGAGCACCATGCTCCATATCATGGGCATGCTCGACCGGCCGACAAAAGGAACCGTCTACTTCGACAATCAGGATCTCTTTCAGATGTCCGAAGCGCAGCAGGCCGAATTCCGCAACCGCCGCATCGGCTTTGTTTTTCAATTTCATCATCTGTTGCCTGAATTCACCGCGCTGGAAAACGCCTGTATGCCGGCGCTGATCCAGCGGCGTCCGATCGAGGAAGTCGAGCAGGAAGCTACGACTCTGCTTCAAGAAGTCGGACTTGGACAGCGGCTTCACCATAAACCAGGAGAACTCTCCGGGGGCGAACAACAGCGAGTCGCGGTTGCCCGGGCACTTCTGCAGAAACCCGATCTCGTCCTGGCCGATGAACCGACCGGAAACCTTGACACCCATACAGGCGAAGCCCTGTTTGGCCTGCTTCGTGATCTGAACCGAACCCGCAACACCACCTTCGTGATTGTGACCCACAACGACAAGCTCTCCGCCCAGTCTGACCGCATCATTTACATGCAAGACGGGATGATCGTCTAAGTCTTGACGGACGTAGTCGAGATCCCTAGACTGCAAAATGTTGCGGAGTCCTTTCGAGCTTCACCCGAGGTAAGGCTATGAAACACTTATTTATTGGCGCTCTTGGGTTGACGGCCCTCATGCTGATCCCGAATCACGTCCTGGCCGTGGAATTTGCCGTGGTCGGGCCTCGGGCAGCCGGCATGGGTGGCGCTGGTGTCGCGGTTACAACAGATGCCCTGGCCACCTATTGGAACCCGGCCGGCCTGGCCATGACACAGACTGTGGATATCCGAATACAGGCTACTGCGCAGGGTGTGGATCGCCACGGAGTCCGCCAGTCATTGCAGGACATTGAAGATTTGGATAAGAGCAATACCCCTGCTAATCTCAGCCGTGCACAAGACTTGGCAAACCGGTTAAACCGGCCCGGTGCGTCTCTATCGGCAAGTGGTGCAACGGGACTCTATTTCAAAGGACATTTTGGCGAGCATGCGTTTGGATTTAACCTGTCAGACGTGGCAACCGCCGGAAGCTTCTTGTCCAGACCAGTGACGGCCACCGGTGGAGCGGCGATCACAATTGACGGGCAAATGGCGCTGCGCGGTCTTGAAGCCAGACAAGCGGCATTTTCCTATGCCTACGCTTTCGCTGATAAGACATTTGCCGTTGGAATTACAGCAAAAGCCATTCAAGGTGCCGCCTATTCTGGTTCAGCCACGATTAATGGTCAGGATCTCACGCTATCCGAGAGCTTCGGCAAGTCGAAGCTCTCAACTGCCTTTGCCGTCGATGTCGGCGCCATCTATCGCCCCGCATCCTGGCTGCGGCTTGGAGTGGTCGCCAAAGATCTTACCCAGCCACAATTCGATGCGCCCGATGGCACCAAGCTCAAAATGCTGCCGCAAGTGCGAGGCGGCGTTGCCGTGAACCCCTACTCGTCCCTCACGTTGACGGCCGATATGGATGTCACCTCAAACAAGACCTTTGTCCCGGGGATAAAGAGCCAAGTACTGAGCGTCGGTGTAGAACAAACGATTTTGAACGAGTTTCTTTCTCTTCGAGCTGGTGCCTATAAGAATGTCCAGGACGCCGCCTCGACGATTACGCCCACTGCAGGGTTTGGACTACGGATATTTGCTCTCCGTATGGATTTCGGCGGAGGCTATGATTTCCGTGAACGCGGCATATTGGCTTCGGGCTCTGTCTCTTTGACATTCTAATGGTATACTGAGAATTATGATGTTGCTGAACAATCCCTTTCGACGTGTTCTCCTCGCCGGCGTAGCGGTCCTGACCCTGGCCGGTTGCGGTGGCCTTCAGGAAATGTGGGAAGGTCCAGGCGCGAAGGTATTTCGTCCCCAGTCGGTCGCGGTGTTGCCACCGATGGCCAGCCAATATGACAGTGCGCGTGAGGATATTCAGGAAGTCCTTGCGGGGTCGCTCAGCAAGACCGGGCGAATCGAGCGCGTCGTCCCGGCCGAGCAAGTCACCGATATCTTTCAGGGATCGAAGGAAGCGTTTGACTCGCTGGTGTTCTATTTCTCCAGGCTTGAAATGACGGGCCAATCAGACAAAGACTCGGCGATTAAACTGGGCAAGTCACTCAATGTCGAGTCTTTTCTCGTGATCCGGATCAATGCCTGGGAGTATTCGAGAAAAGAAGGCGACAATGTCGGCCGTGTCGGGTTGAGCATGCGTCTCATCGACGCCACGACCGGAACGACTGTCTGGAAGGCCAGGCATGAGAAGGCCAGCAGCTACATGTTCTTTAAGCCGAATTTGAAGGATGTGGCGGCCGAATTGACCGATGAGATGATCAAATATATGCCGCCGTCGACAAGTTCCGGCAAGCGGTAGTGCCCGCCCTATCCACCTGATCCATCCAAGACACTGCCCCGCATCTAGGCGCTCTGGTTCATCGCCGCTTTCAGAGAGGCGACGAACCGGCCGACTATGACCGGCATATCTGACGATTGCTGGTACGCCGCAATCTGCTTCACAATCGCACTCCCGACAATGACCCCATCCGCCATAGCCGAGACCTGCGCCGCGTCTGCCGGCGTGGACACGCCGAATCCGACCGCCACCGGCGTCTTCGTCACCTTCTTGATCTTTCCGACGTTCTTGCCGACTTCCGCCATATTTTGAATCTTGGCTCCGGTAATCCCCGTGAGCGAAACATAGTAGAGAAACCCCTGCGACTCCTTTGCCACGTAGGTCCGTCGATCGGACGTGCTGGTGGGTGCCAGGAGGAAAATAAGCCGTAACCCGGCTGCCGCAGCCGGACCTTTCAAAGGACCCGCTTCGTCAGGGGGCATATCGGGGACGATCAGTCCATCGACTCCTGCCGCCCCCGCTTCACGGCAGAACGTTTCCAACCCCATGGCATGGATCGAATTGTAATACACCATGAGCACGATCGGGACCTGCGTGCGCGTCCGCAGCGTCTTCATCATCGCCAGGATCTTCCTGAGGGACGTGCCGCTTCGCAGACCTCGCTCAGCCGCCAACTGGATGACCGGACCGTCGGCGATCGGATCCGAGAAAGGCACGCCAAGCTCAATGATGTCAGCGCCGGCCTGCTCGATCTCCACAACCAGCCGCTCGGTGTCCGCCAGACTAGGATCCCCGGCCATTAGATAGGCGATCAACGCCTTCTTGTTCCCCTGCCGCAATCGCTGAAAAATCGATTCAATCCGTCCGGTCATAGCGTCACCCCCCGCATCCGCGCCACTTGCTGAACATCTTTGTCTCCACGGCCGGAAAGATTAGCGATGATGACGTTGGACTTTTTGAGTTTCGGAGCCAGTTTCACAACTTCGGCGATGGCATGCGCACTTTCCAGCGCCGGCACAATCCCCTCCACTGTCGCAAGCAGATCGAAGGCCGCGAGCGCTTCATCGTCTGTCGCATAGGTGTATTGAATACGTTTCAAGTCGTGATAGAGGCTGTGTTCCGGCCCCACAGCCGCATAGTCCAAACCCGCCGAGACCGAATGGGTCAGATTAATCTGACCATCCTCGTCCTGCAGGAGATACGTCATCGTGCCTTGAAGCACGCCGGGCTTTCCCCCGAAGAATCGCGCGGCATGTTTTCCGCTTTCGATGCCGGTGCCTCCCGCTTCGACGCCGATCATCTTAACCTTCTTATCGCCGAGAAAGGCATGAAACAATCCGATGGAGTTGCTTCCCCCGCCGACACAGGCCACCAGATAGTCGGGCAGTTTTCCTTCCGCAGCCAGAATTTGCTTGCGGGCCTCCTGGCCGATGATCGCTTGAAAATCGCGGATCATCATCGGATAGGGATGCGCGCCCAGCACCGACCCAAGAATATAATGGGTCGTGCGCACGTTCGTCGTCCAGTCGCGCATGGCCTCGCTGATGGCGTCCTTGAGCGTCCGGCTCCCGGCATCGACTCCGGTGACTTTGGCGCCGAGCAAACGCATCCGGAACACATTCAGCGCCTGCCGCTGCATGTCTTCGGTGCCCATATAGATTTCGCATTCCAAGCCGAACATCGCTGCCGCCGTAGCCGTCGCGACGCCATGTTGTCCGGCGCCGGTCTCGGCGATAATCCGGGGTTTCTTCATCCGTATGGCCAGAAGCACCTGGCCGATGGCATTGTTAATTTTGTGCGCGCCGGTATGGCAGAGATCTTCGCGCTTCAGATAGATTTTGGCCCCACCGAGCTTCTTGGTCAGCCGCGAGGCAAGATACAGCGACGTCGGCCGCCCGACGTATTGCTTGAGATAGTAGGCCAGTTCCTGACGGAACCCGCGATCTTTCCGAGCCGTGGCGTACTCTTGCTCTAGTTCGAGCAACGCCGGCATCAGTGTTTCCGGCACATAGCGGCCGCCGTAGGGGCCGAATCGTCCATGGCTGTCAGGGACCTTCTTCATCGTGCACTTCAATCCTTTCAGATGATGACGGAGTATAATCGGGCCTCTCAGGCCGAGACAAGCCTGGCGGCCTCAATGAATGTCCGCACCTTGACGTGATCTTTCTGTCCTGGACGCACTTCGACACCGCTGCTGACATCGACTCCATAGGGCCGCACCTGTCGAATCGCCTCGGCCACATTATCCGGCGTCAGGCCACCGGCAAGAAGCACACGCGAGGCACGAGCCGCTTCGGCCGCCAAGGTCCAATCGACCGTCTGGCCGGTGCCACCGTAGGCCTGATCGGAAAAGGCATCCAACACGAACGCACGGACGTTCGCGCGTCCTTGAAATTCGGCCAGCGCCAAAAACGTTCCGCGGTTCTTGAGCCGCAGCGCCTTCATAGACGGACGCCCGAGCCCCTCGCAGTAGACCGCAGACTCGTCCCCATGCAACTGAGCCAGAGCAAGTCCGCACTCGTCCATGAGTCGTCGCACAGCGGCGGCTTCTTCGTTGACGAACACGCCGACCGCCGCCACAAACGGCGGTAAGTCATTGATGATCCGCTTGACCACGGCCGCTTCGACGAAACGCGGACTCTTCCGATACATGATAAAACCGAGGGCATCGGCCCCCGCCTCAACGGCGACCCGCGCATCGTCTTCGTTGGTGATACCGCAGATTTTGACTTTCACGCGAAATACCTTGCTCTCACGCGTTGTGGACCGACTTCGTTGTTCCACGCAATTCCGCGATTTTCTTCTCGATGCTCTCGGACTTGATCAGCGACTCCCCGACCAGCATGGCATGCACGCCGGCTTCGACCAGCTTCAGCACATCCTCGCGCGTATGAATGCCGCTCTCGCTGATAATGATCTTGTCTGAGGGAATGCGTTTGGCCAGTCGGAACGTCACGCCAAGATCCGTCGTGAACGTCTTGAGATCACGATTGTTGATGCCGATCATGCGGGCCGTCGGGATCCATTCCAGCACGGTATCCAACTCCCGTTCATGATGCGTTTCAAACAGGGTATCCATCTTCAATTCAGTCGCAAGCGCGTGAAAATCGATCAGCTGGCGCTTTTCCAACGCGGCCACGATCAGCAGCACCGCATCGGCCCCATGAGCCCGGGCTTCATAAAACTGGATATCCCCGACCATAAATTCTTTGTCCAGCGCCGGCATGGGAAGCGCCTGCTTGATCTCGGCCAGATATCGCAGGTCGCCCTGGAAGAAGTCTTTATCGGTCAAGACGGACAGGGCGGAGGCCCCATGTTCATGGTACGAGCGCGCAATTTTGAGATAGTCGAAATCCTGGGAAAACTCGGTGCGCAGCAGACCGAGGCTCGGCGAGGCTTTTTTCACCTCGGCAATCAGGGCCGGACTCGTCGCCGTCCTGGTCGCATCGAGCGTCACGGCAAAGCCGAGCGGCGGCGACGCGTCCCGAATGGCGGATTTGAGATCAGCCAGGTAGCCACGGCTCTGCTTGTGCCGAAGCTCGGCTTTCTTATGCTCAAGAATCTGATCCAGAATCATGCGTCAGGATACCTTCTTCGTCCAAGCCACCAACCGATCGAGTTTTTCTGCCGCGGCACCTGTATCGAGCGCCTGCCTGGCGATTCGCAGTCCGTCTTTTAGCGTCTTCGCCTGCTGACCCGCGACAATGGCAGCCGCGGCATTCAGACACACAATGTCGCGTTTCGGCCCCTTCTTCCCTTGGAGAATTTCCCTCGCGATCCGGGCATTCTCTTCCGGTGTGCCGCCGGCGATTTCCTTCTTGTGGACGCGGGGCAGATCAAATTCCTCAGGCGCCACAAAATAGTTGGACACGACACCGGCTTTCCCTTCGGAGACTTTCGTGCGGTCGCAGATGGTGAGCTCATCGAGCCCGTCCATCCCATGCAAGACAAAACAATGCTGCGACCCCAATTGCACCAGCACTTTGGCCATGACCTCGGTCAGCTTGGCGTCATAGACACCGAGCACCTGGTGCGTGGCCCCGGCAGGGTTGGTCAACGGACCGAGGACATTTAAGAGCGTTCGGATTCCCATCTCCTGTCGAGGCCCTGCACAATGTTTCATGGCGCCATGAAAGAGCGGCGCAAAGAGGAACCCGATACCCACCTCATTGATACAATCCGCCACGCGCTCCGGCGGCAGGTCGATCTGGACGCCGAGGGCGCTCAGTACGTCCGCGCTGCCCGACTTGGACGATACCGACCGGTTCCCGTGTTTCGCCACTGTGAGTCCGGCTCCGGCCACCACGAATGCCGCCGTCGTCGAAATATTGAACGTATGCCCGCCGTCTCCGCCCGTTCCGCAGGTGTCGATGACGATCGAGCTGCCCACTTGGATTCGCGTGGCCCGGGCGCGCATCGCGCGCGCCGAACCGACGATCTCGTCCACCGTTTCGCCTTTCTGGCGAAGGCCCATCAGATAGGCGGCGATTTGCGCCGGAGTCGCCGCGCCGTCCATGATTTCCGACAGCACGTCTTCCGCTTCTTTTTCAGAAAGGTTGGTGCGTTCGGCTAATTTGGCAATGGCGTCTTTGATCATGGAAGACGGGCAATCCGATGAGACTAGAGCTTTAAGAAGTTTCTGAGGAGGTCTTTTCCCGCCTTGGTCAAAATCGATTCCGGATGAAACTGCACACCTTCGACCGCGAGCGTCCGGTGGCGCAATCCCATAATTTCACCTTCGGCCGTCTTCGCTGAAACCTCCAGGCAATCGGGCAGATTCTTCGGATTGACCAGCAATGAGTGATAGCGGGTCGCCTCGAAGGGATTCGGCAGTCCGTGAAAGATCGTTTTTTCGTCGTGTGAAATCATCGACGTCTTCCCGTGCATCAACCGTTGCGCGCGGATCACTTCTCCGCCGAATGCCACACCCAGCGATTGGTGGCCTAAACACACGCCGAGGATCGGCATACGGCCGGCAAACTGGCGGATCGTTTCTACGGACACGCCGGCTTCTTTCGGCGTACAGGGGCCAGGAGAAATCACAATACGACTGGGCCCAAGCTCTTCGATCTGCTGCAAGGTGATCTTGTCGTTGCGATAGACGCGGACATCTTCGCCCAACTCACCGAGATACTGCACCAGGTTGTAGGTAAAGGAGTCGTAATTATCGATCATCAAGAGCATGACGCTACTCCAGACCCTGCTCGGCCAACTCGATGGCTTTCATCATGGCACGGGCTTTATTGCAGGTTTCTTCGTATTCGTATTCCGGATTCGAGTCCGCCACGATGCCGGCCCCGGCCTGAATGAAGGCGCGCCGCTTGGATACCACGACCGTGCGGATATTGATGCACATGTCCATGTTACCGGAAAAGCTGAAATAGCCCACGGCGCCGGCATAGGGACCGCGCCTGGTCGGCTCCAGCTCTTCGATGATTTCCATCGCGCGAATCTTCGGAGCGCCTGACACTGTCCCTGCCGGAAAGCAGGCCTGCAGCACATCGTACACGGTCTTCTCCGGAGCCAACCGGCCGCTCACATTGGACACAATGTGCATGACGTGCGAATAGCGCTCGACGTTCATCAGCGATTCGACTTTGACGGAGCCGCTCTCGGCCACCCGCCCGACGTCGTTTCGACCGAGGTCCACCAACATAATGTGCTCGGCCCGTTCCTTCTGATCGGCCAGCAGACGGCGCTCCAGTTGCTCATCCTCTTCGACGGTGGCGCCGCGACGACGGGTGCCGGCGATCGGACGAACGGATACCAACCCATCTTCGCACCGCACGAGGATCTCCGGCGACGACCCCACCAACTCGACGCCCGCTATCCTGAGGTAGTACATGTAGGGCGACGGATTGACGACTCGAAGCGCGCGATACAGCTGGAACGGTGTCGCATGCAGTTTCGTTTCCCATCGCTGAGACAACACACACTGAAAGATATCGCCGGCCTTGATGTATTCCTGCGTCTGACTGACCATCTTTTCGAAGTCAGCCTTGCTCATATTCGGGGTGAACGTAATCGGCGTACGTCGACGCTTGGGCGCAGTCCGGCGGAGCGGCCGGCGCAAACGGGCAATCATGCGTTCGATGCGAGCAGTGGCCTGACGATAGGCCTGGCGGATGGCCCGCTCCGATTGGGACGCGACATGGGCATTCGCGACGACCTTAATCTTCTGTGCCACGTTATCGAAAATAAGGAGCGTGTCGGTCAGCAGAAAGGCAAACTCCGGCAGGTTCAGACTCTCTTTCCGGCGAACCGAAATATTCTCAAACGTGCTCACCATGTCATAACCGAGATAGCCGACGGCCCCGCCGACAAACCGAGGCAGTCCCGGAACGGTGACCGGACGATAGGTCTCCATAAATTCCCGCAGACGATCCAGCGGTGCGCCGTGACAGGCGATACGACGAGTCCGTTTGCCCTGCTTGATCAGAAGGTCGCCGCGATCTTCCACCATGAGAATCGGTGATCCGCTTCCGAGAAACGAGTAGCGGGCCCACTTCTCCCCTCCCTGCACGCTTTCCAACAAATACGCCGACGGACCATGATCGATCTTTGCGAACGCAGAAACCGGCGTCTCATAGTCCGCCAGAATTTCCCGGTACAAAGGGATGAGGTTGCCCGACTGTGCGTACCGCCGGAATTCGTCCAAGCTGAGAGAATACGTTGGCGTTGCCATGCCTGCGGAATTACTCCATTCCAACGATGAGTTTCTGCCCCAATTCAATAATATCGTCTGAAAGTTTATTCCACTTTTTCAGCTTGTCGATGGGGACGCCGTACAGGCGGCTCACGCGAAACAACGTCTCCCCGGGCTTCACCACGTGAATGGTGGTTCCTGATTTAGCGCTGGGCTTGGCCGTTTCCGCAGGGGCGGCCAGGCCTGCCATCTCTTTCGTCGAATCCTGCAAGAGGGCATCGGTTTCACGCGTAAGCGCCGCCAGTTCATCGACCTTCTTGGGTTTGGCGGATGCGGACGGGGCCATTTTCCGCATGTCCTGCATGGCCTTCCGCTCCAGCATAGCCGACTCTTTAACCGCCTCCGACTCTTCCTGAAGCCGTCCCATTTGCTCTCGGGCCGACTGAACTTGCGCGGCCAATTCGCGGTTCCGCGCCTCGAATTCAGCCAGTTCTTTTTTCGTTCGCTTCGCTTCGCTGTCTAGCTCAGCCGTGCGCTTTTCTTCCTGAGCCAGCAACCGCTGGAAGTTCAGACTTCGCGCCTTCTCCGCATTGTATTTTTCCTCGAGCACCACACAGCCGCTGAGGAACATAGTGCCGCATAACACCAACACGCCGGACCCGACCACCTTACAAGTCTGATTCATCACTCGACGATCCTCCATCATCATTGTCCACCTCCGCCGCCGGATCATGACTGCATCCCAAATCGGCCATCCCGCCTCTCACAACGTCCGGTCATTCATCAGCTCACGAGTCACTAAGAATACGGTCCAACGCTGTGAAAGTCAAAGCGAATTGGGGCAAGACAGGGGTTTGACCCACTCCTGGTGCTGTGCTACCGTCCCCTTCATGAAAATAGTCGATTCGGACATCCGCAGCCATGGATAATCACTCATACCCGTCATCTGCCAGAACCATTTCTGTACAGGGCATTACGCTGCATCTGGCGCAACCGATTAGCACGCTACAGGAATGGATCGGGAGTCGGGAGCCGTTGCAACAACTCCTCGCCTGCTGGCTCAAGGTCGATCCCCGAGATCTCCCGCTGTCGCCGAGAATTACCGGTCCTCCAGGCATCGGAAAAACGACGTTGGCGATGTCGGGCGCCAAGGAACGCAAACAGGATCTGTACGTCTTTCAATGCACTGCCGATACCCGCCCGGAAGACCTGCTGATTACACCGGTCCTGGCTGAATCGGGCTCCATCGCCTACCACGCGTCGCCACTGGTGACCGCGGTGCTCACCGGAAGTATCTGCGTGCTGGATGAAGGCAACCGGATGAACGAGAAAAGCTGGGCCTCCCTGGCCTCCTTGCTCGATCATCGGCGCTGCGTCGAATCGATCATTGCAGGCATTCTGATCCAAGCGCACGAAGATTTTCGCTGTTGCGTCACCATGAACGAAGATGCGTCCACCTATGAAGTGCCGGACTACATGCTCTCCCGACTGCAACCGACCCTCGGCCTTGGATTTCCGTCGCGGCAGGATGAAATGGCGATTCTCCGCTACCATCTCCCCTTTGCGAAGGACGAGATCCTGAACATTGCCGTCGGTTTTCTGCAGGACGCCCACCAGCTGAATCTGGAATATTCGATCCGCGACGGCCTACATCTGATCCAATACGCCGTCAAACGGCTGGCCCAGGACTCATCCCATCCTGTTGCGCTCGACCGCATGTGGCAGGAATCGCTCTTGAAAGTCCTCGGCCCCGAGTCGCTGGATTTGGAAGAGCAGTCGAAACGGAGAACACGCGCGATGGGCGATCAAGCGCTACCCAAAGGCTTTGGCGATTTCTTTTTTGAGGAAGACGACCCTCTACACCCGGGACGCTGAATGTCTCGCTATACGCCGACCGACGCACAAATACTCCGCCTGTCACCGCGTATCGATCTCCTTCCTATCCTCCACGGCAGCGGAGACATCGCACAGGAAGTCCGCGAAACCCTCATCGGAAAAGGGTACGACTGCCTGGCCGTTCCCCTCCCGCCTTCCGTAGAAACCTGCATTGAGCAGGCCGTAGATCGCCTCCCGGACATCAGCCTGATCGTCTTGCCTGAACCGGCGCACGAGGAAAAGGCCCGCGTCAGCATGATTCCCGTTGACCCCTGTCAGGCCGTCATCATGGGCATCCGCGTGGCAATGGGCGAATCCATCCCTCGCGCTTATATTGACCGAGAGGTCGCCCGATTTGAACCGAGTCCTTTTGTCGGACCGGATCCCTACGCCGTCAAATCCGTCTCGCTTCCCATGCTGGCAGCTGCGATCTTGCCCGCTCTCACCATGCCGCCACCCGGATCCCAGCAGGACGTACGGATCAGATGGATGGCCCTTCGGCTACATGAACTGGAACTGGACCATGCCTCCATCTTGTGCCTCTGTCATATGACGGATTGGCCCTGGCTCCGTGCCGCCTATCAAACCAATGCCCCCTATGACCGGCCCGAGTCGACGGCCGGACAGCCGGTCCGGTGCAGCGTCAACCGCGACTCCCTCTACTTCGCCCTGGGGGAGCTTCCCTTTCTTACCGAACTCTACGAACAGCGCCGTGAAACGCTGTACTCCGATTGGAATCTCGCCCTCGATGGCGTAAAGGAACTCCTCATTGAAACACGAGCCAGGTGGATCGAGCATCACCGGTCAGAAGGCACCTCCATCCCCGACTGGGTGACCCCGCAGATCCTCCAAGTCATCTTACAGTACGTACGGAATCTCACGCTCCTTGAGCGCCGCCTCACCCCGTCACTCTACACACTCGTCCTCGCCGCCAAGCAAACGGCCGGAGACGACTTTGCCGTCACGCTGCTCAAAACGGCCAAGAGCTATGGCTATCAGGAGGATCTGACTCCGTCGAGGTCCGACGCGATCACCCTGGGGCTCCATGAAGTGGAGCTGCCTGACGGGACCATCGCCACCGCCACCAATCGCCTGCCGGGTCCGCCGCTCGTCTGGCGGGAGCTGGCGCTGAAACCGAAACCTGACCGGAAAACCAGCCGCCGCTGGTCCCATCTCTG
This sequence comes from Nitrospira sp., assembly GCA_030653545.1. Taxonomy (NCBI): domain Bacteria; kingdom Pseudomonadati; phylum Nitrospirota; class Nitrospiria; order Nitrospirales; family Nitrospiraceae; genus Nitrospira; species Nitrospira sp. Next base: position 24,627 of record JAURZE010000022.1, on the reverse strand, counting down.
GAATCCGCAACGGCAATGCTCCTGGCCTCCGGAAGATCAGAGAATTGAAAGTTTCAATACTCATGTGCGGGCTCAGGCATCCGCGCTCATCGGCGCGGATTTGGCCAAGACTGAAAAATTCACGACGTCGATGAAAGACGGGCTTGATCTCCGGGAAAGTCTTCGCCGGTGGCTGGGCGGAAAGCGATCGCGCGGCTCATCGTCCGGCAGCACACTGCCGCGGATGGATCTCTATGTGCGAGAGATCCCGCCCGCTCGAGGCAATGTAGAAGTCGTGATCTTCCTGTTTGATACTCCCGCCGACCCCCTGACCTATTCCTGGCAAGCTACCTGGTTTGCTGAACATCAAGAAGAGTCCACCCTCTGTTTTTACGCCACCCCGTTCGCCGAAGACATGGTGGGGCCCGGCATCGCACAGTCGCGTTACGGCGGAGCGTTCTTCCTGTTTCCTCCCCGTCCGATTCCGGATATCTGGAGCGATCCCCTCCTTGCCTTTACGACCACGCTGGAAGAACGGCTGATCGCCGCTGCCGCCGTACACACCCGCGAGACCCATATCGCGCTCGTGACGCCGATTCCGCCGCGCGCCAGCTGGCGAAGGATCGCCAAACAATTCGGACGGACCCTCGTGCCGATTCCACTGTCGAGATTCTCGAGCCAGACGCTTGATCGGCTCCGTCGCTTTCACGTGCTCAATGGCCATGAGATCAGAAGTTATGCCACCAGATTTATTCGATAGCCTCTCGCCCTCCCGGCGACCTGATTGCACTGCGCCGGCCTCGGAACAGCTCGCCTGGCTTCGCCAGGAGATCCGAAGACATGACTACTTGTACTACGTCAAAGACCGCCCCGAGATTTCCGACGGTGAATACGATCGGCTGTTCAAAGACCTGAGCGATCTCGAAGCCGCTCATCCGGAATTGGTGACGGATGATTCGCCGACTCAACGAGTCGGGGCCCCGCCTCTGGCGGAATTGGGCAAGGTCAAGCATGAACGGCCGATGCTTAGCCTCGATTCGATCGTCGATGTGGCCGACGTCCTGGCATTCGATCAACGGATGAAGCGGGAATTGGAGACAGAACAGGTGGAGTACACCGTCGAGCCGAAGTTCGACGGCCTCTCCATTGAGCTGGTCTATGAGCAGGGCCGATTGGTGCGCGGTTCCACCAGAGGCGACGGAACAACCGGCGAGGATGTGACCGTCAACCTCCGGACGATCCGCTCCCTTCCCTTGCATCTTCGCACCGAGTCCTCTCCACCCGACCATCTCGCCGTGCGCGGCGAAGTGTATATGAAGCTCGACGATTTCCATGGATTGAACCGAACGATCACGGAACGGGGAGACGAAGCGTTTGCCAATCCCCGCAACGCCGCCGCCGGCTCTCTTCGGCAGCTCGACTCGAACATCACCGCAGCCCGTCCTTTGGTGGTGACCTGCTACGAAGCCATGGCGCTATCTACGACACCGCCGAATTCTCACTCGGAGGAACTGGACGCCTTAGCTGAGTGGGGACTTCCCGTTCCGAGCCATCGACGCCGGTGTCACACCATTGAGGAGGTCATCGCAGTCCACCGCGAGACCGAACAGATTCGCGACAATCTCCCCTATGAAATCGATGGGCTGGTGGTGAAAGTGAACCGCCGGGCCTGGCAGGAACAGTTGGGATTCAAATCCCGCAGCCCCCGCTGGGCGATCGCCTTCAAATTCGCTCCGCGCAAGGAAATCACGATCGTGCAGAATATCGTCGTCTCGGTCGGACGTACCGGCACACTCACTCCCGTCGCACTCCTACGGCCGGTTGAAGTCGGTGGCGTGACGATCAGTCGGGCGACGCTGCACAATGCCGATGAGGTGGCGCGAAAAGATATCCGTGTGGGCGATACGGTCAAAGTTGAACGGGCCGGCGATGTGATTCCGGCCATTGCCGAACGCATCCCGATTCCCGGGGAGTCCCGGTCCGAACCGTTTACGATGCCGGGACACTGTCCGGTATGCGGATCGGCGGTGGGACGAGAGGGAGCCTATTTTTACTGTACCGGCCAATCCGGGTGTGCTGCGCAATTGAAAGGCGCCATCGAACACTTCGCCTCCAAGCAAGCGCTCAATATCGAGGGGCTTGGGAAAAAGACCGTCGCGCAACTTGTGGATCACAAGCTGGTCGGAAGTTTGGCCGATCTCTATCGTTTGACCCGCGATCAACTGCTACCGCTCGAGGGGTTTGCGGAGAAGTCGACGTCACTTCTCCTCGAAGCCATCGAACAGAGCAAGACCGTGTCGTTGGCCCGCTTCCTGATGGGGCTTGGCATCCGCCAGGTCGGCCAGCATATCGCCAAGGTACTCGCTAAGGAACTTGGAACCTTGGACGCCATCATGGATGCGGATGAAGCTCGCTTCTTAGAAGTTAAAGAAATCGGCCCTGAGATCTCCTCCAGCCTGGCGTCCTATTTCCGCGAAGAATCCAATCGTCGGGTCATTGCCCAGCTGCGCGAGCTCGGCGTGATGATTACAGAGCAGGCTCGTTCGGCTTCACCCCAATCGCTCCCGTTTTCCGGGATGACGTTTGTCTTCACCGGTGGACTTGACCGCTTCAGCCGCGATGAGGCTAAAGCTCTGGTCGAGCGATTGGGAGGGACCGTCTCTTCAAGCGTGAGCAAACGCACGTCGTTTGTCGTCGCGGGCCATGAGCCCGGCTCGAAGCTTGACCAGGCACAGAAGCTGGGAGTAGCAGTGCTAGACGAACAGCGTTTCGCCGATCTGCTGAAAGAAGACTCGGCTAGCTGACGGGATTCAGTGAAGGCGTTTCCACAGGGGCGGGAGTCTTTTCTTCTTTATAAATGTTCACACTGCGGATCGATCGGGGATCTGCTTCGTGCACCACTAAACGGCAATGGGCGATATGGAGTTCTTCCCCCGCTTTGGGGATACGGCCGAGTTCTCCCTGAATGAGTCCGCCGATGGTTAGGGCCTCGTCGCCGAGGTCGACCTTCAAGAAATCGTTGACCTTGCGCACTTCGGTCCTGCCGTGGACGAGAATCTGGTTCTTCCCGATTCGCTTGATCAACTCCTCGGTGATATCGGTCTCATCGACGATCTCACCGACCACTTCCTCCAGAAGGTCTTCGAGGGTAACCAGACCCATCACGCCGCCGTACTCGTTGACGACGATCCCCATGTGACGCTTTTCCTGTTGGAATTGCTTCATTAAATCATCAGCCGTTTTACCTGCCGGCACAAACAGAGCCGGATGGGCGATATCCCTGAGTCGAACATCTGATCGGCCCTTCGCCAGTTCGGTCAATGCTTTGGTCTTATAGAGCACCCCGGTAATGTTATCCAGCGTCCCGTCATAGACCGGAATACGGGAATACTTCGAGTTATACAGCAGCTCCTGCGCTTCCTTGAGACGCAAATTCCCGTCCAGCGAGAAGACGTAGATGCGCGGAGTCATAGCATCTTCCGCGGTAATATCTTTCAACTGAAAGACATTCTTGATCATCTTTACTTCTTCCGATTCCAACTCGCCGGCCTTCCCTCCCTCATCCAGCATGATCTTGAGTTCTTCCTCAGTGACTAAGGGGAGAGTGAGGCCCTTGCCGCCGGTCAGCTTTTGAATGAGCGGCACCATGAGAAACAAGAGCGGCTTAAGGAAAATCTGGACGCCGTAAACGGGATAAGCCATGTTCAGGGTGACCGGCACGGCAAATTTGGCAGCCAACGTCTTTGGAATAACGTCCACCGACACCAGCAGGACGAACGTCAGGACGCCCACCATCACGGCGATAGCCTCCTCAAATACGGTTTTCCCGCCGTAGGCATTCAGGGTAATGAAGGTGGCATACATTGGGATGGCGGTTCCTACCAGCCGGTCTCCGACAAGAATGGTCGAAAGTAGCCTTTGTGGGTCACTTCGGAGCGTCAGCGCCATGGATGCCCGTTTGTTACCATTCTTGGCAAGGGCGCGAAGACGGGTCTCATTGACCGAAAAGAATCCGATCTCAGCCGTCGAAATGACGGCAGATAACCCTATCAATGCTAGTAGGATCAGAATATCCATGAGGGCTCTTGATTAGGGACGACTAGCCACGAAGGCTAGCCTGAAAGGGCGAACAGTGTGGATTCTGCAGCAGAGAGAGAGCAGCGCTGCCCCTGGCTGACCAGATTCAAAGGACCATGTGGGAGTTATGATGATCATCGGATGATAGATCTATCACACCAACCGGGAAGGGGCAAGAGATTCAAAGAAAGTGACAGGAATATCAATCAGTTCGAATATGCCAGATCGAAGATGGACTCGCCGACTCTTGAAAGGGATCTACGCTTCGCTACGTATGATCTACCCGTCGTCCCGCACCACAAAGGATTGAAGATGATACTGGGCGTCCAGCCTTGTTGAGGCGATCTGAGCCTCTGCTTCGGTCAAGAACTGCCCCACCTGCACCCGATACCTTCTGCCCTCAGATAACTCCACCTGCACGATGCGACCACCCGGGTACTGGGCCCCGACCTGCTCGAACAACCCTCGAGCGTTCAGAGGATCTGCGAAAGCCCCCACCTGAACCCGCAAAACCCCCATCCCTTCAGGTCTGGCCTGATATCCAACCACCTGAAGCTCAATCTGATCGGTTCCATTTCCGGTCATTCCTATCGCTTCAGCCCCGGCCAGCGACAGATCAAGTACCCGCCCCTTGGCAAATGGACCACGATCGTTGATGCGTACTGTGACCTGTCTTCCCGTGGAAACTGATCGCACAACGGCAATAGAGCCAAGCGGCAACGTCCGGTGCGCTGCCGTCAGTTTGTGCATATCGTACCGTTCTCCGTTCGCGGTCTTGTTTCCGTGGAATCCAGGACCATACCAGGACGCGACCCCTCGCTCATTAAACCCGACAGGATATCCAGGGAATCGGTGAATGGGAGGCGGTTGGGATTGGCAAGCGGTGAAAACCGTGCAGACCAAGAGTGCGGCGGCGAAAGTAAGAGAAGGACGGACTGAAACGGGCCTTGAGCCCTTCATGCTCTAGAACTCATCTAGCGATTGGTCTTGGAGTAGCGCCAACGCCTTGTTCGTATTCGAGACGGTCAGTACGACAATCGCACGCTTCCCCTCCCGCGAGGGTGTGCAATAGCCGCATTTGATATTGATGCGATTTTGCGTCAGCAGGTCGGCCACATCCATGAGCGCACCTGGTTGGTTTTTCAAGCTCAACAGAAGTGCGGTTTCTTCCTTGAACTTAATCTTCGCAGTCTTCAACGCCACTCGAGCCCCGTCAAGATCCGCGACAAGTAAGCGCAGCTTTCCGGTCCCCGTTACCTCGGGCGCCGAGAACGCCTTGATATTGACCCCCGCCTCTCCTAAAACAGCCGCCACCTGGGCCATCACGCCTGGCTTGCTCTGTCCGCTAATGACTAACTGTGTTGTTGTTGGCATTGGGGATACTCCTCGTTGCGGTCGAAATCAAAGATAGAGGCCATTCAGTAGCACCTGGGATCTCGGGAGAATTCAACTTTCGTGCTCATCCAACCCGGAGTCTTTCAAGGGAGACCAAGACTTGTAGAGATGTTTGCTGCGCGAGCAGAGGGTAGCCTTACCCTGAGTCCTTCTCCCACAGTCGTACCGTACTGAGCGCCGGAGGCTCCTCATCGATTGCCTCAACGCCCCCCGCATTCCAGGACAGCAGACACGCCATGGCTTCCAACTGTTCATCATCAGCCAGCTCCTTTTGCCGCTCCTCAATCCGCGCGTTCAACTGGCCCACAGAGCACTAGGCCGACCTGAAATCATCTTTCCCGACAAGACTCATCGATGAAATGCTGACGTACAGCATCAGAATCGAGGCATCTCATGGAAGCACAAAGAAGCCGTTAGAGAATTTGCACCACACCATTCACAAAGCCATACTCATAGATGCTACTGAACCTGAGATCGACTGACGCAGCGATCTTTTCCGCCTGCGCCCGATTTCCTCGCGGGATCAGCAGATACATCGGCACGCCGGCAATGGCGGAGCGCTTCCACTTATACTGGGTATCGGGATTCTGGAGCGAATCCTCGGTTTCGACTTCGGCCATCCACTGCATACTATTGCCGCGCGGGCTAAATGACCATCCGGCAATGTCCGATTGCTGGCCAGGATCCGCCCAAGGATTATGATCCGACATTGTCCTAATTGTGACCTTGCAGTGAAACGCCCTGGCCCATCGCTGGGCCGCCTCACTAACGACCTGGTCGTGAATCGTCTCAATACCCTGTTCTTTAATCATAATGCTCATATGATTCCTCTCAGGATATCCAAACTGAGATCACTAAGTTTTCCGTTTTTCCACATACAACGGGTTATATGCATTGGACGGGCATTTGGGATTTTGACACTTCCCAGCCCCACCCACATATGAAGCAAGCGTAGAAACCTTTGCGAAATATTCTTGTTTGCAATGGATGCATCGTACGAGTCGATTCTTGATTGTCATTAGAACCTCCTCTCTACGAACATCCATTCGTTGCGCCGCAGCTCACGCACTTCAGACAAGTGCCGTTTCGTACCATCGTAAATTGTTTGCACTCCGGACAGGGATCCCCTTCATACCCCTTGACCTTGGCACTCTGCACCTCAGTCAACGTCAGAGTCTCGCGGATCAGCTCGACTTTACGCGCGGCCATGGTATGACCGTTTCCGTTTCCATGCTCTTTTGTTCCATTCCGGCGAATCGGCAGATGCTCCATGTCCACCGATGATTTCGCCAGCGCAGCGAGGTCCGCTTCTTCGTCCACACATTCCGGATCTTGCTCATCCATTTTCATCGAATCCATCCGAAGATCGTCCTCTTTGACCTGCGCCAAATCGTACCGGTCCAGATAGGTCACGGCCAGCTCACGGAAGATGTAGTCGATGATCGATGTCGACATCTTAATGCGATCATTCAGCTTGACCGGCCCATTCGGCTCGAAGCGGGTAAACACAAAGGCTTCGACAAATTCCTCCAACGGGACTCCATGCTGCAAGCCCAAAGAGATCGCGATGGCAAAACAGTTCATCAAGCTCCGGAACGCGGCGCCTTCCTTGTGCATATCCAGGAAAATCTCGCCGACCGTGCCGTCTTCATACTCACCGGTTCGCAAATACAGCTTGTGCCCGCCGACAACGGCTTTTTGGGTATACCCGTTTCGCCGTCCCGGCAACGGTCGCCGCTTGGCCAGATAGCGGACCAGCACACGCTCGGTGATCTTCTCTGCGGCAACCGAAATCGTATCGACGGACGCCTCGACAGTCTTCTCCCCATCGCTCGATGAACTCAGCGGCTGGCTCAACTTCGAGCCGTCCCGATAGAGTGCGACGGCCTTCACCATGCTCTTCCATGCAAACTGATAGGCTGACTTGACCTCGTCAAGCGTGGCCTCTGCCGGCATGTTGATGGTCTTGCTGATGGCGCCGCTGATAAACGGCTGCGCTGCAGCCATCATCCGGATATGGGCATCGACGTGGATGAACCGCTGGCCGATCCGCCCGCAACGGTTGGCGCAATCGAAGACCGGCAGATGCTCGGCTTTCAAATGCGGCGCCCCTTCGACGGTCATCGTGCCGCAGCAATACTCGTTGGCCGCGGCAATTTCTTCCTGGGTGAATCCCAGCGCCTTGAGCATGTTGAAGTTCGTTTCGGCCAACTGTGCATGAGTCAAGCCGAGCTTCTCGATGCAAAACGTTTCCCCCAAGGTAAACTTGTTAAACATAAAGGCGATTTCAAACGCCTGGACCAGGTTGCTTTCAAGCCGTTCCAGCGCGGCATCGTCAAACCCTTTATTGCGCAGGGTCTCATGATTGATGAACGGTGCGCCCTTGAGCGTCTGCGCACCGACGCAATAACGGATGATGTCTTGAATCTGGCTCTCGGAATACCCCATGGTCGTGAGGGCCTGGGGAATACTCTGGTTGATGATCTTGAAGTACCCGCCGCCGGCCAGTTTCTTGAACTTCACTAAGGCAAAGTCCGGCTCGATCCCGGTGGTATCACAATCCATCACCAACCCAATGGTGCCGGTTGGCGCAATCACCGTCACCTGTGCATTGCGATACCCATAGGCCGTTCCGAGTTCCAAGGCCCGATCCCAGGCCCGGCGGGCGGCGATGAGCAGATCCGGCGGGCAATGCTCCGGCTGAATGCCCAACGGAACGATCGACAACCCCTCATATTCATCCGCCGCGGTGTTATAGGCCGCCCGACGGTGGTTGCGGATAACGCGCAACATCTGGTCGCGATTTTTCGTATATCCCGGGAATGGCCAAAGCTCCGCGGCCATTTCCGCCGAAGTGCTATACGACTCTCCGGTCATGATCGAGGTAATCGCTCCGCAGATTGCCATGGCCTTGGGAGAGTCATATGGAATCCCCTGCCGCATTAACACCGTTCCGAGATTGGCATAGCCCAACCCCAGCGTACGGAACTGATAGCTTCGCTCCGCAATCGATTTACTCGGGAACGAGGCCATCAATACGCTGATCTCCAGCACGATCGTCCAGAGGCGCACGGCATGACGGAAATTCTCGAGTTCAAACTGTCCGTCCGCCGTATAAAACAACGCCAGATTGAGCGAGGCCAGGTTGCAGGCCGTATCGTCCAGAAACATGTATTCGGAACAGGGATTGGAGGCGTTGATCCGACCATCCTCCGGACAGGTATGCCATTCATTGATCGTGGTGTCGTACTGCGTACCGGGATCGGCACAGATCCACGCGGCCCAGGCAATCCGGTCCCAAAGATCGCTGGCCTTCACGGTCTTGCAGACCTTGCCGTCGATCCGACGTTTCAGCTGCCAATCGCTGTCGTTCTCGAGCGCTTTGAAAAACTCATTCGGGATTCTGACGCTGTTATTGGAGTTCTGCCCGGAGACCGTCTGATAGGCTCTCCCGTCCCAGTTCGTGTCGTACTCATGAAACACAAAATGGGTAAACCCCTGTTGGGCATAGGCATACATGCGATGCACATAGGCTTCCGGCACCATATCCCGGCGAGCCGCGGCCAGCGCTTCCCGCAGGACAGGATTTTTCTTTGGATCGATCTCTGCCTTTGGCTGGCCCATGCTGTCGACGACATGGCAGGCCTTCAACACCGCATTCAACCGCTGCGCGCAGATCTTCGATCCTGTGACCATCGCGGCCACTTTTTGCTCTTCGATGACTTTCCAATCGATGAATTCTTCGATGTCGGGATGATCGAGGTCCAGACACACCATCTTGGCCGCACGCCTGGTGGTGCCGCCGGACTTGATGGCACCGGCCGCACGGTCTCCGATCTTGAGGAAGGACATCAGGCCGGACGACCGCCCGCCGCCGGATAAGCCTTCACCGTCTCCCCGCAAACGGGAAAAATTAGTTCCGGTTCCCGACCCATACTTAAACAGCCGGGCTTCCCGCACCCACAAATCCATGATCCCGTTTTCGTTGACGAGGTCATCATCGACGGACTGGATAAAACAGGCATGAGGCTGGGGATGCTCAAAGGCGTTGGTCGACTTCACCACCTCACGGCTCTTGGGATCGACGTAATAATGTCCCTGCGCCGGACCTGAAAGCCCATAGGCGTAATGCAACCCGGTATTGAACCATTGCGGTGAATTGGGCGCGGCCATCTGTCTGGCCAACATATAGCCGACCTCGTCCTGAAAGGCCTCGCTATCCTCCGGCGTCTTAAAGTAGCCGTACTCTTTGCCCCAATGTGTCCAACAACCAGCAAGCCGCTCGAACACCTGGCGGGCATCACGCTCACTACCCAATACCGGCTTCCCATCGGCACCCACCAGAGGATTGCCCGCTGCATCCTTCTGAGGCACACCCGCTTTCCGAAAATACTTCTGGGCGAGAATATCAATGGCCAATTGAGACCACTGTTCCGGCACATCAATGTTCTCAAGCTTGAACACCGTTGATCCGTCTGGATTACGAATCTCCGACGACCGCTTGACGAACGTGAGACCCTCGTAGGGGCCCTGGCCGCGACGGGTAAATCTCCGCTCAATTCTCACAATAGTCCTCCTTCAAGAGGGTTCTGTAGCTGTGTACGAATGGGGTCATAATTGAGGATCTTTCCTCTGATACGGGACGACCGTGATGTGAGGTACCCATCGCGGATGGACTACATATAGCTATTCAGAGTTTTTGTCAACACCAAGTATAGTGGTCAGGGTGGGATAGGGGTGGAAAACCTGGGGACAGTCAATGTGCGTGTCTGATCGCTAGCTTGCGGAGAATTTGAGACACTTATCCACAGAAACAGGGCTCCAAAATGGCAGGAAATTGATCGCCAGGGACCGCCTAAAAAGCCAATCGTCCAATTTTAATGGTGGCCTCCTCAACTCCTTCGAGAGGAATGAAGTGACCAGCCACACCGATCACAACAATCTTCGTACTTACCGCCTGTGTGACATACCGACTTGCGATCCCCCAATTCTGCCGCTTCGTATGGGGGCGAACCACCTCTTGGAGAATCTTCTTGCTCTGACTTTGGAAGACCTGCCGGATAAATTGCTGCTCACGGCTGGGAGCACTCCGATCCATTCGATCAATCGCCTTACCTAATTCCCTTTCCACAAACTGCAGATAGTCGTCCGTGGTTGGATTGGACAAGGCCAGCCCCACCGCCAGACCCAGCACGAACACGATGATCACGAGACGACGAAGACTCATACCACCCCCAATGCGATCAGCTGGTCGTCCACGGCACCGAAATCCGGAAGTTTGACAAACCGAAACCGGCTGATTAGCCTAGCCCCGCACCACCGCTCCCTATCGCGATAGAGCGGCCACATGTCATAGGAGGATCTCATGTTTGTTTGGAGTAAACGCCTGGTTGCCGCGCTGCTGGGAAGCTTCATGCTCTTGCTCATGGTTTTCCTTCTTCAAGGATCACCGGATAGCGGAAGCGGCCTGAAGATACACACCACTCGATGGATCGCCCTCAACTATGCGGGCCTCATGATCTGGGTCTTCGTCTGGATGATCGACCAGGCCCGCGTCCGGGGGAAAAATGTCTGGCTCTGGCTCGTGCCGTTTCTCTTTGCCCCACTGGCAACCCTCATGCTGTTCGTACTGTTTCTCCAGCGCAAGTTGTCGTCTTAGCGGCTCCCAGCCGACTGAACCGGTACGACGGCTGGGACAACCGGCCCACCATGACTGGCCGGGCCAAAAGATATCCGTTCACGTACCCGCCAGACCGCCCAGAGACCAGGCAGCGCCACCACAAACGTCAGCAGAAAAAATTGGCCCCACCCGACCGCCGCAACGACATCGGCGGACGGGCGACCGGCAAAGACGCGGCCGAGGGCTTCGAGCGAGGATAACAGTGCAAACTGCGTAGCCGTATACCGCGGATCACAGAGCGACATCACCAGCGCCACGAACGCTGCCGTGCCCATCCCCCCGGTGATGTTTTCAACCATGACCACGGCGGCAAGCAGCGCCGCGCTCTTCCCCGCCCAGGCCAGCACGACAAATCCAAGATTCGACACAGCCTGCAACAGACCGAATAGCAAGAGCGACTGTACGAGCCCCATCCTTGCCATTAAGAGCCCGCCGAATAAAGCACCCAGCAGCGTCGCTAGAATCCCGATGCCCTTCACGTACCCGACTTCCCCGGCGGTGAACCCAACTCCACCGATGAGAAACGCAGTTTGGAGCGAAGAGGCAAAGGCATCGCCAAGCTTGTAAAGTACAATCACCGCCAGAAATCCGACTGCATGGGGACGCGTAAAGAACTCGGCGAGCGGCGCACCAATCGCTTCCCCCATCGTCTTCGGAGCATCGGCTACGCGGCCCGGCTCGGGACTTAGGAAGATAATGGCTGTCCCGACCACCATGAGCGCGGCCATCAGGAGATAGGTCGTTTGCCACCCCACCAGATCCGCAATGACCAGCGCCCCAGCCCCGGCCACTAACAATGCGATCCGGTAGCCGTTCACCCATACGGCTGCGCCGAATCCCCGCTCTTGGGATTCCAAGGTCTCGGTCCGATAGGCGTCGAAGACAATGTCGAGTGAGGCCGCGAGAAAGGCCACGAGCAGGGCAAAGACCGCAAGCAGCTCCGGATGATGCCGCGGACTCGTCACCGCCATCAGGACCACGCCGAGTGCGACACAGAGCTGCGTCAGCACCATCCAGCCGCGCCGGCGCCCTAGCCAGGGAGGAACCAACCGATCGATCACCGGCGCCCAGAGAAACTTGAGCGTATAGGGCAATCCCACCAGCGTGAAAATGCCAATGGTTTTCAGATCCACCCCTTCGACCGTGAGCCAGGCTTGCAGCGTCCCTGCCGTGAGCGCCAGCGGAAGCCCTGACAGAAACCCAAGGGGGAACATGACCGCCAAACGGCGATTCAACAAGGCCAAGGGGATGAACTTAGAAAAATTCATTCGATTCGTCATTCATTGACCATGCTCAAGACGCAAATTGCGCCTGCACATCGCTTTGAAGGCAGAATAACACTCAACGAGAACACTTCTGCAGCAGAATCTCAAATCACGCGCAGACCGGCGCCAAGAATTAGGCCGACACCGTTCGAACGCCGGGATGATGTGACGGAAACTAACAGGGTTGGCCGTTAAACGTACAGGGTTTGTACCGCAAGATATCGAAGTCAATGTGTTCCTGATACACGCGCTCGTTCCCGTTCACTCCGTCTTGCTCGGGATCATTCCACATCGTATGATCCCACCAATAGAAGAGCGGGTACTCATCCGTCTTATAGATAGGATTGCCATAGTTGCTCCGGGCATACTCCTGCACGGACCTGCCCGTCACATAATCCACCTGACCGTCCCCTTTTAAGGAATACAGCATCAGAAAAAGACGGGCTTCATGGTCGTAGAGCTCGTCGAGCCGCGTGGTCAGCTCCGGTTCAACCGGCAAGACTCCGTGGGACGCAGTGCGGGCAGGCACCATTAAGAGGGAGGCAATCAGCAGTGTGAGCATCCAGGTCGCTCGTGAGACCATCCCGACACCTCCCGGCAAGTCCGGACACTGTATCGATCTAAAAAATCCGTGTCAATTCGACGCCGTACAGCATCTCACCTTGCCCCTCTTGCGACCCCTCCCCTATAATGTCGCGGGATGACCACGAACACTGCACAACCACGCGCCTCACTGCATACGCTGGGCTGTCGGCTCAACCAGGCGGAAACCGCCGTACTCGGCGAACGATTGCGGCAGGACGGCTATCGCCTGGTCGCGTTCGGTGAGCCAACAGATCTTCTCGTCCTCAATACCTGCTCTGTCACGGAAGACGCTGAACGGACTTCCCGCTATCTCATTCGCAAGACGCTCAAGCATTCGCCCAAGGCTTTCATCGCGGTCACAGGCTGCTACGCGCAGACGGGACCGGAAGGGTTGAAGAAGCAGGCCGGCATCGACCTGATCGTCGGCAATCAATATAAGCTCGATCTCCCGACTTTTCTTCCGCCAAGCGATCGGCTGCAGAAGCACGCGGCGCCGGTCGTGCATCGCACCAAGACCATCGCCCCGGAAGACTTTGAACTTCCCGAGTATGGCGCACCGGATTCCACGCGTGCGCCGCTCAAGATTCAAGACGGCTGCAATACCATGTGCAGTTTCTGCCTGATCCCCTTTGCACGAGGCCGGGAACGAAGCCGCCTGCTCGACGATCTGTTGCGCGAGGCCAAACTCCTGGCCGACCAGGGTGTTCGGGAAATCGTGTTAACTGGCGTGAACATCGGACAATACCACCAGGCCGGTGCGGATCTCTGTACCGTGATCACTCGGCTGGAGACTATCCCCGGTCTGGAGCGCATCCGGATTTCTTCCATCGAGCCGACCACGGTCACCGATCAGTTGCTGGAACTGATGGCCTCGTCAGCCAAACTCTGTCCCTATCTCCACATCCCTCTCCAAAGTGGAGATGACAAGATCTTGGCCGCGATGAACCGCTCGTACTCGGCCCAGGATTATGTGCAGCTGATTACGCGCGCCTTACGCAGAATTCCCAACTTAGGACTCGGCACGGACATCATGGTCGGCTTTCCCGGGGAAGATGAGACGGCTTTCGGCAATACATTGAAGCTCGCTACCGAACTTCCCTTCGCCTATTTCCACGTGTTTCCATTTTCACCAAGACCGGGAACCGCGGCGGTAAAACTGGCCAACCCCGTCAGCCCCACGCAAATGAAACGGCGGACGGCTATCTTAACGGGTCTCTCGCAAGCCAAACGCCTCGCTGTCCACGATAGGCATATTGGAGCGACGATCCCCGTCTTGTTCGAAGCCGGTTACCATGACGGTTTCGCAGTAGGCACGACGTCCACTTTCCTGAAAGTCGCTGTCCCTTCGCAATCTGAACTGACGAACCAAATGCATTCCGTCACCATCACTGCCGCCAGTGAACGTTGGGCTGTCGGCCACCTGGCAGGTCGCCCGGCCACCACGACCATGTTGCCGATGCTATGACGAACAAGCCTACGCCGCATCTTGTCCATATTGAAACATTCGGCTGTCAGATGAACGAGTCTGACAGTGAGCTCGTCCGCTCATTGCTCAAACAGGACGGGTTTGCCTTCACGGAAGACCGTGAGCGGGCCGACGTAATGCTGATGAACACCTGCGCCATTCGGGAGAACGCGCACAACAAGGTCTACGGCCATCTCGGAGAGTTGCAGGCGGTCAAGAAAGAACGCCCGCTCGTCGTTGGCGTGTTGGGTTGCATGGCGCAAAGCCTCAAAGATGAGTTGACGAAGAAAGTGCCGCTGATCGACGTCCTCGCCGGTCCCGATGCCTACCGCCAACTCCCGATGTTGATTACGAATGCACTGCAGGCGCAAGAGCAGGGTTTTGCCAAGAAGGCTTTTGCCCTGGACCTGTCCGAATACGAAACCTACGAGGGGGTGCTACCGGATCGCGAAGGCGGGGTCAATGCCTGGATCACTGTCATGCGCGGCTGCGACAATTTCTGCAGTTTTTGCGTCGTCCCGTACACCCGCGGACGTGAGCGTTCACGCGATCCCCAGAGCGTCCTGGCCGAAGCGCAGCAAGCCGCGTCCCTCGGATACAAACAAATTACGCTGCTCGGGCAGAATGTGAACTCCTATCGTTCCGGCGATTGGGACTTTGCCAAACTCATCTCAGCCGTAGCCGACACTGCCGGGATCGAACGGGTCCGCTTTACCTCGCCGCACCCCAAGGACTACCCGCGTTCGCTGCTCGACGCCATTGCTTCACACCCGAAGATCTGCAAGCACATTCATCTGCCGCTCCAATCCGGGAGCGATCGCATGCTCGACCTGATGGGACGCGAGTACACCGCCGCCGAATACTCCGGGTTGGTCAACCAGATCAAGGGAATGATACCGGACATCGTCCTGACCACTGACATCATCTGCGGGTTTAGTACAGAAACCGAGCAAGACTTCGAGAGCACATGCCGCCTCGTCGAGCAAACCCGGTTCCATTCAGCCTTCGTCTTTGCCTACTCCGAACGGAAGAACACCATCGCCGCCAGAAAATTTCAGGACGACATACCTGAAGCGGTGAAGGGCGACCGCGTGAAGCGGCTTGTAGAGCTTCAGCGCGAGATCGGCGGGGCAAGAAATCGTGAATACGTTGGCCAAACTCTCTCAGTGCTCGTCGAGCGGGAAGCCACCCGTTCACCGGACCGCTGGATGGGCAAAACCGACGGAAACATCGCGGTCATCTGGGATAAAGCCCGTGAACCTCTCCAGCCTGGCAGATTAACGCATCGTCGGATCACCGACTCATCGGTGGCCGCGCTGTTCGCCGAATAACCTCGTGGGAAGCACCCTACTCGTAATCACGTTTGCCGAAATATTCACCATTTTCTTTGCCAGTAAACCCTAGTCAGCTCAGGAACATTCTTGCACGCCTACACAAGACACTGAACATTTTCTGACACGCTTCCGTCAGGAAACACCCATCAATCCAAAAGCTTCCTTTAGCGTTCGCCTCTCTTCCCTTTCATTTTCGTATCCAAAGACTCCGCCCATCCACCCACAACATCTCTCTATAATCATCTACGTAACCAGCTGATTTATTTAACTAATTGACTCATTGCATCATCTCTCTGTCTGGTTATTTAATGCGAAGAGAAGACTCCCATCGCCCAAGAGACATCATTTTCTTACTCAATCCATGAATACTTTTCTCCTTACTTCTCAATGGCATGTCATTTGCTTACCAAAAGGAACGAGAGCGACCAAAAAGAGTCAACCAAAACATTCATCATTAAACCAAGCGGACTGGCGCATGACACTCGAGACAATTATTTCACTGGGCGTTTTTGGATGGATGGCTGTTGGTATGGTCCTCATGGGCCTCGGCATCTGGTAATCCCCCGAACGCCAGTTACGCATCTAGACAGTACCCTTACACACGCCGATATTTTTCTATCCACAGGAGAAGGAGCAGCCATGCATTCAATTCGCAACAATCAGACTCGATACAGGACAACAGGATGGCTTCTGGCAGCCGTGCTCTTTAGCGGCTGTTCCATGGTCTCAGGATCCCAGTCCATGCATCAGAGCGCCAAAGGCTCTGTCTATCTCGAGGAAGTGTCTGAATGGTCTTTCGAGGCCAATCACCCGACGATCATTGATCAGAATACGATGCTGAAAATTGTGAAAGGTGTCATGACCGAGGAGGCCGCCTCGGCCTCCAGCAGAATGCCCGCGAGTGGCAGTAAGCCGATGAGAGTATTCAGCGATGGAGATGCCGAGTTTCTCGCTCCCCTGCTAGCCCAAGGATTGTCGCGAGCGAAACCGGAGCAGATTGTCGGTTTCCGTGTATCTTCATCGGCAGGGTCAGGCGCTGCACCCACCGCGGGCACCCTTTACGTGCAACATGGAGCGGCTTATTTCACCATCTCCTCCCCCAAGGGGATGAAAGCCGCCTGGTTCATGCCGAAATCGGCTGCCCACATCGAGTCGGCCCCCTCGTTTGCGGCCAACGGTGCCGCCGGGGCCATGTCGATGGTGATCGACTACACCGCGCTGGCCAGAGCGTCTATGCCCGCTGCCATGCCCGTAGCAGCGATGGCAACTCCGGCACCCGCCGCACAGCCTGCATTGTCGGCTCCTGTGAAAGTGGCCGCCAGACAAGAGTCTTCAGCACCGGTCCAAGCTGTCGCGATCAGCGACATGTCCGCATCCGCGGACAAACCAACGAGCGACCTGACGACTGAAGACATCCTCAATAAGAAGCTGGACGAACTGCGCCAAGCGAGAGAAGCCAACGCTCTCAAGGAATCGGAAATCAAAATCCTTCGCAAGGAAACAGAGTGGATGAAGAAGGAGCTGAAGGAACGCACCGCCGAACGCGATGCGATGAAAGCCAAGAATGTCTCATCGAAGCCGGCACCCAAGAAGAAGCCCGCCGAACTTCAGCCGACTCGATAGGGCGAAACCATAGCTACAAAAGCTCCAGCAACTCCGGCTGGAGCAAGACAACATCACTGGACAGGGGCTGCCGGAAATTCATTCGGCAAAAACAGGCATACGTGACATACGTATCTTGCAGGCAATACCGAGCCAGCTCCTGTCCCTGGCCCTTCTCCCACATCTCTGCCACCTGCGATCCGCTCCCCGACTTGGTTTCCACATTCAGCGCGCGTGCCAGCACATCCAGCTTGACCCACCCGCGCGTATCCCAATTACTCCAGATCGCCATCGTGTCATAAACCGGTTCGGCTCGAAACTTCGCCAGATTGATGTCGTAACTCGGTTTGACCTGGTGAATAATCGATCGTTTTTTAATAAACGGGAGATCGAATCCCAGGCCGTTATGCGTAATGAACAAGGTGGGCCGGTCTTGCGCAATCCTGGCCCAGAACTGACGGAGTAGCTCCTTCTCATTGCTCCCATACCAGGCCACCGCGCTACGGGCTTCCAACTGATCGGAGAATTCGAGCAGGCCGATGCAGACAATCTTGCTGAACGTCCCATCGAACGCTGATTTGGCGTACTGCTCATCTTCAGCATGGCGCGCTTCCTCAGCGGCACCGGCTTCAAAGAGGTCCAGTCCTCCGGGCCTGGCCAAAGCGTCCTCCGGCGGGTGCTCTTTTCCGACAAGGTGTGCCCATTCCGCACGCGGCGCTTGAACCGTCTCAATATCCAATACGACTTTCATGGCGACTCCATGACCCTATCGCGCTGCAGAGACTCGAGAATCACTCCGTCAGCAGGTGGAAAGGTGAACTGATCGAATTCTTCCGGCAACACCCACCGCAGCTCTGCGCAATCCAACGCCTCAGCTTCGCCGCTTTCAATGGCGCAACGAAAGAAATGTAGCTCCACGATCTTCTCCGGATACTCATGCCGCACTATTCGATACGGCAGAGGAATGCCGACCAGCACGTTTAACTCTTCGCGCAATTCTCGCCGTAGGCATTCCTCCAGCGATTCGCCATGCTCACGCTTTCCCCCGGGGAATTCCCAATAGCCGGCGAGATGCACTCCGGCCTTTCGCCGGGCAATCAGGTACCGCCCGTCGCGCTGAATCAAACCGGCGGCAACTTCGATGATTGTCATACCCCCTATTTCCTGGTCGACGCGCCATCGAACGGATACGTCTTGCAGATCGACTTCATCGGGCAAAGCAGACAATAGGGATCGCGCGCGGTGCAGACCATCGCGCCAAAATCCATGATTGCTTGATTGAAGTCATAACCCTTGCCGCGCGGGATCAAGGCCTCGGACAACTCCCACAGCTGCGCCTTTTGCATTTTGGGATCGCCCTCGGCAATGAATACGCGATGCAGCACGCGAATCACGTTCGTATCGAGAATGGGGGCATCTTCGTTGAAGGCAAAGGAACGAATCGCCCCGGCCGTATACCGCCCGATCCCTTTAAAGGACAGCAATTCCTCCGCATCATTGGGCAACTGCCCGCCGTATCGCTCCACCGTTTCACACGCGATGCTGTGGAGCCGCTCCGGGCGGATGTTATAGCCGAGCGGATACCAGGTCTTCTTCACATCGGCAACGGGCGCCTCCGCCAAATGCTCAAAACTCGGATAGCGATCCAGAAACTCATGGTATTTGGGAATGACCCGGTCGACCTGCGTCTGCTGCAGCATCACTTCCGACACGAGGATATGGTACGGATCGGATGTCTTGCGCCAGGGCAGATCGCGCCCGTGTTCGCCGTACCACTTAAGCAAACGCTGCTGGAACCGGCGCTTCAGGGATGGCGTGAGCATGGCATTCTTAGGTTTGGACCTGGTCTTCCGCCGCGGCGGCTTGGATGAAGGAGATCGCATGCGCTTCTCGTGTGAATGATGGTGCATTCTAGGGGGGCCGCTCCCTCAAAATCAAACCACCACCCGCGCCTGCACACAGCGGAACAGATCCCTGTTCGTCAACCGTGAAAGCGCTCGTGCGTTGAGTGAAACATGCAGGGCTATTCAAACCTGATCTCACATGGTAGCGTGTACGCAGATACACGTCACACGAGGAGGAACACTATGGCCCGTCAGGCAACCGTGATGGCGCCCTCCCACACTCAGCGCTTTGCGCAATCCATCCTCATCGTCGGAGCCGCAGCGGCAGCCATACTCCTGGCAACCGGGTTGGCGCATGCTCAGAATCAACCAGTACCCTGGGAATGTTCGACGTACGAAGGTGAGGCGCAAACCCGCTGTCTCAATACCTTTATCGAATTGCAGCGGGAAGAGATCGGAAAGCTGAAAGGGCAGCTGCAAGCTCAACAAGGCGCCGTCGAACAGCTTAAACAGCAGAGCGACCGGCAGGCCGCCGCCACAGCAGACATGCAAAGGCAACTGGCAGCCCCGCCCACTATCGTTCCCTCTGTCCCCTACAGCGCCTACACCTACGTGTACCCGCCGGCCGTGGGACTGGGCCTCTATCTGGGGCGCCCGGGATTTTATGGGTACCCGTATTACTATGGCCCGCACATCTATTGGGGTCCGCGGCACTACCGGCATTGGGGCCGTCGCTGAACGAAGCTGCGATGCTGATTCGTTACGGCTCGTTTTTCGCTGACACTGAGTACAGTCGCACCAGCACCAGGCCCGCGCCTACGGCAATGAGCAATCCCGCCCCCAGCCTGACCTCCATCGAAATCGGAGCGACCATCAGATGATAGAGCTGAGGAAGCGCTCCCGGACAAACCACCGCCAACCCCAGCGCCAGCACATGACGCCCTAAGTAGATCGGCTCTCCCGATTTTCGCTTCATGGCCATAATTCCTCAACCGTGAACATGAGAGACTCTCGCACAGATCAGCGTTTTAATTGACATTCCCGTCCTTGCCACATAGCCTTCAGAGAGAATTACACCACGGTAGCGAACAGGAAATATTTGCCCACTATGCGGCCCCTTGCCACTCAATCCAAACGTGAACGGGAAAAGGCTGAGTTACGCCAACAAACCCGCTATCGTGTCGAATTCCCCATCTCGTGCACCGGCGACTGCGTTACCACAGGTACCGTGTACAACCTCGGCCTGGGTGGATGCAAGATCATGAGCGCCGCACATGTCACCGTAGAAATCGGCGCTATCCTCAAACTCGAACTCCACCCACCCACGATTGGACCGATCCATGTCCATGCGGCCACTGTCCGATGGACCATGGAAGATGATTTCGGCGTCGACTTTCTCGGCATGCAGGAGTCAGAGCGAGATCGGTTGGCGCAATTGATTGAGCAGCTATCAGAGGAGTCCTGACAATGGTGACACGGAAGTTTCCCCGATTCCCGGCCTCCATCTCGAGCACGCTCGTCCAGCGGGATCGATTGAAGTATAACGCCGCGCTCCGCGATGTCTCCCTCAAAGGGTGCCGGGTCGAAAGCGTCATCAGACCGTTTACGGGCATGCAATTGGAGGTCTCACTGCAACTCCCCGGAGAAGCCTCCCCGATCATCATTTCCAATGCCGCGGTCCGCTGGACCGGCTCGCACGGTATCGGCATCGAATTCCTCACGATTGCGCCCCCGCAACTCGAACGCCTCAATCAACTGATCACCAAACTCTCGTCCGCCACGCACGCCGCCTAAGCCTTCCTCGCCTCTCGCAACAGGAATGTTGCAATTCTCCCGAGCAACTCCGTATCCTCTCAAACCATGGATCTCTCCCAGCTTACACCCCAACAGTTAAAAGAACTCGTCCAGGGCCTCGTCGACGATCGCCTACGCGAACTCATTGGCGATCCGGACCTCGGGTTGGCATTGGGGGACGCCCTGCAGGCGCGCTTGAAAGAGTCCCTCACCAGCAGCGAACGACTCTCGGGCGATGACGTGGCCGACCGACTCGGGCTGCGCTGGTAACCGACCATGGCCTGGTTTCGCCTCGCCTTCCGACCGACCGTCATCCAGGACCTGACGCAGGTTGATCCCGCTATGGCCCAACGGCTCTTCGACAAAACCAAATGGATCGCGTCAAACGTGGACAACCTGCGCCATGAGCCGGTCGCGCCGAATCTGCCGGGCCTGTCGAAATACGCTGTCGGGGATTGGCGGATTTTTTACACGATCGATCGCACCGACTCGCTCGTAGACATCCACGCCATTGTGCCGCGCGCCCGCCTTCGGTAGCGGCCGGTCACAAATCAGGAACCGGCTCAGGCGGCATCCGATCATCGACGCTCGCCAGATGCAGAGGGAATTGCCCCACAGCGGCATCCTTCACAAACCGACGAAGCGCTTCAGCAACCACCGGAAAGGCCATGCCATCCCAGGGAATCGCGTGGCGGGGAAACAAACGCACCTCCAGGCTTTCAGCGCCGGCTCCAAACTCAGGGGTCAGCATGCGCCCGCGGAACACCATGTACACCTGCCCGATATGCGGCATACTGAGCACCGCGTACAACGCCGTAATCTCCACATCCGCCAGCGCCTCTTCCTTCGTCTCCCGGGCCGCCGCCTCTTCCGTCGTCTCCCCGATCTCCATAAATCCGGCCGGAAACGTCCAGAGCCCCAGCCGCGGCTCGATCGCACGCCGACACAACAGGATCTGCCCCTCCCATTCGGGAATACAGCCAGCGACAATCTTGGGATTGTGGTAATGAATAGCCTGACAATGGTCGCACACATAGCGCAGCACATTGTCGCCGGCTGGGATCTTTTGGCTGACCGGGGCCCCGCAGGTACTGCAGAATTTCACGGCAGGCTCTTTCTCATTAGGTGATCAGGATGGATAACACAAACTACCGCTGCTTTGCACCCTGTCCGCGCGGCCTCGAAGCGTTGCTGCAACAGGAACTGGCCGCCCTCGGCGCCACCGACCTGCGCCCAGCCGAGGGAGGCGTCGGATTTTCCGGCGGTCTCGCCACCATCTACCGGGCCAATCTGGAAAGTCGCATGGCCAGCCGTATACTGCTGGAAGTCGCGCACGTCCCGTATCGCACCGAACAAGATATCTACGTCGCAGCCTCCGCTCTCCCCTGGCCACAATGGTTCACCCCCGCGCGCACCATCAAAGTCAAAACCAGCGCACAGCACTGTCCGCTTAAAAGTATCGACTTCGTCACACTGCGCATTAAGGATGCCGTCTGTGACACCTTCACCAAGCTGAAAGGCGCTCGTCCCAGCGTACACTCCAACCGCCCGGACATCCGGATCGACGCCTTTCTCGATGCCACCCATCTCACGCTTTATCTCGGAACCACGGGGGACTCGCTCTTCAAGCGCGGCTTCCGCGAATCCACCGTCGAAGCCCCCTTGCGCGAGAATCTGGCCGCCGGCATCGTCCAGCTCACCGGCTGGAACGGAACCACCCCACTCCTCGATCCCCTCTGCGGCGGGGGGACCATTCCGCTCGAAGCGGCCATGCTTGCCAGGAGAATAGCCCCCGGACTGGGTCGGCGCTTCGCCTTTGAACTCTTCTCGAATTTCGACCAGGCACTCTGGAAAACGGTCCAGGCTCAGGCCCAAGCCAAACAATTGCCAGCGGCTCCGGCCTCCATCTATGCATCAGATCGAGACGCGCGCGCCGTGCAAACCGCCAAGGATCAGTTCACCCGCGCCGGAGTCGCCAATGACATCGCACTTACCCAAATAGATTTGTTCGATCTCACTCCTCCGCAAGAGCCCGGCACCATCGTCATGAATCCCCCCTATGGCGTCCGACTCGGCACTCAAGCCGATCTGGATGTGTTTTATCCCAAACTGGGCTCCTGGCTGAAAACCCGGTGCGTCGGCTGGCGCGTGTATCTCTTCACCGGAGACCTCCGGGCTCCGAAGCTCATCGGCCTGGCTCCCACCAAACGCACGCCCCTCTTCAACGGCGCCATCGAATGCCGCCTCTACGAATTCCTCATCGTCCAAGGTGGAGCACGAAGACGGCTCACAGCACCAACCTGAAACTGGACTGACTTTTGCCCCCCCCTGCCATTTGATACGATTGATTCGGTATAGCAATCCATAGCCTGATCCACCTTCTGCCTCGCGAGAAAATCCCCCGATACGAACCTGCAGCTACAGTTTGGCGCCTTATCAACCGATGAAGCACAGCGACACCTTGTGCTACGCCTGAGGACAATCCTTGATGGAAGGCTGCCGTACTAGCCCTCATGAAATCTTCATAACCGGCAAAAGCTTGTCCGTACCGTGAGTCGAACTTGGCTAACACCCCTGCAGCAATGGATTCCGCCAGCTCTACCGAGCACTCGAGGAGACCTTCTCGGCAACGTCTGAGTCCATGAGATCCATCCCATGACGAAGTCGGCACAAACCTGGCACAGTATTCGGCGCGATGACGCCCTGTCATCGTGGCGCCTAGTAATGGTGACTATTATCACCTTCGTCGTTATGGTCCTCTTAGCGGGCCTATCCCTGCAGTATCTCCAAACCAAATTGATCGGACACGCCGGCAGGACTCTGGCGATGGCTGCGGTCGATATCGCAGGGACTATCAATAATCTCTTGGTCGAACGCCGCGGGGACATTCGGGTGTTGACACAACACAAACTCTTCCGGGAACACAACCCGGTGGCCATAACCAGGCATTTGGAATGGGTCCTAGGGGCCTATCGCGTGTACCAGTGGATTGGATTCACGGATGCGACCGGGCACATTATCGCAGCCACTAGCCCGGAGAGCATCGGAAATGATCTGAGCGGAGCAACATGGTTTGAGCCCGTCCGAAGCCTCACCCCCACCGACACCCTGGAGGCCTCGCTTTCCATAGCCGATCTTCACGACAGCCACACCCTGCAATTTACGGCGCCGATCAGAGGGGACCGGAACGAATTCATCGGGGCCCTGATACTTCGCATCGCGTTGCCGACTCTGGAAACCTACTTTACCCACACCCTGGATTCGTTGCATGCACTCTGGGGAATGCAGGCGGGATTGGAATATCAGATTGTGAATCAAAGTGGAGATCTGCTCATTGATACAGGTTTAAGAGAAGAAGGAAAAGTGAATCTTGCTTCCCTGGGCCTTCTCTCAACAAAGCTGGCCGAGTCCTCCCCTCTCGGGTATGTCGAAGAGCAGCACTGGCGTCGCCATGTAGAGGTAATTACAGGGCGGTTTCAAGTTCCAAGTGCAACGGGTGAATGATGGCGCAATTGCGCATAGACTTCCAGGGGCGTGGCAAAGTCGAGACATTTCCTCGGGCGCGTGTTCAACCGATGGGCGATGGCGTTCAACTCGCGCTGGGTGT